>JAGXHV010000017.1 GCA_024636005.1 Bacillota bacterium
AGGATCATATTTGATGAATTATCCACTTTGGGTGGCAGCGTATTTTATATAACTGCGATTCTTCTGATGGCACAAAACAAGGAACTAAAGAAAATGCTGATGCCTCTTAAAAACCTCGGAAAAATGGCACTCACCAATTATTTGATGCAAACAATATTTTGGACGAGTGTGGTCAATGGTTACGGACTGGGTTACTTTGGAAAAATTCCATATTATGCCTATTTTCCCATAGCTCTTGGATTTATTGTGATGCAAATATTGCTCAGCAATTTTTGGTTATCAAAATTCAATCAAGGACCAGCGGAAAAACTCTGGCGTTTGGCTTACAGAGGCAAGTCATAGATACATGAAATCCGTCAGTGGCCCTGGTCCTCTGACAACTCGTCGCTTGATCTGCAAAGTACCATCATCATCTGGAAGAATCCGCCATTCAATCAATGAAATCTCGCTGCCTACAATCTCAAGACCAGTGATATTTCTAGGATGAATACAACAACCGGTGTTGAAATAGGGGAGTTCACCTTGTTTAGGATATTTGGGTCTGTGAGTGTGTCCAACAATCAACATCTTATTATTTTGTTCAATGAATTTTGAGTAATTGACCTCTATTTTATGTCGTTTATGGGCATTCTTTGCTGGACTCGCAGGGTTCCTAAAGCCAACGATATGGAGATATCGCCAAAAGTAGCGGTTAAGAAACTTCATCACAGGCCAAATTTGATCATTGATAAAATCTCCTTGATGTCCGTGCACCACAAAAATTTCCCCTCCTGATCCCTCGTCTTCAAGTACAATGGCTTCTGGCACTTCAATCCCTGGAAACAATTCACTGAAAAAGGACTCATATTCATCATAGAAAGAAAATAGATTTTTTTCTATATGGTGAGGTTTTTTGAATGCCACATTGTGATTGCCATAGATCATATGGAACCTGTTGGTGTCATAAAATGCTCTGAGCAACATGAACACATCACTGTGGGCATACCGAATCACTTCAAAATTTTTATGTTCCCATAATTCATCGCCATCACCGACCTCAATATAAGTGAATCCTTCTCTGAAGTAGTGTTGTAAAGCATGATAGTAGAGGTTCTGATTGTGTGCGAACTCGTCGGAGAGGCTGTTGTCACCTCTATGTACATCGCTGAAAAATATAATTTTTGATTTGGAGTTTATGGTCATCCGGCGCGCACGTTTGTAAGCGCCGGAGAGGCGTTCCATAGTAAACATTTGATTTCACCTCATCTAATTAGGAATAGTGTCATATTTGTCTGTGCATGGAGAAATTTTCGATTACCGATTTTTCATTCAGTTCCGTGATCAGATGTTGCGGCAATTGTCTGATTCCAAGGGAAGCCCCCAAAACCATTCCTATAAGCATGCCACGACCCGCTGAGTCTCCACCAGAAAGAATGTTCTCCTGCATGGCCTTCATAAAATCGGTTTGGTTTTTTAAGATCAGGTAAAGTGTTGACGGAAATGCGAATTGACTGGAGCAGCTTTGTCCAATATCTTTGATGGTACTCACGGCATCTTCCTTCAATCTGAATTTAATGGCATCGTAGTATGGTTTGATGGACGGATGATCTGTGATGTGTTGCTCGAGTGAAGTCACAAGTGGTTTGCCGATGATTAGGTCGAGAATCCATTCTTGAAAAAACAATCCAAATTCAATCAGTTGCTGATGATTGTGGGTCAATTCGGTCTGCTCTTTTATGAATCTAGGCAAATCCTTATCATCAAAGTGGTAGAAAAGTAGTGGGGCGATTCGAGCTATGCCACCGAGTTCATCGGAAGATGAACCCAGATTGTTGACGGGATCAAGCAATTGCAAGGATTCTTTTGTGGCATGGTCCGAATAGCCTTCGTATTTGTTCATATAGGTCAACCAATGTGTCTTGAAAACATTGATGTCAAAGCCTTTGTTAGAAGCGATGCTTTTTAAAAGAAGGAGGCTCTGATCACCATAGTGGGTAAAATCTCCTTTGTGTTTGCCACTGTGAAATAGATTTTTTGAAGGGTCTGTATAATGTTCAACCTCAGTGGCTTCGATTTTCAATTTCTCAGTGTCGTATATCCAGTGGGTGCCAAGGGCGAACGCATCACCAATAAAGGCGCCATACAACATACCTTTCAAGCGTTCCATAAAATCCCTCCTCTTGAGTGTTACTTGATAAATTCAACTTTGTTTAGTTCTGTCTCGGAATATCTTGCCATTGTATAAAGCGCATCTGACAATCTATTGACATACTTGACGAGATCACTTCTGATGGGTGCTTCCTCAGCGAGTTTGAGAATGCGTCTTTCGGCACGTCTACATACTGTTCTTGACACATGAAGCGCAGCACTGAAATGATTGCTTCCAGGTATGATGAACTGGAAAACTTCATCGCGGTTCATCAGATCAAGATAATGGTCGATGATGTTCTCAAGCCATACTGTATTTTCTTCGCCAACATTCTCTGGAAAACTTTCACCATCTTGAGTTGCGAGTTCACCGGCCACATTGAATAGTGACCTTTGGATTTTAAAAAGAATATTTTTGATTTCCTCATCGGTGCAATAATTTCTTGCTAGACCTATGGATGAATTCAGTTCATCGATTGTACCGTAGCTTTCCACTCTAACCGAATCTTTTGGGACTCTTGTCCCGTCGTATAAACTGGTTGTTCCCTTGTCTCCTGTTTTTGTATATATTTTCATCATAATAATTGCCTCCATTATTATTTGTTATGATTTATTGTTACCCGAAATTCTATAAAAACACTCTGAATTCAAAAAAGAAATTATGAAAGTTTTTTCATAAATGTTATAATGGCAATATAGCATTTAGTAATCTGATATGATGGGGGAGAATGGCGTGGAGTATTACAAGTGTACAGTATGTGGTTATGTGTATAAACCGGAACGCGGTGATTGGATGCATGACATACCGAAAAACACCTCGTTCGATGATTTGCCTGACGACTGGAAGTGTCCGACATGCAATCAACCCAAAATGGCGTTTGAACCACTAATTCAGAACCAAGGGAGGTCAATATGATTCATAAAAGTGAAACCATTACAGACTATTTGGAAGCAAATTTTGATTTGAACCGCATTAAGACGTTACCTATAACTGATAAGTTTAGACTGATCAATTATATCAAATTGGTGAGTTCAGCAAGTGTAATCGCAAAAAACTACGATCTTGAAGCTATTCAAAATAGTGAATACTACAATATGGATTGCACGTTTCAACTTTTTATATCATTGTTGACTTCTGGTGTACCTGCAGATGTGCTTTCAGATATCATTGAGTCTTACTGTAGAAACTTTGAAAACAGTGACATATATTATGCCAAATTACTTATGCTTGGTGCTGGTACCCTCATGATTCAACATGGAGTTGATCGGGATTCGATCATCAGTTATTTGATCATTTTGCTTGGAGATGATTTTTTAAGAAATAACTTCACACGAATTTATGCTGAAAAAGACATTTTGAATATTAACGATGAAAACATGATCGATATCAAATATAAGACGTATGATTATACTTACAGGGATATGAAGTATGATATGCTCGCCATATTAAAAGCTAGACACGAATTCGGTTACGATAAAGCGAAATCAATCATTTTTGATCATTATGGCAACAAGAATCTGAAGTTCTACTTCACTCTACTTGATTTGAAAGACAAGTTTGTCTCTGATTATATCTACAACAAACTGATGATGGATTCGCCGAAGATGGATCGTTTTCTCATGACTGCATCCAGAGCTATCCTTATGGAAATGAGCGTTCTCGAGACGCATTATTTACTCAATGCAATCATTGGAAAATATACAGAGTTCGATCAGCCTTATGAAGAAGTCATGAAAGATGTTTTTGCCAGAGAGCTTGAAATTCTCAAATTGCTTTAAAAAAAAGAGTGGTTCATCAGCAAAGCTGATGGATAATAAAGTGCATATAATTTTCTCAGTTCCATCTCGAGATATCAACTGAGACGCTAATAAGTTTCCTTATTTACTGTATAGAACATAGACACATGAGGCTAGTATAGTTTCGCTTCGCGAGAACCATACCTACGCCCAATATTTCCGTTTCGCGGAAATATTGTACCTACGCGAAAAATAAGAGGGGGGATCAGCTTTGCTGATCCCCCCTCTTATTTTTATATTAGATTCAGTTGTTTGATTCGACTGTTGACCGGGATTGCGACCATCGTGACGACAATCGCCTTGACGATGTCGAGAGGTATATAAGGTAGGGTTCCAATTAAAAGCGCTTTCTCTATGCCCAGTCCTGTAACCAGTGCGAGTTGGATTGTCCCTGGAATATATATGCTAAAAATGCCAAGTGTCATAGCTATGGTATATTTTGTGAAGGTCTTACCATTATACACATGTGTGAACCAACCGACTACAAATGCCGCTAGTATGAATCCAATGATATAACCTCCGGTAGGTCCTACAATAATTCCGAATCCTCCGTTGCCTCCAGCAAAAACAGGAAGTCCCATTGCTCCGAGAAATACATAAACAAGTTGAGACAGAACTCCAAGTTTCGGACCTAAAAGAGCACCTGCCATAAGAACGCCTATAACCTGAAACGTAATCGGTACGGGTGAAAATGGTAGTGGGATAGGTGGCAACCATGAGAGTACAACAGTGATGGCCGCAAACATGGCGACAAGTGTCAATTCTTTAGTTTTCATAGGTTTATAGGCTCCTTTGGATTTTCTATTTGTATTATAATGGGAACAGCACCTATTGTCAACCTCGAAACGAACATTGGTTAACAATGGCGATAAATTATTATACTGTGATTAAATTAATCAAAATTAGGATATATATATCATGATAAATAATCCGAGGGGGTGCAGTATGGATAGGCTATATCAACAAACTCTGGTCATCATCAAACCTGATGCAGTCAAGAGAGGTCTCGTTGGTGAAATCATAGGCAGATATGAACAAAAAGGACTTACTATCGGAAACATGAAATGTTTAAAGCCGTCACTGGAGATATTGAGTGAGCATTATTCCGAACATGTCAATCAACCATTCTTCAAGAAGTTGATTGAATTTATGAGTTCTGGTGAAGTGGTAGTTATGGTACTGGAAGGTGTAGATGCAGTGGATGTTGTGAGATCAATCAATGGTGCTACACATTACAAGAATGCTTTACCGGGAACTATAAGGGGTACATTTGCCCTTGATATCACCGAAAATTTGGTTCATGGATCGGACAGCAGTATAAATGCAAAACGTGAAATTGAAATTTGGTTTCGAAGTGAGGCAATCCTATGAGCACAAAATTATTGCAATGGTTCAAAAACAATGGGACGATTTTATTGATTTTGTCTACATTTCAGATGTTTCCCATTATTTATTCCATTGTAACCGGAGAAACGATGAGAATCATAAACGGTCATTTGTGGAGTTTTTTGATTACTATACTCATTGGATCTATATTTTTTTTTATTGGCAGAAAAACACAAATGAATGCCAGAAGACCGATTGGAATGGTGACAGCTGCAAGTGCATTGGTGCTGCTTGTGATTTGTGGTGCGATGACATATGTCCTCACGATAGAGACGAGTATCATCGATGCTTTATTTGAGTCTGCGAGCGGTTTTACAACTACGGGGATATCCGTATTCACACAAGTTTCTGAAATGCCTAGATCACTGCTTCTATGGCGTTCCATGACCCAGTGGATTGGGGGACTGTTTGCACTTGTTTTCTTCATCATGGTCATTTTTAGAAATGAGGACCAGTTGTGGCGAGGTTATTCGACAGTGCTGAACCATTTGAAATTGCCAAGACACATCTCTAATATTTACAAGGGAATAGTCATTTTTGTCGGTTTATTCTCGCTATTCACAATAGTGCAGACTATTATATTGATTCTATCAGGAGTGCCTTTTTTTGATGCGGTCACCCACAGTATGAACACCATCTCCACCGGAGGATTCACCAACTTCGATGAAGGTGGGCTTGGTGTTTTAAGAGGAGAGAATCTTATAATAGATTATACAACTGTCGTTTTTATGTTCCTTGGTGGCATGAGTTACTTTTTCCATGCCAGATATATATTAGGTGACGTCAGGGGAGCACTTAAAAGCACGACATTTTATAACTATATCAAGCTGATCATAATCTTGTTTGTTGCATATATGGCAATGACATATTTGAGCGGTGAATTGACAAGAGACAGCTTTTTTAACACGCTCTTTATATCGGTATCAGCAGTTTCAACGACCGGATATGGACTTAAGGCATTAGATTTGAGCATATTTACTAATGGCATGTTGGTTGTACTGATTCCCATTATGCTTATCGGTGGTTCCCTGGGTTCTCCTGCAGGCGGTATAAAAGTGAATCGAATCACGTTGGTGTTCAGGACACTAAGAAGTGAGTTCAATAAACTTATTGCTCCGAAGCAGGCTGTGATTCCAGTCCAATATGACATGAAAATTGTAGACAAGGATCTGCTGGTACGGATTTCAGTTTTGATCACAGCATGGCTGGGAACCTTGTTTGTTGGGACGCTGATTCTCTCGCTTACTACAAACCTCGAGTTATCCGATTTATTCGTTTTAGCGACGAGTTCTATAGGCAATTCAGGTGTTATGCCTATCACATCAGAGGCGTTATCGGAAATAGGTTTGACTGGTAAGTTGACTATGAGTGCGATGATGATAGCTGGAAGAGTTGAAATCATACCGATTTTATTATTGTTTAAATTTAAGATATTTAGCAAGCGGGGAGGGTCCAAATGAAAATTATTATTGCGGGCGGAGGAATCATCGGTAATAACATGGTGGCACTTTTGACACAGAATTATGACGTGACTGTAATCGACAAGGATTTGAAGAATTGTGAGGAAATCTACACTCAATATTCAGCTACCGCGATTCATGGCGATCCTAAAGAAATGAGGAATCTGAAAGAAGCAGGCATTGAAAATGCGGATTATTGCATAGCGGTTGCAGATGACGATTCCGACAATCTTACAATTGCCCTTTTAGCTAAAGGCTATAATGTGCCTTATATTTTTGTAAAAATGAATGATCCTGAATATGAGACCGCATTCAAACTTGCCGGTGCCAATAATATCGCTTCCAATGTCTCAATGTTGGTCAATAAATTCGTACTTGATATTGAAAGACCAGAAATCAGACGGGTGGCATCTTTTGGTGATGGCAAAGCTGAAATTTCAATTGTGGAACTTCCAGTAGACAGTATGCATATTGGAAAGAATATTGCAACCATAGGGAAGGACATCCGTTTTCCTGAAGACTGTATCATTGCGGGCATATACGACACAAAACTTGAGGAATTGATCATCCCAAGAGGTCACAGAACTGTGGAATCAGGTAATCAACTTTTCCTTGTGGGATCAAGCGAATCGGTGGAGCGTGCGTATCATTATTTTTCTCAAAAAAAATAAATGAATAATGAATATTGTATACTTTTGTTTGGAGGTTGAACCGTCAGGATAAACGTGGTACGTTATTTGTGGAGACGTCTGAGTCAATGACGTCAATACGACTAGGGGGCAAATTTATGGAACATCTTTTTTCTGAACGCGTTAAAAAATTAAAGGCATCTGAAATTAGAGAGATACTTAAATTAACACAGAGACCTGAAATCATTTCTTTTGCAGGTGGATTACCAGCACCGGAATTGTTTCCTGTCGAAGCCTATAAGCAAATGGCCATCAAAGTTCTGGATGAGATGGGAATGGAAGCGCTTCAATACAGTACCACAGAAGGTTATGACCCCCTTAGAGAGAAAATAGCAGCACGCATGGGTAACTGTGGCATTTCAGCTGAAAAGCAGGACATACTCATCACAAATGGTTCTCAACAAGGGCTAGATTTTACTGGGAAGATTTTTATCAATCCAGGAGATTATGTCCTATGTGAGAGTCCAAGTTATTTGGGTGCGATCAATGCTTTTAGAGCCTATGAATGCGAGTTCCAAGAAGTTGAGACCGATTCTGATGGCATGGTTATGGAGAGTCTTGAATGGGCGATCCAAGAGCACCCCAAAGCCAAATTCATCTATGTGATTCCTGATTTTCAGAATCCATCTGGTAGAACTTGGTCTAAAGAGCGTCGAACCAAACTCATTGAAATTGCGAACCGATACAATTTGGTAATCATTGAAGATAATCCTTATGGTGAACTCAGATATGAAGGTGAAGCGATTCCAGCCATTAAATCTTTTGACACAGAAGGTAGAGTGGTCTATTTGGGAACATTTTCCAAGACATTCTCACCCGGTCTCAGAATCGGTTGGGTATGTGCGTCACCATTATTACTCAACAAATACATCACTGTAAAGCAAGGGGCGGATCTTCAGGCGAGTTCAATCAGCCAAAGAGAGCTCAACGCATATCTTGAAAACTATGATTTTGATACTCATATAGGTTCGATCATCAATGCCTATAGAAAGAGAAGAAATCTGATGTTATCAGAAATGGATAAGACTTTTCCAAAAGCAGCGGTTTATGAGATACCAAAGGGTGGTCTTTTCGCTTGGGTGATGTTGCCTGAAGAAATAGATGCAAAAGAAATCATGGTCACTGCTGTGGAAAACAAAGTGGCATTTGTACCTGGAGGATCCTTTTTCCCGAATGGGGGCAAAGAGAATTCCATGCGACTTAATTTTTCAAACATGCCTGAAGAAAAAATAATTGAAGGCATCGGTAGATTAGGAAAAATATTGAGTGAACTTATGTAAATTAAATGAACGGGAGTGTGAATCATGTTTCAAAGAGTGCAACATGTCGGGGTATATGGTTTGATTGTTTCAGAAAGTCAGGTCTTACTTGTTGAGAAATCAAGAGGACCATACATTGGAAAATGGGATTTGCCCGGTGGAAAAATCGAGTTTGGAGAGTCTCCCGATACGACGCTTATAAGAGAAATACTTGAAGAAACGGGACTTGAAATCGAGTCATTCAGTTTTTTTAAATCTGATGCTGTGGTTGTGAATTATGAAGATCCCGAACTTGGTAAATTGACATTGCATCATGTGGGGCTTATATATAAGGTGAAAGTCAAATCTGGCAAACCTATTGCACCAAAAGAAGATGATGAAGATGTCATCAGTGCTAAATGGTGTGATTTGGTTGAAATGGATCATGATGAGTTTACACCTTTTGTCCAGGAATTATTGCTGGAGCACCCTGACACCATTCAATAGTATAGTCCCGGCTCGGAAAAGATGTGATCTTTACTGAGCTGGGATTTAATGCGTTATAATGTGAAGAAAATAGAGGTCCTATATGAAACTCGAAATCAAGGGATTGTTGTCCCGTTATAAACCATATGATGAACATAATGCCATGCAGTATGAAAAGCTTTGTGAATTTGTAGATTCACATGAGAGCCTCTTCGGAAAAAGAAATCCTACCGGTCATATCACCGCTTCAGCTTGGATTGTAGATCAAAGCTATAAATATGTTTTATTGACTCATCATGTCAAACTCAATCGTTGGCTACAACTTGGTGGTCACACAGAAGAAGATGAAACCATTATCGAGAGTGCCCTTAGGGAAGCTTTTGAAGAATCAGGACTTAATTCCGTGTCACTCTTATCTGATGATATCTTTGATCTGGATGTTCATGAAATCCCAAAACATGGATCAACTGAAAAACACTATCATTACGATTTGAGATTTTTGATGGTTGCATCAAAAGAAGAAGACCTGTATATCTCGGATGAGTCCCACGATCTCAAATGGTTTGAACTAGGCGAGGTGACCCAGTATACTGATGAGAAATCCATATTGAGAATGATTGAGAAAACCAGGAACCTTTAAACACACCACTTGATAATTGGGTTCAATCGGTGTATCATTAAATGGTAAAACTTTACTAAAATGAAAAGAGGACAATTCATGGCTACGATCAAAGATATTGCCGAAAAATCAGGCGTATCGCCTGCAACAGTTTCAAGAGTCCTTAATTACGATGACACCTTATCTGTCTCTGAGGACAAGAGACAAAGAATTCTTGAAATCGCAGAGGAACTCGATTACTTGCCACCTAGAAAACGCAATATAGGTAGGATCAGAACAAAACTTAGGATTGCACTCATCCATTGGTACTCCATGTCACAGGAATTGGATGACCCATATTACATGGCCATAAGGTTTGGAATAGAAAAGTTGTGCTATGACCATCAAATCGAAATGGTCAAAATTTATAAACCTGATGAAACCAACATGAAGACTATAGATAAAATCGACGGAATAATTGCAATCGGGAAATTCACCACTGATCAGATAGAGGGTTTCAAATCAAAGTCTGAACATATAGTGTTTGTGGATTTTGCTCCGGATGATCGAAATTTTGACTCTGTGATCATCGATTTTGAAAGAGCTGTTGTTGATGCTCTGGATTATTTGACCGGGCGTGGACATACACATATCGGATATATTGGCGGAAGAGAGTATTTGGGACAAAATCACATCGCAATAGGCGAGATGAGAGAGAAAACCTTCAAGGAGTATATGACTTCAAAAGATCTTTTAGACGAATCTCAGATTCATATTGGTGCTTTTCTTGCTGAATCTGGCTACAAGATTATGAAAAATATTTTAGAGTCGACTGAAAGTATACCGACAGCTTTTTTCGCCGCGAGCGATTCCATCGCAATCGGAGTTTTACGAGCACTTCATGAAAAGGGTAAAAAAATACCTGAGGAAATCAGTATAATAGGATTCAACGATATTCCAACTTCCAAATATACTTTTCCAGCGCTGACCACAGTCAGAGTACACAAGGAGTTTATGGGTGAAACCGCAGTGGAGTTGCTTCTTGAACAAATCCTTAAGAAAAGGGAAATTGCAAAGAAAATTGTTGTTCCAACTGAGCTCAAAGTCAGAGGGTCATCAGGATTCGCAAATAAAGGAACAGTGGTGGAATCATGAGAAAATGGATTAAATTGCTTGAAGCTGTGATTGTCATCAGTTTGATTGTCATCAGTTTTATCAGCATCAATTCAATTAACCAACTTAGGGCTGCACGTTATAGCGGTTCAATTGATAAAGCGCATCATTTTGCCATCGTTACGGATGAAGTATCCTCCTATGCCTTCAATAAGTTTATTGAGGGCATTGATTCTATAATAGATACTCACGATGCTGTATTCGAGATATATGAGGTAGGTGTCCAATCAAGCGAGACGATTTTTGATATGATACAACTTACCGAAGTGGATGGAGTTATCTTGAAATTGTCCAATAACAACGCTTATAGCAGTCAAATCAATGCTTTTAAGGCTAATGGAATTAATGTGGTGGCAATCGGAAATGATGCCCCGGAATCAGATCGAGATCTTTATGTGGGAACCAACAAATTCCAACTTGGTAAAGAAGCCGCCGCACTCTCCGCACTTGCCACGGAACGAAAAGGTAGAGTCGCTGTTATTTTAGGCAATGAATATTTGGACGACAAAGCGGTTGCCACCAACAATTTTGTCAATGGTCTTTATGAAGGCGTCAAGGATTACGAGTCACTCAGCATCAGTACAATTCAATATTCCACAAATTTGAGAGCTGAAATCATCGTTGATGAGATTTTAAGCGGTAATGAAACCATAGATGTGATTATTTGCACAGATCCTCTGGATGTCAATCGAGTGATGAGAGTGCTCGTGGATAGGAACATGGTCGGTAGCATAAAAGTCATCGCAAATGGAAATACTCCAGAGATTGTCGAGTATATAAGGAAAAATTTGGTTTTTGCCAGTTTAGTTGAAGACTATGCTGAACTTGGAAGACTTTCAATAGAATATTTGGATAAACTCAACAAAGAAGAGGTTGTATCGTCGTACATCAATATTCCGATTGCCACTTTAAAGAAGGACAATCTGGAAGAAGTTCAACCTTAGAGGATGATTATGAAGACGTGGTTATTTCAAAATACATTAAAAAGAAAAGTGTTTCTGTTTGTTCTAGTGATTCTCGTATGTTTTTTGACGGGTTTTATTTATACGTTCTATGCGACTTATAAGGTCAATGAGCAAATCAATGAAATGTTTTCTACCAGTATCATGCTCAATGAGATGCAAGACAACATGAACACATTGGAAGTTCAGCTTGAAAATTATCTGGCGACTAAAAATTCAGACAGTTTTGTCCAGTATTTGAATATGTACAATGAACTTGGCAGTATGAGAACCAATTTTAACTACGGCAAATCCAATGATCCATCGCGACTTCAACTCCATAATATCGGTATGTTACTCGATGCTTATCTGGATAAAGCTGAACTCGCCATTGAATATAAAAGAGCGAGAAACACAGAACATTATCTGGAATCCTATTCTGAACTTTTGACGGTGGACCACTATATCAATCTCAAAGTCAGCCAACTGGAAGAATGGGATTTTGAAACCAATCTTGAGAATTACTTGCTTTTAACTGAAAAAGTCAAGTTGGTTCAAAATGGACTGATTCTAATGGTTGGGCTTTTAATCTCATTGAGCGTCTTGTTCGTCTTCACTTTCTCAACCAATGTCACGCGGCCAATTGTGGAACTCAGCAACAGGGCGAGGGCAATATCTGAGGGACAATATACCTTTGGAAAGATAGAGGGAGAACACTTTAAAGAAGCTCAGGTCCTTGAATCCGCTTTTGACAATATGGCTATGCACATCAAAAATTACATTGAGGAATTAAGGGATAAGGTTGACACGGAAAACAAGCTCAGATTATCCGAAATCGAAAAACTAAGAATGCAAAATCTCCTCAACCAAGCTGAACTCATGGCGCTTCAGGCGCAAATAAATCCACATTTTTTATTCAATACACTGAATGCGGGAATGCAGCTGGCCATTATTGAAAATGCAGACAGAACGAGCTCATTTTTGGAGGATCTATCGCAACTCTTCAGATACAATATTCAAAGTTTGGAAAACAAGGTGACCTTAAAGGAAGAATTAGTCAATGTCCACAATTATTGCTCATTGATGAAAGTCAGATTTGGCGAACAGTTCGTTTTTGACTTTGATATTGATGAGAACACGCTAAGAGTTGAAATGCCACCACTTATATTGCAACCGATCATTGAGAATGCGCTGATTCATGGGTTTAAGAATCGTACAGGTAAAGGACGAATACAAATAATTAGTGAACTGGATCATGATAAAGTCAGAATTGAAGTCAAAGACAATGGTGAAGGTATTGATCATGACGTCTTAGAGCAGCTTAACAACAAAAATTTTGAGAAGAATTCAGTTAAAAAAGGGTACACAACTGGACTTGGACTTGGCAATGTCTATGACCGGCTAAAACATTTTTTCAATAAAGAAGAACTTTTTTTCATTGAGAGCATTAAAGAGGAATACACCAGCATTATCCTATGGATACCACTTGAAGGGAGAAAAAACCAATGATTAGAATTCTGATAGTGGATGACGAGGCTATAGTTCTTGAATCGGTTTCGGGTGTCCTTGAAAAAGCGTTTGAAGTGGTTATAGAAACGGCTAGGAATAGCAGAGAAGGTCTGATAAAAATGGAACATTTCAGACCTCATATCATCATGACCGATATTCGTATGCCTGGAATGAGTGGACTTGAATTCATCGAAAGGGTCCGAAAAGTGGATCGAATGGTTAAAATCATCATTGTATCTGCACATGATCATTTTGAATACGCAAAAGAAGCTGTGAAATTCAATGTGGAAGAATATCTTTTAAAGCCGCTATCCAAAAGCAAAATGATTGAAGTGGTTGAGGAAGTCATTGATAAAGTGCTCCAGGAAGAAACACATAGAAACAAGGAACTGGAACACATTGAAAAGTATTATCAATCCATACAACTCGTTGAAAGCAATTTTTTCAATTCCATCATCCTTGGAAGAAATTATATGAAGTACATCAATCATTATAGGGAAATTTTAGAGATTCCTATGCTAAGTGGTTATTTTGTCGTCATAGACTTTTCGCATTTATCTTCCAGTTCAGATTTTGATGCTCTAAACAAATTCAATCAAAAGATGAATGAGAGCAGTGAGTTCCTTCGGACTTCAATCAAGTATCATGCGGATGCCCTTGTCAGTCATCCGTTCCTTAATAGGGTTTTCATCTACATCGAACGGAGTACAAGAAGAATAGATCAAGCGTTTTGGAGCAGTTTGAGCGAAGAAATCATTGACCGTTTCCAATTGAATGTACGGATTGGGATCGGAGGTGATAAGGATATCGAAAAAAATTCGGAATCTTATGCTGAGGCCATATTGGCACTGAAACTCACCAATAAGAATTTGACAACGATTGGTGATGTTCAGTCTAGCGATACCTCTTTCGATCATTTTGAAGAGATTTCCACTTTGCTATTTGATGATTTCATTTCTAGAAACAAACGATTCAAACATACGCTTAATCAGTTTGAAGGGGAGTACTTAAAAATGCTTGGAGATAAAAACACACTAGAGTACGCGGAAGCAATTTTGATCGAACTAATGGTGAAAATGCAGTCAAAGTGTGTTTTATCTTCAGACTCAAACAGTCATTATCTCACCGGGCTTCTTGAAAAACTGCCAGCACAGAAAATTCATTTTTTCGAAAAAAACGTTTTGGAGTGGTTTTCACTTTATGCAAAAATGCAAAGAGAATCCTTTAATCCTATCACTATCGATGCGATAGACGTTTTACAGAAATCATTTTCTGAAGAGTTGTCTCTTGAAAAGATTTCTGAGAACGTGAACGTGACACCACAATATTTATCCAAAATATTCAAGGAAGACACAGGAGTAACTTTTAAGGAATTCCTCACAGAACTTCGTATCGAGGCAGCAAAGAAACTTTTAAGAAGTGGTGAGATCGGTTTGAAAGATGTGGGTCACAAGGTGGGATACAATGATACAAGTTATTTTATCAGGTCGTTTAAAAAACACGAGGGCATAACGCCTAAGGATTATCAGAGGTTGAACAGATGAAGAGCAAATGGGTATTAATGACTTTACTGATATTGGCTTTTATGACAGGATGTGTTGCCGAACAACCTGAGCTTGTGGAAGACGATGTGATAAAAATCGGGATTTCGTTTGACAGTTTTGTCGTTGAACGTTGGCAAAGAGAAATGGAAATCCTTGTCGCGACCGCTACAGAACTGGGAGCGATAGTGGATGTACAAATTGCAAATGAGGATATTGAAAAACAAATTGAACAAATCAAGTATTTGATATCTCAGAATGTTGACGTTCTGATTATAGTACCAAAGGATGCCAAAGCACTCTCACCAGCAATCAATGAAGCTTATAGAAACGGCATTGAGATCATAGCGTATGACCGATTGATCATTCATCCCGACCTCGACCTTTATATATCCTTTGACAATGAAGCAATAGGGGAGAATATTTCGGAAAGATTGATTGGTGCGCTGAAATTGGAAGAGGAAGCACCACCAAAGCAGATACTGATCATCAATGGCGATCCGAGCGACAACAATTCCTCACTCCTCAATATCGGTTTTCATAAAAAGATTGATCCTATGATTGAAATTGGAGAAGTAGAAATTCTTGACGAAATATGGGCTAATGAATGGAGAGAACAGTATGCCAAGGATGTCGTAGAAAAACATCTGTCACTTGGCAATCATATCGATGGCATCATCGCGGCAAATGATGTTCTTGCAACTGGAGTCATCGAGGTGCTTTCAAAATGGCAATTGGCAGGTGACGTTTTTGTGGTCAGCCAGGATGCTGAGCTTTCAGCATGCCAGAGAATTGTTGAAGGCACACAGCTCGCAACAGTCTTTAAACCCATCAACGAACTGGCTATTACTACTGCAAAAATTGCCATTGAAATGGCAAAGGGCAATAAAGTTGAAACGGAAGACACCATATTCAATCAATATCGTGAAATTCCATTTGTGAAACTTAATGCTTTTGTTGTCGACGACTCGAACATGGAAGAAATCATCATCGATAGTGGTTTTCATAGAAAAGAAGATGTATATCTCAATAAAAACAAATAAAAAAGCAAAAAGAGAAAAAATTAATATTAATTTTTTCTCTTTTTATTATTGTATACATAATTAAGTGCAAAATAGATGATAAAATTGTGAAACTGATTAAATTTGTGAATTGACTTTCATGTTAAATTTGTGTAAAATTTTATTAAACAAATGTCGTAAATATTTACTAAACGCATTTTGTTTCAAAAAAGAATTGGGGAGATGAAAAAATGAAAAAATTAGTAGCCGTTTTATTGATTATGATGATGGTTTTCTCATTGACAGCTTGTGCTTCAGAGCCAGAAGCGGACGCACTACCAACCATCGGGGTAACGATTTACAAGTATGATGACAACTTCATGTCATTTGTCAGAAGAGCTATTGAAACAGCTGCAGTAGACAAAGCAACTTTAGACATGAGTGATTCACAGAATTCACAAGCGACTCAAAACGATCAAGTTGATACCATGATTTCAAAAGGTGCAAAAGCACTTGCAATCAACTTGGTAGATCCACAAGCTGCTGAAACCATTATTTCTAAAGCACAAGCAGCAGATCTTCCAGTAGTATTCTTCAACAAAGAGCCTGAAGCTTCTGTTTTAGCTAGCTATGATAGAGCTTGGTATGTTGGAACAGCTTCTGCAGAAGCAGGAATCATTCAAGGTGAATTGGTATCTGAACAATGGAAAGCAAATCCAGATTGGGACAGAAATGGCGATGGCGTTATGTCATACGTTCTTATGAAAGGTGAGCCAGGCCATCCAGATGCTGAAGCAAGAACTAAATTTGTAATTGAAACTATCGTTGCAAATGGAATTGAAGTTGAAGAACTTGAATTACAAACAGGTATGTGGGATACAACAAAAGGTAAAGAATTAATGGATGCTTGGATTTCTAAGCATGGTGATGCAATTGAAATGGTAATTGCTAACAACGACGGTATGGCACTTGGCGCAGTACAATCACTTAATGCAGCTGGTTATTTTGCAGCTGACAAATTTATGCCAGTTGTTGGCGTAGATGCAATTCCAGATGTACTTGAAGAGATTAAAGCGGGTAGAATGATTGGAACTGTACTAAACGATGCTAAAAATCAAGGTAGTGCTTCATTTGATTTAGCGTACAATGTAGCTATGGGAAAAGATCCACTTGAAGGCACTTCGTGGACATTTGATGACAACAAATCAGTACGTGTACCATATGTTGGTGTGACAATTGATAATATCGAATTTGCTGAAGAAGCTTATAAATAAGCTGTAATATTACTAAATTCGAGATGCAGATTTGCATCTCGAATTTTTTGAGAATGAAAACAATACTTTAAAGGGTATTAAATATAAAAATCGGAAGGGGGCGAAGTCCTTGCAAAACAACAACGATCAATTTTTGCTCGAAATGATTGGAGTTTCTAAGGAATTCCCCGGGGTCAAGGCACTGGATGGTGTTGATCTTAGGGTTCGAAAAGGAAGCGTACATGCTCTAATGGGGGAAAATGGCGCAGGAAAATCAACGCTGATGAAGTGCTTGTTCGGAATTTATAGAATGAACGAAGGCCATATAAGATTTGACGGTGAGGATGTGAATTTCACGTCGTCTAAGCATGCACTGGACAATGGTGTATCAATGGTGCATCAGGAACTCAATCAAGTAAGATCAACTCGAATCATGGACAATATCTGGCTTGGAAGATTTCCAACGAAAGGGCTATTTGTAGACGAAGATAAAATGTATCGGGATACAATTGCAATCTTCAAGGAGCTGGATATCAATCTCAACCCCAAACAAAAAGTTAAGGAACTTCAAGTTTCAGAGAGTCAAATGGTTGAAATCGCAAAAGCGGTTTCGTACAATTCAAAGTTGATCGTAATGGACGAGCCGACATCTTCTTTAACTGAAAAAGAAGTTGGACACCTTTTTAAAATCATAAGGGCACTCAAGAAAAAAGAAGTATCGGTTATTTACATTTCGCATAAAATGGAAGAAATCGAGCAAATTTGTGACGATGTCACAGTAATGCGTGATGGTAAATGGATCGCCACAAAATCGATTGACAATATTACAACAGATGAAATTATCTCATTAATGGTCGGTCGTGACTTGACCAACCGTTTTCCACCCAAAACAAACAAACCGCAAGATATCATTCTTAAAGTTGAAAATCTTACAGCGGTTCATCAACCCTCTATCAAAGATGTGTCTTTTGACCTTAAAAAGGGAGAGATACTCGGAATTGCAGGTCTGGTTGGTGCCAAAAGAACTGATTTGGTTGAATCGATTTTTGCAGAACGTCATGCAACGGGTAGAATTGAGCTTCATGGCAAAGAAATGCATTTTAAAAGTCCTGAACATGCCATAAAAAATGGGTTCGCACTAGTGACTGAAGAGCGCCGTGCAACGGGAATTTTTCCAAATCAAAATATTTCTTTTAACTCGATTATCGCAAACATTGACCGTTATATTAAGAAAAATTGGTTGTTGGACGAGACGAAAATCAAAAGTGACACCAATTGGGCGATTGACAGCATGAGTGTTAAAACCCCGAGTATGAAAACACTGATTATGTCATTATCAGGTGGAAATCAGCAAAAGGTGATTATCGGAAGGTGGCTTCTCACAGAACCAGAAGTATTTTTGATGGATGAGCCAACTAGAGGGATTGATGTCGGGGCAAAATATGATATTTATCAATTGATGATTGATCTTGCTGACAAAGGAAAGGCAATCATCATGGTATCCTCTGAGATGGCTGAGCTTTTAGGAGTTACAGATCGAATATTGGTTATGAGTAATGGACGTATGGCCGGCATTGTCAATACAAACGAGACAACTCAAGAGGAAATTTTGAGACTGTCTGCGAAATTTTTATAGTGGGGAGATGGATAAATGTCAGAGAATACAACTAATAAGGGGAATAAGCGTTTCGATCTGTCTAAGGTCACACGAAAAGATGTTATCGATTTTATGATGAACAATGCAATTTTTCTAATTCTATTTGTGCTTATGTTTGTAATTATTGTAATCGACCCAAGATTTGTATCATTGACCAATTTTACAAACATATTAACGCAAGCATCTACAAGAACCATATTTGCACTTGGTGTAGGTACTATTATCGTCTCAAAGGGTACAGATTTATCACTTGGTCGTCAAGTCGGTATTGCAGCGGTTATCTCTGGATCGCTTTTACAGAGTGCTGACTATGCATATAGAATGTATCCTGATTTACCAGTTTTACCTGTAATTGTACCGATTTTATTGGTTATGATTGTGACTGGATTTTTTAGTTTCATAAATGGTGTTGTTGTTGCTAAATTTAAAGTAGATCCATTTATTGCAACACTTGGTATGATGGTTATAGTATATGGTGTCAATTCTATTTATTATGACAGACCACCTTATGGTGCTCAGCCGATTGGGGGAATGGATTCAAGGTTTACAAACATCTCTCAGGGGTACTTTCAATTTGGTGAAGTTCTAGTTCCCTATCTTGTGCTCTACGCAATTGCAGCGGTTATATTCATGTGGTTCCTTTGGAATAAAACGAGGTTTGGTAAAAACTTGTTTGCAGTTGGAGGAAATGCTGAAGCGGCAGCCGTTTCAGGGGTTAATGTAAGTAAAATGCTCATTATGGTATATGTGTTGGCAGGATTGTTGTATGGTCTTGGGGGAGCGCTTGAAGCAGCACGTATAGGAACTGCTACAAACAATACCGGAAATATGTACGAACTGGATGCCATAGCCGCCTGTATTGTCGGAGGACTTTCGTTTTCAGGAGGTATAGGCAGTATTGCAGGCGTCGTAACGGGTGTACTTATTTTCCAGGTCATTGCGTACGGTCTTAATTTTATCAGTGTCAGTCCATACCTTCAATACATTATAAAAGGATTGATCATTATATCTGCAGTTGCAATCGACAATAGAAAGTATATCAAAAGAAAATAATAATAAATCAAGGGCACGAATGCATTCGTGCCCATTTTCAATGAGGTGACAACATGTTATTAGGTGTGGATTATTATCCGGAACATTGGCCAGAATCAAAAATGGAAAACGACTTGGAAAGAATTGTGGCCCTCGGAGCCAATACTGTCAGAATCGGTGAATTTGCATGGCATATGATGGAGCCTGTAGAAGGAGAGTTCGATTTCTCCTTTTTCGATAGAGCGATTGAACGGATCAAGTCATATGGACTTCAAATCATATTCGGAACACCGACCGCTACATTTCCTGCTTGGCTCGCTAACAAATACCCTGAGATCCTTTCTAGTGATGAATATGGACATCAAAGAGCGTTTGGAGGAAGAAGACAGTATTGCTACAATTCCGATGTGTACAAAGCAAAAACCGAGATAATCGTCTCGGAACTTTTAAGACACTATGCAAATGAGGAAGCCATCGTAGCCTTTCAAATCGACAACGAACTGGGGCATGAAGGTTCTGACCAATGTTACTGTGGAAGTTGTGTGAGGAATTTCAGAAGATATTTGAACACAAAATATGAATCTATCCAGCTACTCAACATGCGTTATGGAACGATATTTTGGGGACAAACTTACAACGATTTCAATGAAGTGCCAGCACCGCTGCCCACTATAACGACTCATAATCCTTCGCTTCAGCTCGATTGGGCAAGATTCAGATCGGATTCTATCAATCAGTATGCGAAGCTTCAAATTGATATTGTCAGAAAATATAAAATGCCACATCAAAAGGTCACGCATAATTTGTTTGGTGGATTTTTTGACAGGGCTTACGACCAAAATGTCCTGGCTTCATATTTGGACGTGGTTTCTTATGACAATTATCCTGTTTGGGGTGGACTTGAAAAACCATTGTCGCCTGCTCATATTGCAATGACACATGATTACATTCGTGGTTTGAAAAAGCAGAATTTTTGGATAGTTGAAGAACTTATGGGGGCTCAAGGGCATACTGTAATTGGTTATCTTCCAAGACAAGGACAAGCGAAACTTTGGTCTCATCAAGCGATGGCACGGGGTTGTGAGTCACTTTTATACTTCAGATGGCGTGGCATGACCAAAGGGGCTGAGCAGTTTTGTCAGGGGATTTTGGATGCAGATGATCGGATCAATGATAAATATACTGAGGCGCAAACCTTTTTCAGTGATGTGAAGGAACTTGAAGACGTTTATAATTCTGAGATTCAGTCTGATGTTGCAATCCTATACGATTATGACAACAGATGGTCATGGCACAATCAGCCACAGAGTCATGCCTTCAATTACACGGATGAAATTTTGAGATTCTATACACCTTATCATGATCTGAATATCATGACAGACGTCATCGACCTCAAAAAATCCTTTGAGCACTACAAAATATTGATGGTCCCAATGATGCAGATTATGGATCAGGAAACCATCGAGAGATTAACCACATTCGCATCAAACGGAGGCACTGTGGTTTTAGGATTCAGAAGTGGCATCAAAGACAGGGACAACAATCTTTATTTTGGAGAGAACCCACTCAAATCACTCATAGGTTCAGAAATCAAAAGTTATGAATCACTTGGGCATGGTGTAATTAAGCCGCTTGTCGGGTATGATAACTCGAATGATAATTTGAAAACGTGCAGTGTTTGGCGTGATTTGATTGAACCGATTGATTCAGAAACAATTCTTAGGTATGAAGATGAATTTTACGGAAGTTATGCTGCAGTAGTCTCAAACAAAGTTGGAGCGGGAAAAGTCTATTATGTAGGATGTGGTCTTTCTGAAAATGGGATGCATGAGATTATCAAAGAAATCATTTCAAATCAAGGCATAAGTCCAAAATTAACTCCTGAAGGCGTTGAAAGCGTTGTCAGAACTTTTGATGGAGGTTCTGTGGAAATCCTTCTAAATCATAATGGTAAAATCATTGAACACGATGGAATGAAGCTAGAACCATATGGCTATAAAACAATAAAGAGATAAGATTGCCTAGGCAATTCTTATCTCTTTTCTCTGTACTTTCTGCTCTCCCTGCACTTAACTCTTTTCCCAATCAACTTGGTACCAGCCAAGGTGGCGAAGCCAGTTTGTGCTGTCCAAAAACCAACTTGGCGTCAGCCAAAAACCAACTTGCCTTTACGACCAGGTACCAATTTACACCTGTCCCCAATCAGCACTCTGATACGCTTCCACTTCTGCAAGCAGCTCCTCAAAAATTTCAGGTACTGTCTGCATCCCTTTAACTTTGTAAACATTAGACCCTGCGAATATAAGTCCATCCTCCACATTGCCTTCCACAGCGTGAACAAGTGCTTGTGAAATACAGTATGGCGTCGTTCTGACATCACAGGTCTTAAGACAGTTCACACAAACTTTGATCGGTGGTTTATCACCAACGTCTAATCTGTTTAAAAGTGGGTTTTGGATAGCTCGACCAGGCATTCCAACAGGGCTGATGATGATTTTGACATCATCTTCCTTTGCGGCGATGTAAGCTCTTTTGAAGGAATCTTCAGCGTCACATTCTGGAGTAGCCACAAAACGTGTGGCCATCTGAACACCATCTGCACCAGCAGCGATCACTTTTGCGATGTCTGTACCGTCGAAGATGCCTCCAGCGACGATCAGTGGTATTTTTTTATTGTATTTTTCCTCATAGGGTTGAATGACCTTTTTGATTTGCTCAATGGTAGTAAAAACATCATATTTCTTTTGGATAATGTCTTCTTTGCTGAATCCGAGGTGACCACCAGCTTCTATCCCCTCAAGTACTATGGCGTCTGGTGCGACGGCATAGTTTCTGTCCCAAAGTTTTGCAATCAGTCCAGCCGCTTTGGATGAGGAAACTATGGGAGCGATTTTAGTGGTAGACCCTTTCACAAGTCCTGGAAGCTCTGTTGGGATTCCAGCTCCAGATACAATAAAATCTATACCTTCTTTGACTGCTTCTTTCACATGTTCCGCGTAAGAATTCATAGCTACCATGAAGTTGATTCCAACGAACCCACCATCTGTCAACGTTTTAGCCTTTTGAATTTCTCTTCTCATGGCTCTCAGATTAGCTTCAAGTCGATTGGTAAGAAAGTCAGGCTCTTTAAAACCGAGATTGACTCCTGAGATCACTCCAAGTCCACCTTGGTTGGTTACTGCAGATGCTAGGCCTGATCGTGTCACACCCACACCCATAGCCCCTAGTATGATAGGGTATTTTATTGCTAAATTCCCAATTTTAAGTTCGGGTAATTTCATATTGCCTCCTATATATATTGCGTTATTACAATCATACATCAGTGAAATGCAACCTATCAAGGTGATTGCCGGAAATGCTATAAATCGTTTATAAAGAATTAATAATTTGACAATTCAGAAAGCTTGGTTTATAATTAATTTGGACAAAACCTCAAATATAAGTAAGAAAGGATGTGTAGTATTATGGCACAAATTTTAATGGATAAGGGGAACTATAAAAACTGAATAACGGAAAATTGAATAACCTTTCTTTGATGTACACGATTAGGTTATCGTGTTTTTAATTGAATCTACCGGGATAGAATCTATCCCATATATTTTGAGGAGGAACAATGACGAAATACAATAAGAATGCGCTGGGATGGAATAAAACTTTTGAAAGTCAGTTAAGAACTGATGAAGAAGGATTTCCGGCGCGTGTAATCAACAAAAATAGGGGCCATTTTCAAATATTGACAGAATCAGGTCAATTTGATGCATCACTTTCTGGTAAGTATCTTCATGAATCCAACACCAATGTGGAATATCCTTCCGTTGGTGATTGGGTCATGGTGAACCTGAAAATGGACCAACATATCATTTATAGATTACTGAGTAGAAAAAGTGCTTTTGCTAGACGCCAAAAGATAGATGGTGGAAGAAAAATCATAAACGGTGTGGTTTCGGGTGGAACCACACAAGAGCAAATATTGGCAAGCAACATTGATACAGTATTCATAGTGACAGGACTGGATAAAAATTTCAATCCAAAAAGAATTGAGCGATATCTGACCCTATGTCTCGATAGTGGGGCAGCCCCAGTGATCTTGCTCAGTAAGCTCGATCTTTGTGATGATGTCGAAGATAAGATCTTTGAAGTCGAAGGGGTATCTCTTGGATTCCCAATTCATGCCATAAGTGCAATCAGCGATCAAGGCATGGATGAATTGAATCCCTATTTGGGAGAAGGGAAGACCGTTGCTTTCTTGGGATCATCCGGGGTTGGAAAATCGACCATCAGCAATTTCTTGCTCGGTGAGAGCGTACAACTCACAAAAAACACAAATGAACAAACCAGTAAAGGTGTCCACACGACAACAACAGCTCAGCTGCTTGTGTCAAGGGATGGCACACTGATCATCGACACACCAGGGCTTAGAGAGATCCAGTTGTGGTGTGAAGAAGAAACCATCGATACTTCATTTGAAGAAATCACAACCTTGATGGAAAATTGCAGATTCAACAATTGCAAACATCGATCAGAACCTGGATGTGCTGTAATAGAGGCACTTCAATCAGGCGAACTTCCTACAGACCGTTATGAGAGATATCAGAAAATGCTTAGGGAAGTCAGACATTTGAACAACAGAAAAAAAGGCGTTGAGATGAAACTCAACAAGAGGGTCAAGCAATATGAAAAGCGCAATTCTGAGAAGAAATATGCAAATGCCTATGAGAAATAGTGACAAAACAATTCATAATAGGTATAATGATGTTGGGTAACCTTTTTCCAAGATCGAATTTTATGAAAATTGAAAGGGGCTTGGAAGATGAGTAAAAATGTGTCAATTGATTGGAGCAAACTAGGATTTGCTTATTACAACACTGATTTGCGTTATGTATCTATGTGGAAAGACGGAAAATGGGATGAAGGTAAATTGGTTGAGGATAACATGATTTCAATCAGTGAGTCATCAACTGCTATTCATTATGGTCAACAATGTTTTGAAGGTCTCAAAGCTTACAGAACAGCAAATGGAGAAGTCCAATTGTTCAGACCCGATGAAAATGCAAAACGTATGAGCAGAAGCTGCCGACGTGTTTTGATGCCGGAAATTCCAGTCGACAAATTCATAGACGCTTGTATGCAAGTGGTAAAAGCAAATGAGCATTTTGTTCCACCGTACGGAACAGGCGCAACGCTTTACCTTCGCCCTTATGTGATTGGCGTAGGCCATAATTTGGGGGTTAGACCAGCACCTGAGTATATGTTTGGTATATTCTGTGTTCCGGTTGGCCCGTACTTTAAAGGTGGTATGGCTCCTGTAAACTTTACTATTGCGGATATGGATCGTGCTGCACCACAGGGCACCGGTGATGCAAAAGTCGGCGGCAACTACGCTGGCAGTTTGTTGCCACATGAAGAAGCAGTCAAAAGAGGTTTTGCTGACTGTATCTATTTGGATCCTGCTACGCATACCAAAATTGAAGAAGTTGGCGCAGCGAATTTCTTTGGTATTACAAAAGACGGAAAATTCGTCACACCTGCATCACCATCAATATTACCAAGTATAACGAAATTTTCTTTGATGCATTTAGCTGATAAGTACTTGGGTTTGACAGTGGAAGAACGTGACTGTAGAGTGGATTCAATGGATGAATTCGTTGAAGCTGGAGCTTGCGGTACAGCTGCTGTAATCACACCAATCGGTGGTATCGAGGTCGATGGAAAACTACATGTATTCCATAGTGAAACAGAAGTAGGACCTGTGACCAAAAAGCTTTATGATACACTTGTAGGGATTCAACTTGGGGAAGTTGAAGCACCTGAAGGATGGATCTATAAAGTCAAATAGTTTAAACAAAAAAGCACCCAGGTGTATACACCTGGAGTGCCTTTTTTTTATTTTTTGAAGTATTCAGAATCGCGTAATTCCAGCATTTTATCGGGCATATCGGTGATAATCGCGTAGATTCCTTGTGCAATCAGTTCTTTTGCAATTTCGAGATCATTGACCGTATAGGAAATGACTTTGAGATCATGCTCCTTTAGTCTCATAAGTTCCCTATCTGAGAGGGTAAGGTAGTGGGGATGGTAGAAGTCGGCATTTAGATGGTCGACATAAAGCCATGGATCCACAATAGCTGACGCAGTCAATATCCCAAGTCTTAATTCAGGAGATAAATTTCTGAGCATTTGGAGCGCATAATGGTCAAATGAAGAAAAAATAAGTTGATGCATCTTCAGATATTTAAGACATAACTCCAATGTTTTTTCTTCTATGCCAGGATAGTGATCGCTGCCTGCCTTGAACTCTACATTCAGTAATATTTCTTTGGTGCTTTTATCTTGGAAATCAACTATCAGATTCAATACTTCCTCAAGAGTTGGAATCACACCAGATTTCCCATGAGAGAAACATGTCATCCTTTTTAGTTCATCTAATGTCTTTTCATAAATATATCCTTTTTCTCCAGTCAGTGATTTTAGGTTGAAATCATGGAAAACCACAATCTGACCATCCGCTGAAAAATGGACATCCAGTTCGAGTCCATCAGCACCATGTTCAAGGGCTGCACTAAATGCAGGTATGGTATTTTCAACTTCATATGCCGAAGCACCTCTATGTCCAATTATTTTTGTCATTTTTGTTCCTCCAAAGTCATCTATCCTATTAGTATTCGATTAAACTTTGAAAAACCCTTCAAAAAGGTTAAACGACTCCAATTCCAGATTCTTCAAAGGTGATCATATCAGAATTCATGCGGCATGCCGCCTCCAGAATGTTAAAGGCGAGTGCAGCACCGCTGCCTTCTCCAAGACGCATTTCCAAATTGAGAAAAGGTTCAAGTCCGAGTGTCGTCGATGCCAATTTCGCGCCTTTCTCATGAGAAGCGTGTGAAGCGAATAAGTAGGATTTTACATTTGGCTCAAGCGCACAGGCGATTAAAGCGGCAATGGTAGAAATGAAACCGTCCACCACTACGGGCACCTGGTTGGCAGCTCCACCAATCATAACACCTGCCATTCCTGCGATATCTAGACCTCCAACTTTTGATAGAATATCCAATGGGTCTTTTGAATCGGGAGTGTTGATAGTTATTGCTCGCTCAATCACGGATGCTTTATAGTCTAGTTTCTCTATAGGATAATTCGCACCCACGCCAGTGATTTCATATGGAGATGCACCTGTCAAAATGGAAAGTATTGCTGTTGAGGGTGTTGTGTTGCCTATGCCCATCTCTCCGGTTCCAAGTATTTTAGCCCCTTCCTTAATAGCCAATTCGGCTATTTCGATGCCGACCTCGAGTGCTTTTATTGCTTCAGATCTGCTCATCGCTGGTCCACGCGATATGTTTCCCGTTCCCATTCTGATTTTTCGGGAGAAAACTGCAGGATCATTGAGTTCGGCGTTGACTCCGATATCAATGGTATAGATTTTTGTTTTATGGGGATCGGCAAGTGTTCCAACTCCAGTGATGCGTTTTGATATATTTAGAGTTTGAAGTAAAGTTACAACCTGTGGAGCCGATGCAATCCCTTCATCACAGACACCATGATCCGCACACATGACTATAATGGCGTGTCTATCAAGACTAGGCATCGCTACTCCTGTGATTCCCGATAGTTTGATTGCTATTTCTTCAATTTTACCAAGGGACCCTTGAGGTTTTATGAGTTGATCCACACGCAGCCTGGTAGATTCCATTCTTTCTTGTTCCAGTGATTTTATTTGTTTCAATTTTTCATAAAGCATGACAACCTCCTGAATTTTAAATAAAAAAAAGCCCATTACCCCTTGGGGTAATGAACTTTACCTTCGTTCACCAACTGTAATTAGGCAGGTCTCCTGGCTCAGCTTCAACGCGATTCGCACCTTCCCGGAAATCCAGTGGTATTTGCTATCGCTCCACAACACAGTGACGGGTTCGCTTAGGATTTTAACCTAATTCCCTATTCTCCATACTTGGCACCTAAAAACAATTTAATTTTACTCAAAAAAAAGGATGACGTCAAGTCAAAAGAATTGTTAATTTATTTTAATTGTTACAAAAAAATTGCAACGATTCTTATTCGTGATATAATAAATTGAAAGTTAAGAATACAGGAGGAGGCGTGACATGATCTCAAAGGAAATTCAAGAAAATATAAAAAATGCATCATGGATTCGTAGAATGTTCGTTGAAGGCGCAAAAATGAAGGAAGAATTCGGCGAGGATAAAGTATACGATTACAGTCTTGGCAATCCCTACTTTGAGCCACCGAAGTCAGTCATTGACAAGCTTAAAGAAGTGGTCAATTCTGATGAGCCAGGTGCACATAGATATATGGACAATGCCGGATTCAAAGATGTCAGACAAAAAGTTGCGAATTCAGTCAACAAAGACATCGATGAGCCAATTGCATTCAATCATGTTTTAATGACAGTTGGTGCAGCTGGCGGAATTAATGTGGTGTTAAGAACGATTCTCGATCGTGGTCAGGAAGTCGTCATCATCGCACCATATTTTGCGGAATACATTTTTTACATCAAAAATCATAACGGTGTGCCAGTGATTGTGAAGTCTGACGAAAGCACATTCGAGCCAAATCTTGAATTATTTGAAAGTAAAATTACAGAAAAGACAAGAGCGGTGATCATAAATTCTCCAAACAATCCAACGGGTGTCATTTATTCAGAAACGATCCTGAAAGATTTGGCTGAAATCATTGCCAGAAAAGAAGCAGAGTACGGTCACAACATTTATGTGTTATCTGATGAACCTTACAAGGCACTCACTTATGATGGGATTAAAGTTCCAAATATTCATAACATCTTCAAAAATTCAATGATCATTAACTCCTACTCAAAATCTCTTGGACTCGCTGGAGAACGTATTGGTTATATCGCCGTGAACAGCAAAATCGAAGACACTGAACTTTTGATGGGTGGACTCGCATTTGCCAATAGAACACTTGGATTTGTCAATGCGCCTGCGCTGTGGCAAAAGGTTACAGCTGACTCCATTGACGAAACTGTTGATATCAGTGAATATCAAAAACGTAGGGATGTACTCATAGAACATCTTGAAAAGATCGGTTTTGAAATGGTCAAACCAAACGGAGCTTTCTACTTATTCCCTAAAGCAATGATGGAAGACGATGTCGCTTTCGTCATGGAAGCGAAAAAATACAACCTGTTGCTTGTTCCGGGAAGCGGTTTCGGATATCCAGGATATTTTAGAATTTCCTATTGTGTGGACATGGCGATGATTGAAAGATCATTACCGGCATTCACAAAACTTGCTGAATCATTTAAAAAATAATATAAAGCCATAACATGGAACCGAGATGTCGGTCGTGTTATGGCTTTTTTTCATGCGATACTTTGCGATGTCAAACGAGAACACAATAGACCAATTTTATCTAGAGAGTAAGAAGTGGATATTTTTTGCATGCGGGATCGGATTTGACTCAGTGTTGCCGGATTGGTTATGAATTGCTCAACCATTTGATCAAGAGTGTCTATGTCACCTATATAAACCGCCAATCCTTCATTTTCAAGTATAGTAGTGTTCTCTTCCTCTTGACCTCTTAGAAAAAAGGGAATGACCAAAGGAATTTGTTTGTGAATTGCTTCTGTGACTGTCAAACCACCCGGTTTGCTGATCAGTACATCGGACTTGTCCATGAGCTCTCCCACATTATTGACAAACCCGTAAAGATGGATTGTAATGTTCACAGGAACTTCCGAAAAGTCTCTTTTAATGGCGTTGAGTGTGGTTTTGTCGTGTCCACAGACTACGTGAATAACAAGTTTTCTTGTTGATTGTGTCAGCGACTTCAGTGCGTGGTGAAGTTTTTTGCTTCCAAGGCTACCACCCATCAAAAGAACAGTGAATACATCAGACTCACATCTTATACTCTGTGGAGGTTCGTAAAATGATTTCTTGACTGGAATCCCATAGACGAATATCCTGTTTGATGAAATTCCAAGATTGATCAATGATTTTTTGGTATGTTCATGGCTGGTTATGTATGCATCAATCAAGGGGTGTCTGTAAAAGGGATGCACTCCCAAATCGGTTACTACAGAGATGCAAGGTACATTTGTATACCCATCGGATTTAAGCTCAGCAATAGTGTGAACGAATAGCGGGTGTGTGGAAACCATAAAATCGGGTTTGTGTATTTTAAGGTAGTTTAGCATTTTTTTTCTAAGTAGTCTTTTGAACAATCGCTTAAGATGGGTATTGGGAAGAGGACGGCCAGAGATCTTATATAGTCCGCCATACAGCGATGGGACAAAATTCAATATGGCGCTGTAAGCATCCTCAATAAATAGTTCCAGCATCATGTTATTGTCTCTGAAAACGTCTATGATTTCTGCATCCATACCATCTGATTTCAATTGTTCCTTAAGTGAGTTTGCCGCCTGATTATGCCCTCCACCTGTTGAGGCTGTGAATATGATTCCTTTTTTTACTTTTGTTTGCATAAAAAAACTCCTACAATGTATTTGACTATAATCATTGTAGAAGTTCAGTATTAGAGTTGTGTTAAAATCCATTTAGATTTTTGCTAAGTTTAGGTCATTTAACGGGTTTTGTGGAGTGAATTATAATTGATATTCGCTTGATCAAGTCCCGAACTGATTATGAAGGCCAAAATTGCACCGATGGCAAACTGGACAATGTTCCAAGGGATACTGAAAATTGGTACCATAAAGTTGCCATAAATGATTCCAGCTGCAACATAGTAACCCAGTACCATCCAGATGCCGGCTACCATCATGCCCACGAGTTGGTTGAAAGAAACCCCGTATTTCTGCTTCAGTTTGAAAAGTAGGGCTCCAAGGACCGGAAGTCCTATTGCAACGACAAGCAACTGCCAATTGAGCTTTTCAGCCATTTCAGAGGCAACTTGAAGTGAGGAGACATCTTCCACATTTTCAAGAATCAAATTCAAATTTGTGTTTCTGATAGTGAATACGAAACCGATCAGAGCCATGAACCAAACGCTCATTGTGGTCCAAAGGACGCGTTTTTGACTGCGGGCTTCGCTGGAGAAATAACCTATGAGAAAACCCATAGTGGATTTAATGATCAGAGTAGGAATGACCCAGTGCGCGTAGCCACCTAGGAAATCTGCGAGAGCAGAACCTACGCCAGCTGCGAATGCACCATACAATGGTCCTAAAAGCATGCCTGCAAGAAAAATTGTCGTGTCTCCGGCATGGATATATCCATTTGTGAATGGCACAGGTATTTTGATTGCAGATGTCGTTATGAACACAAAAGCAGTCATAAGAGCTGTGTAAATCAGTATTTTTAAGTTGCCTTTCATTTTGAACCCCCGATTTAGTATTGTTTTCACTACCAATATAAGTTATAATTGACATTATTAATAGAGGCAGTTATTCAAATAATGACCAGGACAGATGAGGGGATTATGATTGGGTTTGTGATAAATTTTGAGGGGAGCTCAGGCGTTCCGAAATATATTCAACTGTACGAGTACATAAAAAAGGAAATCATGGAGGGTAATTTGACCGAGGGCGAAAAACTGCCTTCGGTAAGATCGGTATGTGAAACCCTAAAAATAAGTAAGGCAACTGTTGAAAATGCCTACAGTCAACTTGTAGTCGAAGGGTATATCGAAAGCCGGGCCAAGAGCGGGTACTATGTGATCGCATTTGATGATTTCACCTTTACTCAACTATCCGGGCAGGAATTTTTTCGTGAGGGACAAAAGACACTCATAGAAGAACCTGTTAAATTCGATCGGGCGGATGAGGGCACTTTCAACTTCACTGAATGGAAAAAAGCTGTCAATCGCGTCCTCGAGTATGATACTCAAACGCTGCTCAGCTACGGGGATGTACAGGGAGAGTATGCACTTAGATATGAAATCGCAAAGTTCATTCATCAATCCAGAGGGGGCAGATGCCATCCGGACCAGATTATAGTCGGTGCCGGCATTCAAGTACTCTTCGGACTTATTGCGACGCTTTTCAGAGGCATCGAGGATCAAATCGGTTTTGAATATCCTGGATTCTCAAAAGGTATGTACATCTTTGAGGATTATGGCTATCAGACTGTCAAAATACCTGTTGAAGACGATGGAATAGACCTTAATAGATTAGAGGCTTCCCAAACAAAAATTGTCTATGTCTCTCCTTCACACCAGTATCCAACAGGGAGTATCATGCCCATCAAAAAACGAATCCAGCTGCTGAACTGGGCCAGTAAAAAAGGAGCTTATATCATAGAGGACGATTACGACAGCATGCTTCGCTACGAGGGGTATCCGGTTCCTGCGCTTCAAGGACTTAATTATGGTAAAAACGTCATTTACGTAGGATCGTTTTCGAAACTGCTCATTCCATCGCTCAGAATTAGTTTTATGATTCTTCCTGAGCGACTGATGGAAGATTTCAATGGAATCAAAGGGCGTTATTCACAGTCCGTCTCGAAAATCGAACAATTGGCACTAGCGGGATACATGTCAGAAGGTTCGTTTGAACGTCACATCAGGAGAATCAAGAAAATTTATGGCAAAAAAAATCAGTTGCTGATTGAAGCTTTCAAGCGATATCCCACAAAGAACTTCAAATTGATTGGAAAAGAATCAGGCCTTCATGTGGTACTGGATTTTCATGCGGATGTGGAAATCACAAAAGTGGTTACAATGGCGAAAGGCTTGGGCGTTTTGCTTGAAGGTGTGGATGAGTATCCTGATAACAGAATTCTTGTGTTTTCATACAGTGGTATCCCAGATGATTGGATCGATCCTGTAGTAAAAGAAATAGTCGAAATATCAGATTTAGCAAGAAAAATATAGGAGGAATGATTTATGGGCGTGGCTTATATTCAGGAGTACGGACTTAATACGTACGATTTTGATAAAAATGGAAAAGTGAGATTGACCAGCATTGTGAATTGTCTTCAGGACATTTCCACCAGACACTTTGAAAGTGCTGTAAGGAATCGTTTTGAAGGCCCGCTTGGACTATGGGTCATAGTGGAGTGGAAAGTTGATATTGTAAAAATGCCAGAAACGGCAATGAACATCAAAGTGACGACTGAACCGACTTATTTCAGAAAATTCATTGCTTATAGAGATTATAAAATCGAAGATGAAAATGGTGAATGTATTGGAACCGGTGTGAGCAAATGGGCGTACCTCGATATAAGCTCAAGAAGACAGGCCAATATACCAAGTGCATTCAATGAAATTTTTGAAGTCGAGGAAGGTGTGTTCAAACCCGATCGTATGGTCATCTCTGTTCCACAGAGCAAAATATCTCACTCTGCAAAAATCATGAGTTATGATTCTGATCTGGATGTCAACCAACATGTCAACAACGTCGTTTATATCAGATGGGCTCTTGATGCGCTTCAGATGTCTCCTTTTGCTTTTGATGAGAAGTGGAATCCTATGGCGCTAAAAGTCAACTTTAAAAAGGAAGTTTTTGCACACACTGAAATAGAAATCGAGAGTTTTGTCGATGAGATGGGTTCAAATGAAAAACGCTCAATCCACCGTCTTAAAAACAACCAAGGTGAATTGAGCGTTGATATGGAAATTGATTGGATCAAAATCAGTGACTAGAGACTATGTTCTTTGCCCATTTGTTGGACAGGACTCTAGGTAAGCCTAAAAACATTTTGGCGATTTCTTCTAGAGAGACGAGTGCAACCACCCAGTATACAGGCAGTCCCCAAACAAATGCTCCAATGAAAGCCAGAGGAACACCGATCAGCCAGACAGAGCCCATTTCTAGAAACATGGAGAACAATGTGTCCCCGCCACTCCTCAAAGTTCCTATGACGACTATGGTATTGTAAAACTTAAATGGCATGAAGAAGGCCATGATCTTTAGTGTCATCATAGTACTGTCATACGCTACAGGGCCCAAATTGTAAAGATTGGTCACGATGATCGGTGAGAATAAAAAGATCAGTCCACCAACGACCACACCACTGAGTAGACTGAGAGAAAGAAATTTCTTGTTGTATTCAATAGCCGTATCGATTTCATCTGCTCCGAGAGTGTTGCCGAGCATGACAGCCGATGCGTTACCAAGACCGAAACTGATGACCATGAAAAGATTGTTCACTGTCGTAGAGATCATGACCGATGCCGCTGCCTCAGTACCTATACGCGCATAAACAAGAGCGTAGGTTGTCATTCCAAGGGCCCAGAATGTTTCGTTCAATATGACTGGGAAGGCCTTATTTCCAATCCTCTTGAATTCACTCTTACCAACTGAGAACATGTCTGCGATACGCACAGATAATTCCGGAGTGTTCTTATAAATATGAATCAAAATTATTGTCACTTCAATGGTTCTTGCTATCAGTGTCGCTATTGCTGCACCTTTGACACCATAGGCAGGAAATCCCAAATGACCAAAAATCAGGATGTAATTGAGAAAAGTATTGACGATAAGTGATATAGCACTTGCATACATAGGAAGTTTTGGTTTTCCGATACTTCTTGAAGAAAAGCCATAGGCAAAACTGATGGCGGTCATGACATAACTCAAACTGACAATTTGTAGATATTCAACGCCTAGATTGACAACGGCAAGGTCTTTGGACATAAAACCAATAACGAACTTGGGAAAGAAAAATCCTACGATGAAGAAAAACGTGGAAATCACTAAACTGAACCAAAGTGCTACTGAAAGTACTTTTTTTATTTTTTCAACTTCTTTTCGGCCCCAATACTGTGCGACAAAAATACTCGTTCCGCTATTGGCACCAAAGAGGATCAATATCATCAGAAAAAAGACTTGATTGGCAAGTCCGACAGAAGTGATATGTGTTTCACCAAGCTGTCCGATCATAACGTTGTCGACAAGGTTGAGGGATGATGAAATCAAATTTTGTAGTGCGATTGGCAACATGATGCCAAATAGTATTTTGTAAAAGGATTTATTCTTTTTAAAGCCTAGTGAAATCATAATGCCTCCAAAAAAATCGTGACGCTAATTTATTATACACGAAACTTTACAAAGATTGAACGCAAATTTAACTTGTTAAGAAATCGAAAATTATTATAGAATGGACATAAGAAGGAAGAAGAGGTGACATTATGACAAAACAAAAGATTTTGATAGTCGATGACGAGATTCATATACTCGAGCTTTTGAGATACAATCTGGAAACAAACGGTTTTGATGTGATTCAAGCTGAAAATGGTGAAACGGCTCTTGAGTTGATTTCAAAGGAAATGATTGATGGTGTGATTCTTGATTTGATGTTACCTGGAATTGATGGCATCGAAGTGCTCAGGAAAGTGAGAAAATCCGACAAGTCAAACTTACCAATCATCATGTTGACTGCCAAGAATGAGGAAATAGATGCTGTGATCGGTCTTGAGATGGGTGCTGACGATTACATAGGAAAACCTTTTAGAACACGTGAATTGATTTCAAGATTGAAGTCGGTCATGAGAAGGGCAAATGCAAAAGCTGAGAACGATCATGATTCAGCAGATGATTTTATTGTTGAAAAGCAGGGATTGACTCTGAACACTGAGACACACCAGATTTTCAACAATGGCATAGAGCTGTTCTTGACACTGAAAGAGTTCGAACTGCTTGAGAAACTCATGAAATCTCCCGGACGTGTATTCACAAGAGATGAACTGCTGGAGTCC
>JAGXHV010000105.1 GCA_024636005.1 Bacillota bacterium
GTCTTGCTGAATATCGGTCCGCGTTTTTTTCACCATTATTGGTCTTATACTTATTATAGAGATATGCTTGAAATTCATTTGTGCGATATGCGGAAATAATTTTGAGCGATATCTCCTCTTCTTTGGCATGATTGGACATTTTAATAAAAGCATTAAGTGCATCCCTGTCTAGATCATAGGCTTTACCATCATTGACATGATATTCAGTTGGCACTTCCTCAAGATTTTGGGGTGTAAAATCGCTCGGCAATTGGTTAAACTTGTTACAGAGCACCAGTAAATCATCTGGGACATCAATTTCAACGATATGGGTATAAAAATCATAATCGAGATTCATATTCACTTTTAAGATAACCTCATTTGCTAAAAATGAAGGGTTGTTTTGCGCATAAGATTCATAGCGGTCCATTCGGGATTCCATAAGAAATGAAATGTTTTCGTAGTTTAATGGTTCAGGTTCGATTTCAGGTTCGATTTCAGGGGCAACTTCAACTTCAGGCTCCACTTCGTTTTCTGTTTCAGTCTCATTGGCGGGAGGAGGTACTGGTACTGGTACTGGTTCATCTTCAACATCAATTTCCACTTCCACTTCCACCTCATTATTTTCATTCACTTCTTGACTTTCAGTATTTTTTGGAACCTCAGGCAACACAGGTTCATCTTCTACTTCCACAATTTGTGGAGACTCATCTGTAATGGGGTTTTGAAATTTCAAGACAACAGATTTAATAGCAATACCAAAAACAAGTATAATGATGACACCAATCAGAATCAATGTCAATCTACGCAAAAATAAGGAATTCATAAGCACCTCAATTTATTTTGAACTTAATGGTTTGATCAAATCTTTAATGACCTCTCCAGCGATGATCAAACCAGCTACAGAGGGTACAAATGCAATGCTTCCTGCGATAGTTCTTTTTCGGTTGAGTGGCGTCTCAACCACTCCTGTGTCTATTGGCTTCATTGCTTCTTCTTTTGAATAGACGACTTTCAGCTTTTTCACTCCTCTATCCTTCAATTCCTTACGCATGACTTTTGCAAGTGGACAGACCGAGGTCTTGTGGATGTCCGCAACTTCAAATCTGGTGGGATCCAGTTTGTTTCCCGCGCCCATGCTACTCATAATGGGAACTCCAGCGGCAATCGCCTTTTCCACCAAAAGCAATTTTGAAGAGACGGTATCGATGGCATCAACAACATAGTCGAATTTTGAAAAATCGACAGAGTCTGCATTTTCCGCATTAAAAAAACTGCAATGTGTTTCGACGATTGCATCGGGATTGATATCCAGAATTCTTTCTTTCATGACTTCGACCTTCACTCGGCCGATGGTTTTATGTGTTGCTATGATCTGGCGGTTGATATTGGTCAGCGCCACACTGTCATTATCATAAAGGTGAAACTTCGAAACGCCCGTTCTAGCCAGTGCCTCAGCGGTAAATGATCCCACTCCGCCCACTCCAAAAATTGCTACGGTCGATTGTTTTAAAAGTGCCACTCCTTCTTCTCCTATCAATAATTCAGTCCTTGAAAACGCGTTGATCATGGTTCCTCCTAATAGATTAATATTCAAAAGTTTTTTCGACTTATTATAACATATTCATACCTTGATTCCCAATCAAAGCTTGAACAGAATCCATTTGCAACTGTCAATTTCATATTTGATTACGATTATTTTTTCTGTGTTTTGAATGACACATTGACATGTGAAAACTATCATTTTATTACCTGCAAGTTTCTCATGTTCTTTGGTGAGAATTTTATTAATCTTTATGATGGCAAATGCACCTGTCTCATCTTTTAATCTAAATCTGACGGGATTGGGACTTCCCAGATAATCAAACCAACACAGGACGTCAATGGCTTTATTTATAATTTTCACAAATCTTCACCACCTTGCCTCACATTTATAGGATGCTACCCATCATTGGAAATTCATCTTCTCCGATACCACCTGTCATCGGACGAATACCACTACCCACAAAACTGCCACGCATGATCGACGATGTGTCAAAACGTACACGGAGATTGTCCACAACCTGATCCAATTTCCTTTGTTTTTCACGGGACATTCCGTCAAAAAAACTGATTTGTGTGAAATCATTTTCGCAAAATTCAGAAACTCGGACACCGAGATGGCGAATAGTGGTTCCATCCCAAAGAACGTCAAAAAGCCTTCGTGCAACTTCATAAATTTCCTTTGTTTGATCGGTAGGCAAATTGAATTTTTCCTGATGTGATGCGTGTTCAAACAAATTGTTTTTAATTGAAATGCCCACTAATCTGGTCATATATCCACTGTCCCTGAGACGCATGCCAACCATCTCACATAGGCTGAGAATCACTAGGTGTGCTTCTCTTCGGGTTTCGACATCAAAAGCAATCGTAGTTGAATTACCAATGCTCTTGATAATCAAATGATTGCTTTTCTTTACAGGGGAGTATTCTCTGCCATGTGCATAATTCCATATCAATATGCCATGTGATTTTAAAGTGTATTTCAAAATTTCAGGATCAAAATTGGCAAGGTCACCTATGGTATAGATGCCCAACGCCCCAAGTTTTGGAATGGTCGCCCTGCCTACCATGAAGAGATCCCCTACAGGAAGTGGCCACATTTTTTCACGCATCTCCGAGGGAAATATCGTGCTGACAGCATCCGGTTTTTTAAGGTCGCTACCCATTTTGGCGAGTAGTTTGTTGCTCGAAACCCCGATGCTCACTGTAAATCCAAGCTCAGTTTTAATTCGATCTTTGATGATGTTTGCCAGTTCAGTGGGATCCCCGAAAAGTTTAAGGGAATCCGTGACATCCACAAAACATTCGTCTATGCTATAACGCTGAATTTGGGAAGCATAATCTTTTATGATTTCAACCATCGCATTGCTGGATTTGATATAAAGTTCATAGCGTGGAGGCGCAAGATATAATGTAGGACATTTTTTCAAAGCTTCCATCAGACTCTCGCCCGTCTGAATATTGAAAATTTTGGCAGGAATGCTCTTGGCAAGGATGATGCCATGTCTTTTTTTAGGATCCCCACCCACTGCAGATGGAATGGTCCTGATGTCCAGAGGCTCTCCCTGTTGTAGCCTGTAGATTGCTTCCCATGAAAGATAGGCACTGTTGACATCAATATGAAAAATCACTTTATCCATAAAACTGACCCTTTCCAAAAAAATAAAAAAGAACGCACGTTCTATTTATATTATATAGAACGTGCGTTCGATTGTAAAGAGTCAATTAAATTTTATGGTCATCACATATTGATAATCTTTGATTTCAGAGGCTTCAGCTGTTGTGAATGAAGGCGTAAGACCTTTGACTAGCGCTGCGATATATAGATGAAAAAGACCAATACCGATATCAATACGATTCAATCTTTCGAAGATCAAACCCTTGAAAATATTCTGGCGTATGCGATAAATATGAATACTTTCCTCAGCATCGACATAAAGCCAAGGTTGACTGTTGGTTGCGGAAGGTGCGAGTCTCGCCAGTTCAACGAGTTCTTTATACTGTTCTCCCCTATGATTCTTGTTGAGCGGAAATCTACTGAACTGGGTGACAGAGGTTCTGGGTTCAAAAATTTCAGGTGCTCCAAAAGCATAGGCGATGATGAATTCATGACTTTTATTAAAACCTACAGATTTTGAAGGTTTGGCCATCCCTACCCAGCAACCACCAAGACCTAGTGTGGGTAAAAACAAATCCAATTGTTGTAACATGAATCCAGCATTTTCAAGGTAATTGCCTGTTGGTTCAGACGCTACCGTCATATAATAAGGCGCTTTGATTGAAAATAGCTTCCCCATTGCCTCGTAAGGTGTGCGAGTAAAAGAAACTTCAATTTCTGAATCCATTGGTACCAATTGCTGAATAAATTGATCGATTTTCTGAAGCGTTTCAGTATCTAGGGCATTCATTTTATATTGACGTACGGATTTTCTTTGAGTGATCTGATTGTAAAGCGCATCTGCTTTTTGCATGATTTCCTCCTGGAAATAAAATATATGATTAAGCTTGGTCACAAGCATAATTGATGATTCCCGTCACTCTATGTTCAAAGAATATGATAAAATGGATGAAAAAGGAGTGAAAATAAATGTTTTATAAAAACCTGGCAAATGTATACCAACATGTTTTTCCTGCGGCAGGAAAAGTGGATTTCCTAGCGGATTTGTTCAAACCCCATGGGATGATTCTGGACGTAGGGTGTTCGGACGGTCGAGTCGCACTCAGTCTTTCAAATCTCGGTTTCGATATGGAAGCCATTGACCTTAGTGAGGACATGATTCTTGTGGCTAAAGCCGTCAGCGAAGAAAACGAACGATTCAGAGTGCGGCTCATGGATATGCAAAATGTTTCTCAGCACTACCCTGCAGGTCATTTTGATGGTCTTTATTGCATTGGCAACACCCTAGTCCATCTCGAAAGTGAAAATAAAATTCTCGATACTCTCAAAGCATTCAAATCCGTTATAAAAGAAAAGGGAATCCTGATGATTCAAATCATCCACTACAATTATGTGGAAGAGAATCAAATCAAGATGTTGCCAATCATAGAAAATGAAATGGTTCGATTTGAACGTTTCTATGCCCATAAAGGTGAATCTGTGAAATTCAGAACTGAGCTTACCATTAAAGGGACGGGTGAATTTTATGAAAGTGAGACCACTTTACTGGCACTTAAAAAAGAGCGATTGGAAAAACTTCTTTACGAAGCGGGCTTTCATTCGCTTGAGTGGTATGGCAATTATAAAGGCGTACCACTCAATTCTGAACATCTTCAACTCATAGTGGTTGCAAGGGCATTTTGACATTTTTCCCAATCCTAATATATCACTATCAGGCGGATAATTCCAGTTGAACTTGCTATAGCATAAATGTACAATTAATTTATATTAAAGATCAGGAGGTCCCATGTTGTTGAATCTCATTCGTGAACTCACAGAAGCCTTTGGTCCATCAGGGTTTGAAGAGGATGTCGTTCGTGTCATACATAGATACAGCGATCCTTTCAAGTTCAATGTGGATGCAATGAACAATGTTTATCTGTCCCTAAAAAGCAATAATGGAAAAAGACCAGTTCTCATGCTTGACGCCCACACCGATGAAGTCGGTTTCATGGTTCAGAGTATCCATTCAAATGGTCTCATCTCAATAGCAACCCTCGGAGGTTGGGTAATGAGCAATATTCCAGCTCATACCGTGAACATCAAGACGCAATCAGGAAAACTGGTTCGTGGCATTGTTGCCTCAAAACCACCTCATTTCATGAGCGATGTTGAAAAAAACGTTCCCCTTCAAATAGAAAATCTTATGATCGATGTGGGCTGCACTACTCGGGATGAAGTCGTCACGAATCTCGGAATCCAGGTCGGCGATCCGATTGCACCTGAAGTCAACTTTGAATTTAACGAAGCAACTGGCGTTATTTTTGGAAAGGCTTTTGACAATCGTCTTGGAACGGCTGCAGTAATTGAAACCATGAGACAACTTGCCGAATTTGGTGATCTGCCCTATGACGTCGTAGGTGCCTTGGCCAGTCAGGAAGAAGTCGGA
>JAGXHV010000106.1 GCA_024636005.1 Bacillota bacterium
GCCAATGATATTACCGACAAAAAAAGAGCTGAAGAAACTGTAAAATTTTTGATGGAACACGATGCCATGACAGGCCTTTACAACAGGGTCTATTTTGATAGAAAACTTGATGAATATGCTGTGTCCGATCACAAAAATGTTGCCATTATAATTGGAGATGTCAATGGTCTTAAAATGATTAATGACGCATTCGGACATAAGAATGGTGACGCTTTGCTTCAGGGGATATCTAAAGTATTTCTTTCCGTATTTGATGAGAAAACGGATATCATTGCAAGATTAAGTGGTGATGAATTCGCAATTTTAACCCTGAAAAAAAATATAGATATTTTGATTGATCGTGTCAATGTTAAATGCAAGGAACAAAGACTGTTTCCCTTCCCTATGGACATATCCCTCGGATATGCGATCCAGAAGAATAAGACCCAGTCCATCGACAGTCTTTTCAGGGAAGCTGACCATCAGATGTATAGAAAAAAATTAAGGGAGTCCAAACGGATCAAATCCATGATGATCCAGTCTCTTCAAAATCAACTGGCTGAGAACAGTTTAGAAACTTTTGAGCATTGCCACAGGATGAAAAATACTGCTGAACAAATAGGCATCATGCTCAATATGAGTGAAGCATTGATGGAAGAGCTTGAACTCACGATTCTGATGCACGATATCGGTATGGTATCAATTTCTTCTGAAATACTTGAAAAGACAAAACCTCTTTCTGACGAAGAAATTAATACCATTCACAAGCATTCTGAAATTGGGTATCACCTTTTGATCTCTTCGCCAAATTTGGCAGGAGTGGGGGAATATGTACTTTCTCATCATGAAAATTACGACGGCACTGGTTATCCACAAGGGCTCAAAGGGATGGAAATTCCACTTGTATCAAGAATAGTCGCTGTGGCAGACGGCTATGATGCAATGACAAATGATAGACCATACAGAACGTCTATAAGTCATCAAGAAGCGATTGAAGATATCAAAGGGCAATCCGGTAAAAAATATGATCCAAGCGTAGTTCACGCTTTTATCAAATATTTTGAAACAGAAAATGAGAAAATCAAGGAGGAATGGTTCAAATGAAAAATGAAGATATGATTAAAGATGATACAGCAATGAGTTCAAATTTCATTCACAACATAATAGAAGAAGAACTCACCAGCGGAAAGGTAAAGAGCATAGTGACAAGATTTCCTCCTGAACCCAACGGTTACCTACACGTTGGACACGCCAAAGCCATAATGATCAGTTATTTGACTGCCAAAAAATACGGTGGGAAATTCCACCTCAGATTTGATGATACCAATCCCACAAAGGAAGATGTCGAATATGTCAATTCCATTATGGAAGACATCGAATGGCTCGGATGCAAATGGGATGCGCTTTTTTACGCTTCTGATTATTTCGGTCAGATGTATGCTTATGCAGTTGAATTGATCCAAAAGGGACTTGCATATATTGACGACCAAAGTGCAGATGAAATCAAGGCAACCAGAGGATCGCTTACGGAACCGGGAACTGAGAGTCCTTATCGCAATCGAAGCGTGGATGAGAACCTCGAGTTGTTTGAACAAATGAAAAATGGTGATTTTCCTGATGGTACTCGAGTTTTACGTGCTAAAATTGACATGGCGAGTTCCAATATCAACATGAGAGATCCTGTGATTTATAGAATTGCGCATGCGACGCACCATAACACAGGTGATGAGTGGTGCATCTATCCGATGTACGATTACGCACATCCGATTGAAGACGCGATCGAAGGCATAACTCATTCACTTTGCTCACTTGAATTCGAAAATCATAGACCCCTTTATGATTGGGTATTGATGAACCTGGATGACTACGCTGTGGAACGTCCAAGACAGATAGAATTTGCGAAACTTTATATCAAAGATTCCGTACTGGGAAAACGTTACCTTAAAAAGCTCGTGGACGACGGTGTGGTTGAAGGCTGGGATGATCCGAGACTGGACACCATTTCAGGCATGAGAAGAAGAGGCATCACTCCAGAAGCCATTAAGGATTTCGCTGAGCGCATTGGTGTTGCAAAGAGCAACAGCATAGTGGACCGCGGTCTGCTTGAACACTGCGTGAGAGAAGATTTGAAACTCAAAGCACCGAGAAAAATGGTGGTGCTCGATCCGCTCAAAGTGGTCATCACAAACTATCCTGAAGACAGGGTGGAGTGGGTGGATGATGAGAACAACAGCGATGTGGATGGAGCAGGAACTCGTCTGGTCCCATTCTCAAGAGAGATATATGTCGAGAGAGAGGATTTTGAAATGGATCCTCCCAAAAAGTTTCATCGACTTTATATTGGAAACGAAGTCAGATTACGTAAAGCGTATTTCATCACATGTAATGAAGCCATCACTGATGAGGATGGAAAAGTAATCGAGCTCAGATGTACGTATGATCCTGAAACTAAGAGTGGATCAGGATTTGAAGGCAGAAAAGTCAAAGGCACCATACACTGGGTCAGCGCGAACCACGCGATAGATGCCACAGTAAGACTTTATGACAATCTGGTTTATCGTGAAGATGAAAATGACGACAACAGTGCACTCATATTCAATCCAAATTCAGTTGTAGTCATGGAAAACTGCAAATTGGAACCGACTTTCAATGATGAGCCAGAAAGCACACATTTTCAGTTCCTTAGACATGGTTATTTTGTAAAAGACAGCAAGCTGTCCAAACCTGAGCATTTGGTGTTCAATAGAATAGTATCGTTAAAAAGCTCATATAAAGGGTAAATAGAGGTAGAAGGAGGTGAGTTTCATGGATCATCGTCGTGACAAACGTTATAACGAATTTGGCAACATAGAAACGTATAATTTTCATGCGACAAACCGTTCGGTAGAAATCCATACGCCACTTGAAATCACACTTAGAGACATATCGGCTGGAGGACTCGGCTTAAAGTCGACCATAAAGCTCGATCCAGAAGTTACCATCAGTATGAACTTGGATCTTGATGACGAAAACTATGTCATCATTGGAAAGGTTGTTTGGTGCAAACCTGAGGGTGATGTATTCAGTTGCGGACTAAAACTCATATATATGCCTGATGACCTAGTGCATTATATATCATCTCTCGAGGAAAGCACGACCAAATTTAGCAATTGACGAGGAGGCATTGATGAAGCGTTCAGAAATTGATGAAAAACACCTTTGGGATCTTACTGATTTATTTGAAGATGATGACAAATGGGAACTTTCATTTAAAAATGTGAAAAATGAAACGGAAGTATTCAAAAAATTCAAAGGTAAACTTTTAGAGTCACCACAGACATTGTTTGAAGCCATAAGGTCCAGGGAAAGCATTTCAAGAAAGTTAACGGATTTGGTGACCTACTCAAGGCTCAAATTGGATGAAAACACTAAGAGCCCCATTTATCAAGGATTGGTATCGAGAAGTGAAACATTAATGAGTGAAATCAGTGATCTTCTATCCTTTTTCAATCCAGAACTTTTATCTGTGGAGTTTGAGACCATTGAAAAAATGCTCACTTATGAACCCCTTGTCATTTATCGACAGGCATTCGTGGATCTATTCAGAAGTAAACCACATACTTTGTCTGAAGAAATGGAATCGGTACTTGCTCAGACCGAGGAACTTGCGGGCGTACCTTCAAATGCCTATGGAATGCTTTTAAATGCGGATATGACCTTTGAAGACGTTACGGATTCAGAGGGAAAAACCCATAAACTCACGAACGGCACTTATGTTCCACTGCTCATGAGTAAAGACCGTGTGCTTCGTGAAGATGCCTTCAAAAAGTATTACAAAGTTTATGAAAGTCATATTAATACTATCGCCACTTTGATGCAAAGCGAAGTAAAGAAGAATATATTTTACAGCAAGATGAGAAAACATTCTTCGTCAAGAGCTGCAGCATTATTTGAAAACAATATCCCGGTCTCGGTACCGGATCAGTTGATTGAGGCGGTCAATGCTAATCTTGAGACATTTTACAAGTATATGAAACTCAGAAAACGGGTCCTTGGACTTGAAGAGCTTCATCTCTATGATGTGTATACACCGATTGTCGGGGACGTTGAATTTCCTGTGGAGTATAATGAAGCACGTGAAATTGTCACTGAAGCTGTCAGCCCGCTAGGAAAGAAATATCAAGACACGGTAAGGTCGGCATTTGAAGACAAATGGATTGATGTTTTTGAGACAGAAGGCAAACGTTCTGGAGCCTATTCGTGGGGAACTTATGATTCTAAGCCGTATGTGCTTTTGAATCACAAAAACAATGTGGATAGTATGTTTACACTGGCTCACGAACTTGGACATTCCATGCACAGTTATCTTACCAGAGAAAACCAACCTTATGTCTATGGCAATTATTCGATCTTCGTAGCTGAGGTGGCATCTACCACCAATGAAGCATTATTGAATGATTATCTGCTCAAAACCATTGACGATGAAGGCAAAAGAAAATATATACTGAATCATTATCTTGAACAATTTAGAGGAACAATATTCAGGCAGACTATGTTCGCTGAATTTGAAAGGGATATTCATAGACATGTCGAATCGGGCGGAGCACTTACCGCTGAATTTATGTGTGACCACTATTTGGAGCTCAACAAGAAATATTTTGGTCCCGATGTGATCATTGATGACGCAATCAAATATGAATGGGCAAGAATTCCCCATATGTATTACAATTTTTATGTTTATCAATACGCGACCGGTTTTTCAGCTGCAATCGCACTGTCAGATCAAATCCTTACAGAAGGTGAACCTGCGGTGGAAAGATATCTTGAGTTTCTTTCAAGTGGTTGCAGCGATTACCCGATTGACATACTCAGAAAAGCAGGTGCGGATATGGAGACGAAAGCTCCTGTAGCGAACGCTTTAAGTGTGTTCAAAAAGGTTGTTGACGAATTGGATGCTTTGCTTTAGAATTAGAATTGCTACGGTAACAGAGTAGGTAAAACGCGTCAAGTGTTAAGGAATGGGAAGTTGTCCTTAAACGAAAGACTTAGGTCTGCGATGTTTTGCTGCGTCCGCTGTTGCATTATTATGCGCTTCTTATAGTAATGTAATAGTAGGAATTTACATGAAAGGAGAGCATAATATGAAAAGTGTTAAAGCAAAGAACGGATTTCGTACTTCCGTTCTGGTTAAAGCAGCATTACTTGCTGCAGTGAGTATCATACTCACAAGATTTTTTTCCTACATGATTCCAATTGGGGGATTGCCCGCTCTTAGAATCGGATTTGGCAACATACCACTCATTATTGCGGGTATGATGCTTGGACCAGTGGTCGGAGGTGTCGTAGGGGTCATATCAGACCTTGTGGGTTTCATGATCAATCCCATGGGAGGCATGTTCTTTCCAGGATTTACACTGACAGCAGCACTTTACGGTATCATTTCAGGCGTACTGTTCCAAAATCTCAAGATTCATAAATCCAAAATGAATTTCAATTACATCAATGCGATTCTGATGGTTCTATTCGCAGGAGGCATATTGATGTTGATGATGACAACTGATGTCATTGTGTTTTCGGAAGGCGCACTGAGATTCAACGACACATCAGCTTTGCCAATACTAATTCTGATGGCCCTTGTGACAGCACTTTTCGTCATTCTTCCTTTCGCGATTTCAAGTCGTTTCAAACACCTTGAGCAAAAGATCAAATTTGACAAAATTGCATTCACAGTCAGTATCACTTATGTATTCAATGCACTTTTCCTTAATACGCTTTGGCTTTCCATGATGCTGGACAAGGGGTTTATTGTACTTCTACCAGGTAGGATAGTCGCTTCGGTGGTGACCATTCCCATTTATTCATGGATTATTTATACGCTCAGTAAAGTCATAAATTTAACTGAGGAAAACTAAATTTCAAATCAAATAGGCGCAATCTTTTGCACCTATTTTTTTTTTCAGATGTGTTATAATATTTAAGGATGTGAATTCTAGGAAAGATAGGTGTTCAATTGACTAAAAAAAGAGCTAATGAGATTATTGAAACGCTGGACTCACTTTATCCTGAAGCGAGTGCGGAGCTTGATTATACAAATTCATATGAACTTTTGATCGCAGTCATCTTGAGCGCTCAGTGTACAGATGTGAGAGTCAATATGGTGACAAGTGACCTTTTTAAAGTTGCACCGGATGCCGAGTCGTTACTAGCGATTCCTATAGATGAACTTGAAAATATCATAAAACCATGTGGATTATATAGAACAAAAGCCAAAAATATCCACCTCACTGCCGAGCAACTTGTACTCAACTGGAATGGTGAAGTGCCAAGTTCTCACGAAGCGCTTAAAACGCTCCC
>JAGXHV010000107.1 GCA_024636005.1 Bacillota bacterium
GACTGATGATCGCAATCCACGAAACGCCTATTGATAGCGCAACAATGAAAATACCCCACCACATGACCGCTTCTCCAAAATAATTCGGGTGTCTGGTCAGTGCCCAAAGCCCTGTAGTGATGAGTTTACCTTTATTTTCAGGATTGGATTTGAACTTTTTAAGCTCAGCGTCTCCAGCCACTTCAAAATAATAGCCTACAAGCCAAATAACAATACCAAGTGCTGTGAGCACACCAAACTCCGACCCGCTCTTTTCATGAATTAAAACAATTGGAAATCCGATAACCATCATCATAAGACCTTGTAGCAGATAGACCTGCAAAAGACTTCTCGGGATTACCCATTTGCCCCATTCTTTTCTCCAATTTGCATACCTGAAATCTTCGGGTTTTCCGACATTTCTTTTAAATATGTGGTAAAACAGTCTCCCACCCCATAAGGTCACCATCAATGTCGTTAAAAATGAAACCAAAGAATAATTACCCGTGCGCACCATGGAATAAACTGCGACCAGAACAAATCCAATCCCCCATCCCATATCTACTATACTGTTGTTTTTAATCATGGTACCTACTATGAAAAATACAAAGAAATAAGACATTACAACCAATGTGGTCTCAATTACCATATCATCGCCCCCTAACGAGTGAAATTGCCACAGAACCTATTCCAGAATGAATTGTGGTCACAGCGGAAATCGATGTTATATACAGAGGTTTCTTTCCGATGACTTCTTCGCACATAACGGCATATTGTTCCGCCAATTCTGGGTTGCCTGAATGAACTATGGAATATCGATCAATGCCAAATTCCAAATTGATCTTCGAGACACGTCTCATTATTTTCTTATCAATGCTTTTTCTGGAAAAAGCCAGTCCAAAAGCCGTTCCTTCACCAGATCTTTTGAGAGTCATGACCGGTTTTGCACCAAGGAACATCAATACTCTTCCAATTTTGTTTGGAACGCGTCCACTCTTGACCGCGTATTTAAATGTGTCCAGACTAACATAAATATCCGTCCTTGGAATCTCTGATTCCACCATATTTATAATATCTTCAACAGATTGACCATTATTCGCCATTTCTGCCGCTTTGAGAACCACCATACCTTGTCCAGAAGTATTGAGTCTTGAATCCAGCAATTTAATATCATAACCCTTCTTGACATAATCATCCACAATTTTTTCAAAGCTGCCGTAGGTTCCGCTTAACGCTTTTGCTACACTGATGACGATAACGGATTTATAATGTCCGAGCAACCACTCCATTTTAGCGCGAATTTGCTGGATATCAGGTTGTGTGCTGCTTGGGTATTTTTTACTGTTGTCCAGAATTGCTTTGATATTGTCTTGAGTCACAGTCATCTTATCTAGATAAACACTTTCATCTGCAATCAAACTTGCTGAAATCACATGGATTTGTTCCTTTTCAATGAGATCCATGCTGATATCAGCTATGGAATCCGTCACAATGGCAATTTCCGACAATTTGTTCACTTCTACGTCATTTTGAATTTTCATGTCATCCACTTTAGATTTAGAAATCACATAATTGTTTTCTATTAGCTTTTGTGTCACTTGATCTGGAGAATCCGTATGAATATGGAGTTTGATCAGTCGCTCGTTACCAGTGACGATCATTGAGTCCCCAAAATCGCCTAAAAGCGCTTCGATTTTGTACTTTTCAGAAATGTCATTTCTAAGTACTATTTCGGTGCAAAATCTGAATGTCATCAGTACATTGTGATTTTCGACTCCATTCAAATCGTCAAATATTGTCTCATTTGCATATGCTTTAGGTTGTTCTTGAATTGTGTTTTTTAATTCTGAAACCAGATTGTTGATGCCTTCAAGAAACAACACGAATCCTTTTGCTCCTGAATCCACTACTTTGTTCTTTCTCAATATTTCAAGTTTTTCAGGAGTCTCATCCAGTGCGATTTTAGCCGTAGAATATGCAGCTTCAAGAAGATCACTGAAATAATGGTGTTTTTTATAATTCCCAGCTATATACTCCGCCCATTCCTTAATAACGGTGAGCATCGTCCCCTCCACCGGAGTAGATACAGCCGAGTAGGCTTCTTTAACTGCCACAGTCGCTCCGTTGCTGAATTCTTCCATGGTCAGTGTCTTAAGTTGTCCGCACGCGTTTGAAAATCCATTGATGAAACTCGCAAAAATAATTCCCGAGTTTCCCCTTGCACTTTCAAACGCTACGTTTGACATAGAACGGATCATCACATCAAAATCATCTGAAACCTCAGTCTCATCCACTATGGAATTCATCGTCATGACAAGATTTGTACCAGTATCTCCATCCTTAACTGGAAATACATTAATTCGATTAAGATCGTCTTTCATGCCGTAAACCTCATTGGCACCAGACTTGATATATTCGTAGAAGTCTGTTCCATTGATTGTTGATTTTTTCATATGCTGGCTCCTTAAAATAGAATGGAATGAATACAATTAAGATATACCCTAATAATTGCCTGTAACAACTTATTATTCCTAATTGATTTTGATTTAATTTTGTCAAAAGATTTGCTATGATAGGAGGTATAAAAGGAGGTGCCTGAGTTGAATGATTACAGTATTTTTGATATTATCGGACCAATTATGATTGGACCGTCCAGTTCACATACAGCTGGTGCATGTAGAATTGGATATACGGCACAAAATATTATTAAACTTCCCATCACTGAAGTGGAATTCGTGCTCTATGGTTCATTCGCGAAAACATATAAGGGACATGGTACTGATATTGCCCTACTTGGTGGTTTTCTTGGGCTCAAACCTGATGACGAACGCTTGGTGGATGCCTTTAAAATAGCTGAAAACAGAGGGTTGAAATATTGTTTTCTGGTTTCTGATGATGAAACCGATCACCCCAACACCGTCAAGATCATAGCTCATACCAATCGACTTGAAAAATGGGAGATCATCGGAGTTTCAATTGGAGGAGGCAAAATGATCATTCGCTCCATCAACGGTATCGAGGTCCAGTATACAGGGGATTACAACACTTTGGTGACTCATCACAAGGACAGTTCCGGGATGCTTGCGCGTATCGCCACAGTGCTTTCAGAAAGCCGAATCAACATTGCTTTCATGAAGCTTTATCGTGAAGAAAAAGGTCTCAAGGCCATTGGCATCATTGAGACAGATGAGAATATAGAGCAGCACGTCATCGATGAACTGCTCAGGCTGGATGGCATGCTTTATGTCAACGTCATCGGAAAAATCTATGAATAACGCGGGGTGAAACATGAAATTTTCGAACAGTTTAGATGTCATTGCCTACTGCAAAGAACAAAGTGTTCCTTTGCACCAGGCTTCTATGGATTATGAAATTCAAAAGACCGGTCGAAGTTACGGCTATATCAAAGACTACCTCCGAAACGTGCTTGGAGTCATGTCCACCGCTGTTCATCTGGGCATTAATGATGAGGACAATACTATTAAAGGTAAGATTATCGGTAATGATAGTGTCCTTCTTAAAAAGCGCTATGAAAGTGAGAAAACCGTTTGTGGCAAAACTATAGCGATAGCAGTGAGCTACGCACTGAGCACCATGGAAGTCAACGCATCCATGGGCAAAGTGGTCGCATCTCCCACCGCAGGATCATGTGGTGTGCTTCCAGCTGTTCTGATCACCATGAAAGAACGATTTGATCTGGATGAAGAAAAGTTGATTGAAGGACTTCTTGCTGCAAACATGGTCGGAAGCGTCGTCGCTCGAAATGCAACCATATCGGGAGCAGAAGGCGGCTGTCAGGCGGAAGTGGGAACTGCGTCAGCCATGGCTTCAGCAGCAGTTGTCCATATAATGGGCGGAACACCCGAGCAAGCTTTCAGCGCGGCTGCGATGTGTTTCAAAAACCTACTCGGACTCGTCTGCGATCCCATTGCAGGACTCGTGGAAAGTCCATGTGCCAAACGCAATGGCATAGGAGCTGCAAATGCACTGATGTGTGCCGAGATGGCACTTTCGGGGATTGTCAGCATTATCCCATTCGATGAAGTCGTAGAGGCCATGTATCGGGTTGGAAAAGCAATGCCACCTTCACTTAGGGAAACTTCTATGGGTGGTCTGGCAACGACAAAAACAGGTATTCAAATCAAAATGGATTTATTTAAATAAAAAAGTAGCTTACAGAAAACTATTCTTAGTTTTCTGTAAGCTACTTTTTCGCGTAGTTACAATATTTGCGCGAAGCGGAAATATTGGGCGTAGGTATGGTTCTGCGAAGCGAAACTATACTAGCCTTAAAGTAACTTTGTTCAAACGGTATGAGGCAGTTCTCGCGAAGCAAAACTACACTAGACTTAAAGCATAGGTGTTTATGTGTCGATTTTTTTAAAATTACGTAAGTAAATATGTTTCGTCAGTTATATCTTGAAATATCAACTGAGGCGCTAATAAGTTTCCTTCGGAAACTTAACTACGCGAAAAAGAAGGAGCTACAATATTTGCGCAAAGCGTAAATATTGTAGCTCCTTCTTTTTTATTAATCCAGCTTAATGTGGCAATAACCACCGGGATTCTTTTTTAGATATTTTTGATGGTATTCTTCTGCGGGGTGATAATAGTCGAGATTACCCACTTCGGTCACTATCGGCTTTGCATATTTTTTCTGTTCCTGATCCAGTGACTGTCTGATGACATCCTCATCAGACACGTTGAGATAATAGATTCCAGTACGATACTGTGAACCAATATCTCCACCTTGCCTGTTGAGGCTGGTTGGATCAACTACCTTCCAAAAGTGCTCGAGTAGTGTCTCAAGTGTGATCACCTCATCATCATATTCCATATAAAGCACTTCCGCATGACCGGTTGTATTCGTACATACTTGCTCATAAGTCGGTTCAAGAGTTTCCCCATTGGCATATCCGACTTCGGTCTTTATGATACCATCCATTCTAGAAAAATACGCTTCCATGCCCCAGAAGCATCCACCTGCTAAAACAATTTTTTTCATAGCTACCTCTCCAATCTGACTTTACATAAGCGTACAACAAGTTAAGCACGCATGCAAGTGTCATTTTTGGAAATTATGCAAGACCTATAAATACAGCTCCAAACATAAATACTGATGCTATTACAAACAATAAAGCTTGGAATTTCCACTGGAATTTAAACCATTTGTTCCAATCAAGTCTTGCCACACCAAGAACACCCATTAGACATCCTGATGTTGGTACAATCAAATTCGTAAAACCGTCACCCAATTGGAATGCAAGTACTGCAACTTGCTTCGTCACACCAACAAGTTCGGCAAGTGGTGCCATAAGTGGCATTGTAAGAGCCGCTTGACCCGAGCCTGAAACCACAAAGAAATTGAATACAGATTGCATGATATACATGATCCAAGCAGTCAATGCAGTTGGTATTCCATTTAACGAGTTTGCCATTCCATTTAGTATTGTATTCAAAACAGAAGCTGAATTTGCAGAACTGTGGCCGAGAACTAGTACAATTCCCTGCGCCATACCGACTACGAGCGCTGCTCCAACCAAATCTTTAGCTCCATCCTTGAACGATTCCGCAATGTTGTTGACTGTCATATCGTTCAGTTTGAAGATTACACCGATGATTCCTGAAACAAGACCCATTGTGAAAAATACTGTTGCGATTTCAGGAATATAATAGCCATGTGCCTGCACGCCCCATACCGTCCAAACAATACCTAGAACGATAGTCAATAAAACAAGGATGTGGCCGAATTTCAAAGGATTGCTCGCTAGATCTTTATTAGAGAATTCTTCTCTATAGGCAAGATCTGACTCATAAGCAACTGATTTAAGTGGATCTTTTTTGATTCTGGAACCATAGAACATTGTGAATGCAATACCTATCGCTGTGAAAACAATCCACATCACAATTCTAAAAGTCGCCCCTGAACCCACTTGTATGCCTGCAATACCTTGAGCAATTGCCACGGAAAAAGGATTCATCCAAGAAGTCGCAAATCCTATTTGAGTAGCACCATATGTGATTAAGATTCCCACAATTGCATCATATCCCATGGAAATCATAAGTGGTACGACAATCATTGCAAATGGGATGGCTTCCTCACCCATGCCGAAGATTGCTCCACCAAGTGAAAATACAAAGAAAAGCATTGGTATCAAAACCAAATCGGCCTTACTGAATTTTGTGATGAGATTAATAATTGACGCATCAACTGATCCAGTTCTGAGAATAATTCCAAATGCGCCACCGACTACTAAAATAAATGCGACAACTCCAACTGCAGAGCCCCATTTGTCACCAGTGACCAGTCCTTCGAACATATAATTGAGAAAACCGACATCGCCCCACTTTTCAAAAAGTTTGATGGCTTTTGTTTCTCCGGTGTTCTCAAAATCGCCATATTCCTGAACGACTCTCGCACCTTCAATTTCAAGTGCAGAAGCTTTTGACTTTCTGATATTGCCAATCTCTTCCTCACCCAAATAGACATAAGTCCTTGAACTATCTGTGGTATCAATTGTATAGATTGTCCCCTCAACATCGACTTCCTGTGTCTGGTTGTCTTCCACTACGGCAATCACGTTGCTGTCCATATCTTCAACCACATAATTGACATTGAAGTAACCTGTTGGAATCACATAAGTTAACGCCGCTGCTAACAAAACAATAAAGAAAATAATGACATAAGTATCTGGCATGCGCCACTGCTTGTTTGACATAATAAACCCCCTAATTTTTTTGGTCTCAATTTATTATTGCAAATTGTGTGCCAAATTACTTTATCAAGAAAAACGCAATTGCTCGACAAAGATCGGCAATTGCGTCATTTTATTGGTGCTTTAGGGTTGAAACGGTGCTCTCAAGCACCTTAATCAACCTATTTCACCTTGATATTCTGATTCTTTGGTACCCCTCCTCCGTGAGTTCAATGCCTCGTCTGCCTTTGGAAATCTGTACCATTCCAAGATTTTTCAACTGCAGCAATATTCTCCGGACTTGATTTTCGGTCCTTTTGAACCGCCCATTCCTGCTCACTTCAGACAAACTGGTTCTAGAAACTGCCTCATCAGCAGAAATCATTTGATGAATCAAGCTTAAAAAAAACAAGTGCTCATCAGATAAATAGATCGATTCCTCAGAATGCTTCCCTGCGGGTTCAAATTCTTTACTCTCATTTATTTCTGCTGCAAAAAAAGATTCACTCGGCAAATCCTCGACATCGATAAAGTCAGAGGTCCTTACCGCCAACATGTAGTTTATGGTATTTTTAAGCTCTCTGACATTGCCCATCCAGTCATAAGCTTCAAGCTTTTGAATCAATTTTCTTGAGAATTCCACTTTTGTTGAAGTCATTCCTTCTGCGATATGATCTAGCAGAATCTCTATATCTTCTCTGCGGTTTCTTAATGGTTCAAGGTGGATATATCCCATTTTAAGTCTAAAATAAAGGTCCTCCCTGAATGATTTTTCATTTACCATTTTAATCAAATTTTTGTTGGTGGCAGCAACAATCCTTACATCTACCGGCCTGATTTCATTGCCTCCAACAGGCATGATTTCCTTCTCTTCAAGCACTCTCAACAATCTGGATTGAACTTTGAGGGAAATATCACCGATTTCATCGAGGAAGATCGTTCCACCATTCGCTTCTTCAAAAAGACCTTTTTTACCACCCTTTTTCGCACCGGTGAATGCCCCTTCCGCATAACCGAAAAGTTCACTTTCAATCAAACTATCTGGAAGCGCGCTGAAATTGACAGCCAAAAACGGCGCATCCGCCCTGCTGGAATGATTGTGTATTGCACTGGCGGCAAGTTCCTTCCCCGTCCCCGACTCTCCTTGAATCAATATGTTCATATCGGTTTTACCAAGTTTTTCTATGAGCGTTTTCAGTTTTCTTATTGTAAGAGACCTACCCACAATATCATCTATGTTATACTTCGCTACATAACCTTTCCTGATGGCTTCTTCTTTGAGCGCCTTGGTTTTTTGATGCTCCTTAAGAGGCTTAAATGATGCACACGTCATCCCACTCTGGTTGATTTTGAACTTGCTTACAATATACTCGTTGCCATCGATCGACATCTCAAGTGGTTCAGTCAAAAAATCGTCTGTTAGGTACACTAGTAATTTCTTATTATAAATCACACGGTTTAAGCGATTTCCAATATATCTGAATTGCTTTATTTTAAGTATGGTTTTGAGCATGTCATTGAAAACTACTATGTTGTGCCCGGGATCAAAAATGAGAAGCCCTTCTTCAAAGCCATCAATCACCCGGTCCATGCTCTCATTGAGATTTATGATCTGTGCTCTTGAATTCGCAAGACTTTTGGCGACATTAATGATCTTTTCCAAATACATCTTGGAAAAAGACCCCGATGATTGCTCCAATAAATCGAGATGGGAAAGCACTTTGGCGATGGTTTTGAAATCGAAAATCCGCGGACCAATATTGATCACATTCTCTATTCCCGGCGGTACGTATTGAAGTTCACCGGGAGTGATCGCATGGTGAAACTCCGATGTTTCCAGATTGCATCCAGGATAATAGAGCTCCAATTCCAAGTGATCGAGACCAATTTCTTCCATGGCTTCTTTGACTTCCAGGGCGGATTCGTACAAATCATTGACGAGTAAAACCTTGGTCTTATTCGATATGGAAACCACCATTTCCAGTGAATCGTAATTGATGGTTCTTTTGCCAACGACAAAGGGAACAGTAGGATCATTTTTTTCAAGGACAGCTACTTCATCATACAGAGCCTGACTGGAATAAATTATAAAATCTGGACTCATTACATCTCCCAATCCTTCATCCATCGTATACGCATCCAGTTCAATCGTCTGAGGCAAAAAATTCTTAAGTTGTTTGGTAAGCGATTTGCACGTTTCTTTTGAACCAGTCAAAAGTGCGATTTTCATATCTATTCAATCCCTTCAAAAGTTCCGAATTCGATTATTTTTGAATCTGCCATCATTCTTTTTCCGCATGCGAAAACATCTTGAATCTTATATTCCACTTGATCGATCAGGACCAGATCCGCATCCATACCTATTGCAATTTCACCTTTATGATTAAGCTTAAGTAGTTTTGCAGGGTTTTCTGTAATGGGTTTAATTGCTTCATCTACTGTCATGCCATGGTTAATGATTAATTCTCGCACAGCTTCATAAAGTGACGTCACCTTGCCGACATCGAGGCCTGTCAATTTCCCTTTGTCATCAAATCTCGGTAAAGACCCTTGTCCATCCGATGAAAAAGTGATCTGTGTGGTGGCGACTCCTTTATCGATACAAATCTTATAGGCATCAGAAGCTCTGACCTCACCCTCTTCGATAAATTGAGGTACAGTAGATGTTGTAAAATCAATAAATCCACCATCCTTCGCATACTTGACAGCTTCGTTGAAAAGCGACCTGTTGCGATTGGCGTGTGTAGGCAAGAACTGTGATGCCGGAATTTCAGTGTTTCTCAGCATATAATGCAGATAGTCCATTTTATCTTTACCATCACCCAAATGAACATTCACCACTCCCGCTTTGCCCGATAAGATTCCTCCGACTCTGGCGTCTGCTGAAACTCTTGCAAATTCGTCAATGGTTGGTACTGAGCTCCTATGGTCGGATAGTGCCACCTCTCCAACACCTATGATTGGATCAATCATCATGATATCCTTTTGGACCGATCCAGTGAGAGTAGTGAGAGGCAATCTATATGATCCTGTATAGACAAATGCTGAAATGCCCTCTTCCCTCAAACCATAGGCTTTGGCAACAAGACTTTCCATGGATCTTGTGACACCGTCTGTGCCAAGACATCCAACCACCGTAGTTACTCCACCACAGATGAGATCCGATAGCGCGATTTCGGGGGTGCGGGTTTTAAATCCCCCTTCACCTCCACCACCAAGCAAGTGTACGTGGCAATCGATAAACCCTGGAAGCAATATTTTTCCTTCAGCATCAATCACTTCAATATATTCAGACGCTTCAAGGTCAATTTTATCTTCGATGAATCCGATGGTTCCTCCCACACACAGCACATCTTTTTTACCAATATGTTTCGGACTGTATACTTCCGCGTTTCTGATTATTTTTATCATTTCAATTCCTCCAAATGCTTATTTGTCTTACTTACATATTGCAATAAACATGCCAATCCAAACTTTGTCTGATTACAGATTACCATTTTAGAGTAGGCATATCAATATACCTCCACCCATCACACACAAAAAAAGAACACTACTCAACATTGCAAATCTCATGCCATTACATTAGCATGAAAAACGCATAAAAAAGTCAAGTATTGCTCAATTCATCAACCTAAACAAGGGACTGTTCCACCTAATCCAACTATTTCAGAAACGCTCTGGCAGGCAGGCCTTCCACACCACTTATTTTCATAGGGATACAAATAAACTCATAACGGCCACTCTCAATTTTTGAGAGTTCAAGCCCTTCAATTATATAGATTCCATTTCCTAACAGTGTCTTGTGCGTCGGGTGTCCTGGGGCACTTCTTTCAATGCCAAGCGCATCAATACCCACAGCTTTGACACCCAAATTCTTCAGGTACATCGCACCTGAAGCGTCCAAATAATCATAATTGAGATCAAAAGTTTCAGAATAGGAATTCTTGGTCTTGATAATGACTATATCACCTTTCTTGATCTCAAACTGACTCAAGAACTGTTCATCTACCTCAGCACGGACTTCTCCACTGAAATCCACTACGATACAGAGGCCATTGACAGCTACAAAATCAAAGTTTGTTGAATCTTCACCACCATCAATCATATGAAGTGGCATATCGATATGTGTTCCCGCATGCAAATCCATGAATATACTGCTTTCATGGTGCCCGTTGTCGATATGATTGGCCCTTGTGATGATTTTTGTCTTTTTTTCTTCCTTGTTCTTATAGACCATCATATTTTCTGAAATGGTCATCGTCACATCTTTCCATTCTTTAATCAAACAGACGCTCCTTCCATTTGGAGAAAAGAACCTCCAAAATTTCATCTTCATTCCCATAAACGATCAATGGTTCGTTTCTCTTCTCCTCAACCAATTGATCTACGGTGCGCCAAGCACTTTCAATCTCATCCCATCTGGTAAATAATGAGGCGTCATCATGAATGACATCAGAGATGAGTTTTTCATACGCTTCCGGTGAATTGCCCACCACATTGCACATATGACAATAGTCCATCTTCATAGGCATCGTATATGACTGAAGTCCTGGAGCCTTTCCGTTAAACTGAAGAACAATACCCTCTCTAGGAAAGATCTCTATGGTGAGCTTGTTCTTCTGTGGTTGCCCTTTTTCAAAAAAGTAGTTTGCATTTTTGAAAGTAATGATGATGCCCGCTTTCTTTTGTCCCATTTTCTTTCCCGTTACGAGATAAAACGGCGTCTCTTTCCACCTTGGACTATCCACGAAAACTTTGAGACCCACAAAAGTCTCTGTTTTTGAATTTGAAGGGATACCTTTTTCGTCCAAATAACCAGCGTATTGACCATACACGATTTCATCACAGACTTTGATCCGGTCCAGAGCCCTAACCTTTTCATCCTTAACAAGTCGGTCATTGAGTCCACGTGGTGGTTCCATCGCCACCAGAGCAAGTGTTTGTAAGAGATGGTTTTGTACCATATCTTTCAAGGCTCCCGATGAATCATAATAACCTCCTCGCTGTTTTACTGTTTCTGATTCAAGTGCATAGATTTTTACACTTTCAATGTTTTCGTCATTCCATATATTTTCGAATATCTTATTCGAAAACCTCACTATAAGAATATTTTGAAGCATTTCTTTACCAAGGTAATGGTCTATCCTGTATACCTGTGATTCATCAATGGCTTCAAGCAAAAGTCTATTGTACGCTTTCGCACTCTCAAGATCCTCCCCGAAAGGTTTCTCAAAAACAATCTTTTCTCTCAGATCATCCCTTTCAATCAGCTGATGATTGATCAATGCCTTAGCGATTATCGGGAAAAACCTTGGTGCGGTAGCCAAATAAAATATCTTGTCACCATAATTCTGGATCGGCAAAGCTTCAACATAAGCGCTGAAATCAATATAATCCTCGGGATTTGAAAAATCCATTTCAAAATACTGAAGATGGGTTTTGAACATATCCCAGTTTTCATAGTGCCCATCAAGTTTTGAGAACACTTCCTCTACAAATGTGTCTTCGGGATATGATCTTCGGCCGATACAAATGACCATGAAGTTTCTTGGCATCTGCTCTTCAAAATAAAGATTGTAGAGTGCTGGAATCAATTTCTTTGTTGTTAAATCACCCGTAGCTCCAAATATTGTAAACAGCATTTTATTCGCCCCTTATGCCTTATAGATTTTATGCCCACCAAACTGATTTCTAAGTGCGGCAACCGACTTTTCACTGAAAAGGGTATCATCTTTTGATTTATATCTCGCAAAAAGCGATTGCGTGATGACAGGCGCAGAGACCTTGAGCCTAATGGCTTCTTGAAGTGTCCAATCCGCTTCTCCAGACGCATCCACTTTCCCGGCGATTCCGTCCAAATTAGGGTTTTCTTTGAAAGCTTCATGCATGAGTCTCATTAAAAGACCCTCGATGATTGAACCGTTGCTCCACACTTTGGATACAAGTCCAAAATCCAAATTGAACTCTGAAGCTTTGAGTATGTCAAATCCTTCTCCGATGGCTTGCATCATACCGTACTCAATGCCATTATGTATCATTTTGACATAATGACCACTACCCGGTGATCCAAAATATCCATAACCATTTTCGATTGAGATTTTCCTTAGCATTGGCTCAATATAAGCGACTGGTTCACGCTCACCACCCACCATAAGGCAGGCGCCATTACGTGCACCGCTTGTTCCACCACTTGTTCCGACATCAATAAAATCTATACCTTTTCCTTTAAGATATTCATATCTTCTGATAGTCTCGTTGAAATTGGAATTTCCTCCGTCAATGATGATATCAGAAGGTTTTAGAAGTGGAATCAACAGCTCGATGTTCTGATCTACAGCATCTCCCGCCGGCACCATCAACCAAATTACTTTTCTCTTGTCTCCGAACGAGGACACAAGTGCTTCAAGTGTTTTCGCACCTGCAACACCTTCTTTTTCAATCTCATCCACTTTCTCGGGAGAACGATTTGTTGCAATCACTGAAATGCCCTTATCTCTCATATTGAGCGCAAGCATATAACCCATTTTTCCTAATCCTATAAGTCCGATATCCATGTAAAAGTCTCTCCTTTTCTTATTATTTTATGATTGCAAGTCGTCCTTTGATCACTTCGATATCCAGTGGCAGTACTGGACCTGTCTCTCCATCAAGGTCTGATATCAAATGGTTCGCGCATTCTATGTGAACCTTTTGAGTCTTTGAGTAGTGTATGGCGTTACTTTTAGGGTGTTCCCCGTTCCATACCTGCATCAAAAGAGGTACTATCTCATACATTGGACATTTCTTAAAAATCAGAACATCAAGCATCCCGTCGTTAATCTCTGAGTAGGGGGATAATTTTCTAAATGCCCCTGCGGATTTTCCATTCATCACGAGAGCAAAAAAAATCTCCTCATCTATGGTTTCGTTATCCATTTCAAAGCGTGCCTGAACGGACTTGAGCCTTGGGAATTCTTCGATACCTTTGATATAATAGGCCAGGACCCCTAAAACGTTTTTTGCTTGTTCGTTGACCCTCTGACTGATGTCCACCAAGTTTCCAAAACTTGCGACATTGATGAAATAACGATCATTGGCCTTTCCGATGTCACAATTGATGGTAGTGTCCCGGAGTGCCACTTTAATCATTCCTTCAATATCCTTTGGCATTTCAAAATACTGTGCGAAATCATTTGCAGTCCCCACTGGAAAAATTCCTAAGGGTTTGTGAAGTCCAAGTTTCATCATCACGTTAACAACCTGATTAATGGTGCCATCGCCACCTGCAATAAGAATTTTTGAGACAGTTTCCATATCAGTTTCTTCTAAAAAAGCCTCAAGTATTTCATTATTTTTTAATCGATGTGGTATGATTTGATCTCCATTGTTTTGAAAAGCATCAATAATCAGATCCAAATCATCCTGAAATGTTCTTGTGCCAGCCTTTGGATTATAAAATAATATTACGTTCATAGATTTGCTCCCTCACACCTACATGTTTTTTGTCATTATTATGAATTCTTCATTACAGTTATTGCAAGTCACTTTGATTTTCCCTTTGCCTTTTGGCACCCTTGTGCGCTTTGCGCATGAAGGGCAGGCTTCCACTGTGTAATCTAGAAGTTGCTCGATTTTATGTTTGTCGAGTCCTACAATGGTGTCATTTCCAATGATGAACGAGGGGACGCCCATCAACTTTCTGGCTCTCATCTCATTCGCTGCCACCGGATCGGTATCTACGTTTTTCTCAACATATTTAAACCCTCGCTCGTTCAAAAACGCCTTCGCTGAAACACAGTGTGGGCATGTTGAAGATGTAAAAACAATAATTTCTTTCATGATTTTTTCCTTTCCAAATGGAAATTCCGGTCATAATCGGAAAATCCAAAATTGTGATACATACGACCTGCAACATCATTTTCATAGATCAGGTGAAGTGATTTCCCTTCCTCAAGCAAATCTTCTCCCAATCGTTTGAAACAAGCTTTTCCATAGCCTTTTCCCCGATGGTCCGGATGTGTAGCCACTCCGACAATCAGCGCGTAATCCTCTTTTTCAAAATCAGATTGTGCCACACTGACTATTTTCCCACCTGATCTACAGACATAACCCCTTCCCCTTTCGGTTACAAGTTTGTTCTTCATATACTCAAGTGGGGCGAAACCATCGAAAACACACTTATAAAGCTCCTCTACCTCATCCAAATCCTGAATGACTAGAGGTTCAACCTCATAGGTGGATGTATGTGTTATCCAAAATTCAGCATCACATTTTGAAAGAATTGATCCTTCCCTCACATTTACTCTGAGGCCACTTTGAATCAATCCTTCTTTGATTGCCCCATTGGTAATGACTGAATTCCACTCCTGGGTATCCAAATAATCGACTACATCATTATATACCCTTGTTTCAACTTTATTATCATCCAGAACCACTTGTACATTACCTGATTTCCGGATGCACACTGCAGCTTTGTGCTCTTGTATGATTTTAACTGATTTGTATGCCGAAGGAGATTTTTCAAGAGTGTAACACACAAAATAATTCTGGGTGCAATCTCTCATTGCCATGGTCCTCAAAATGATTTTACCGAAAATTTTCTTAAAGGCTGTGGGAAATGCCAATTGGGACATTTCATTCACATCCACCCATTTGACTTCGGGATCTTCGACACTAAATTTTGAAATTTGCTCCTTATCCACTCCATAACTGTAAATCCACATGTCCCATACCCTATGAGTGAACACATGCTTCGCCCCTTCTGTGACAGATATGAGATCAGCACTCAAATCGAATGTTTCCTTCAAATATGAATCTATTATTTTTATAATGGAATCTCTTCGATTTTCAAGGTGTGATCCCTTATCAAAATGTACAGTTGGAAATCCCCATAAATTTGATAATAGCCCATCAACCGGCCTTTTAACTGCCATGATTTTTTGGTTGTCAGTGATAATCACAACAGCCACTTCTTCATGTTTTTTGATCATTTTTTTTGTTTTAACAGGGAATGAAAGTGGAGAACCCAAATCATAGGCTTTGCAGTGGTTTGATATGGGACATGCATCGCACGCCGGAGATTTGGGTGTACAAACCCTCGCTCCCAGTTCCATCATAGCCTGGTTGAAATCACGTGGATGATCTGGCATTATTTCCATGACTCTGTCTTCAAAAAAAATTCGGTTCTTTGAATCTGAAATATCTATGTCAGATGCATATATTCTTGAAATGACACGCATGACATTACCATCCACAGCGGGGATCTTTTTCTGAAAAGCAATACTCATTATCGCACCGGCAGTATAAGGTCCGATTCCAGGAAGCTCAAGCAAAGCTTTAAAGTCTTCAGGAAATTCTCCCTCGTATTTGTCTTTTATGATTCTAGCGCATCTCAAGAGATTTTTTGCTCTTGAATAATACCCAAGTCCTTCCCAAAGCTTGAATAAGTCCTCCTCATCAGCGTTCGCCAAATCCGCGACTGTCGGATAGGCAGTGAGGAACCTATTGAAATATTCGATAACTGTCACGACCTGGGTCTGTTGCAACATTATTTCTGACAACCAAACCTCATATGGTTTGAAATCTCTTCTCCAGGGCAATATTCTCTTGTTTGCGTCGTACCACTTGAGCAATTCCGTGGCGATCAAATTGTATTTTGTCATATGGTCTCCACACTGGTTTTATTTTACAAATGTATGATTGCCATCTCTTGATTTCGCGGTTTTAAGTTGTTCGACAACACGATATATGATGGAATCCAAATTGTCTTCACGGTTCACTTTGGTGCCTCCAACCGATACCGTCACGTCGATGTCTTTGAACAGTTCTCCTCTAAGGGCACTGTTTTCAGCGACTATTCTGATTTTTTCACTGATTGCCTTCATATGCTTAAGGGATCCATTTGAAAAAACGAATACAAACTCGTCACCTCTCCAGCGTCCGATAAGATCTGCCCCTGTGAAAACATTTCGAAAACTCTGAGCAAGAATTTTCAGTATATGATCGCAAGCCGAACGCCCATAGGTTTGATTGTAGGCCTCAAAATTGTCCACATCAACGATCATCAACCCAAATTCCAAACCAAAATTTCTATAAATGTTCAGTTTATTGATGAGTGCATGTTCCACATACGCCTTATTGGCCAGTCCAGTAATCTTATCAGTGGCACCTTTGCCAATACGGTTCACGCATAACCCTTGGGTCTCTATAAATATCTCCATTACACCGATTGTCTGATCATCAAAGGCAAGTGGTAGAGATTTAAACTTGACCGGTATTCTATACCCCGTCTTATGCTGAATGTATACATGTTCTGCATCGCCTTCGTCATGTGACAGATAAAGCTGTCTGCCGCGGTCATCAATCGCATTGAGAACATCATCATGACTGAATTTATCAAGCACTTCAGAAGAGGCGAACCCTGTGATCCTCTCTGCGCCTTTACTCCAAAATAATATTCTACCACTTGTATCCAGTATGTAGATCCCTTCATAAAGATTGTTTAATAGTTCGTAATCGACCATCTTAAAAGCCTCCTTATCCCATTTATTATATTTTAACAATATAGTTGAAATTTTTACCCTATTTTAATCAATTTAGTTTATAATGAATTAGGCTTAAATCGCAACAACATATGGAGTATGACATGGAAAACAATAATAAAAACATTTATTTGGTATTCAGTAAAACGGGAACATGGTTATCGAGAACTCTCAATCTATTTTCACCCATAAAATATGTGCATTCCTCTATCAGCTTCGATGAGTCATTCAATGAAATGTATTCTTTTGGCCGCAAAACTCCAAATAATCCATTCTCCGGTGGATTCGTTAAGGAGAGCCTATATGAAGGGGTCTTCAAACGATTCAAAAAATCAGAGTGTATGATTTTTAAAATCAGTGTCACTGAAGAACAATTCGACGGACTTAAAGCGGATATCGAGTTTTTTTATAAGCACCGCGAACGATACCACTATAATTTCATTGGCCTTTTCGGAATACTTTTCAATCAACCAATCATCAGAAAGAACCACTATTTTTGTTCCCAATTCGTTTACACCCTGCTGAAAAAGCATAATTTGGTCAAATTGGAAAAACATCCCGAACTCGTGACCATAATAGATTTATATGACATTGACAACAAATCCATCATATTCGAAGGTTTCATCACAGACCTACCTTATTCACCAAAGACCCTTTATCCGGAAGTATTTTGATTCATACCGAAATTATAAGTTTTGCACCAAATACTCTTAAGTAGTATTTGGTGCTATTTTATTGCCCAACAGACTTTAAAGCGATTCGATCCTTTTTTTATAAATATGTCTGAAGAAAATCAAAACCGATATGACACCTATGACTTCCGACGCTATAAAAGCATACCAGATTACATCAATGTTACCCAGTTTACTGAGCAAATACGCAAACGGAAGCAATACGACAATTTGTCGGATGAACGATACAAACATACTGTAATGTGCCTCACCAAGTCCTTGAAACGTCGTACTGAACATGATCGAAACCGCAGTAAGTGGATAGGTCAAGCTGATGATTCCAAATGCATTCATTCCAATCTCAAGCATTTCGTCAGTTCCATTGAACAAAAGGATCAGTTCTCTTGAAAAGAATTGAAATCCAAGCATACCGACAGACATATACAGCACTGCAAATCCAAGTCCGAATTTGATTGCATGAATCAGCCTTCCCTTATCACGCGCTCCAAAATTATAACCTATGATGGGCATCATTCCTTGTGACAAACCAAAAATCGGCATAAATACGAAAGACTGAAGTTTATAATAAATACCTAAAACTGCGACAGCGGTTGTTGAAAATCCGGCTAGTATCAAATTAAGTCCGGTAAGCATCACTGAAGCCAACGCTTGCATGATAGCAGCAGGAAGACCCACTACCAAAATACTTTTCAGAATTTTGGTATCCAATCTAAATTTGTGTGGTTCAAATGGAATACTTTTTTTGATTTTAAAAACAAATATAAGCACCACCACAAGTGAGATGGTCTGTGCTGTAACAGTTGCTATCGCTGCACCCCTTACACCCATGGCGGGAACTCCAAACCACCCGAATATGAAAATCGGATCCAGTATGACATTGATGATCGCTCCGGCAAGTTGAGCAATCATGGGAAAGACCATCTCACCAGACCCTTGCAGAATACTCATGCCCGCTTGAGCATAAATTCGACCAAAAGAAAACAGCATGATAATTTGTAGGTAGCTGGAACCATATTCGATGATGAGCGGATCGTCAGTAAACCACTCAAAGAACATTCTTGAAGTTAAAAATCCGAGAATTGCTATTGTCAAATAGAGTAAAGTTGCAATGAAATACCCATGTTCCGCCGTTGCACGAACACTCGCGTAGTCTTTTTCTCCAAGTTTTCGGCTCGTTAGAGAATTTATTCCAACTCCCATACCGACAAAACATGCAATTATGATCAACTGTACCGGAAAAGCCATTGAAAGAGCAGTTATGGCTTCCTCGTTGATCTGAGCGACAAATACGCTGTCGACTATATTATATAAGGCCTGTGTCATCATCGAAATCATAGCAGGCAATGACATAACAAAAATCAGTTTGGGTATTGGCATCACGCCCATTTTATTTTGTTTCAAACTCATAGCGACTCCTGTTTTTTTCTTTCATTATAACATAAGAAACGGGTTCCACCGATGCTTTTACACATTGGTCGAACCCACCTTCTTCTAACACATACCATGCAATATTATTGAGTTTTAGCGATTTCTTCTAAAAACACTTCAAGTGGCTGGTTGCCAACAAACTCGTACTGATCATTGATGACAATTTTAGGCACCGATGAGACGTTGAATTTGTTTGATAACTCATCAAATGTTTGAGCTTCGACCATTTCAGCATCGATCAAATCACTTTCAAGTGCGAGTTTATGAGCTTTCTGAACCGCTCCCGCACAGTGTGGACAGCTTAGTGTTACAAACACTTTGATATTGACTGGTTTGCTGAGTGCATTGATCTGGGCTAATAATTCTTCCGGTAAAGCTTCTCCAACACCGGAAACTTCTAAAATACCAGGGATAAATGAGTTGATTTCATGTCCAGCTGGTATGCCATTGAATTTGACACCTCTGTATTTTTTGTCCGAGTCAAGAATTACAATGCTCGGAGCCATAACCACATTGTAATCGCCCGCACGCTCTGAATCTTTTTCAAGATCGTAAGTCTCAAGACTGATCTTATCACTCAACGCTTCAATTTCCTTCATAAAAGAAATAGTCTCTTCACATGAGTAGCAATCGCCTTCTTTGGTGAAAACTGCCAATGTGATCTCATTTTTCATGCTACCGAATACTTCTTTCAATTGTCCTTGTAATTGTTCATTTAATAAAGCCATGTGTTAAACCTCCATTTATTTTATTAGCCACGATTGATATAATCGTTGGCAGTTAATGCAGCCTTGGCGCCTTCGCTCGCAGCCACTATGATTTGCTTGTATGGTGTGTCAGTTACATCGCCTGCCGCAAAAACACCTTTCATAGATGTCTCATTAAGTGCATTCACGATAATTTCACCTCTATTGTTGAGGTCCAGTTTGTCAATTACCAGTTGATTGTTTGGCAAATATCCGATTTCCACGAACAAGCCTTCAACTTTAAGTTCTCTCACTTCACCTGTCGCCTTGTCAAGAACTTTGATTCCAGATACAAGTCCATCTCCAAAAACCTCTTGAATTTCAGTTTGAAGATGAATGATCACGTTGGATTGTCTATTAAGGTGATCTATTATAATTTGATCCGCCCTGAACTCACTTCTATGCACCAAAGTCACAGAATTTGCGATTTTTGAAAGATCGATTGCAGCTTCAACAGCTGAATTGCCACCGCCAGCTACAACGACATCCCTACCTTCGAACAAAGGTCCATCACAGATGGCGCAGTATGCGACACCTCGACCCATGAATGCCTCTTCACCTTTGACTCCAAGTCTTCTTGGCTTGCTTCCTGTCGCTATGATCAATGTTTTCGATTTAATGACTTCACCACGACCCAGTGTCACTTCAAATCCACTTTCCGTCTTTTCAAAGCTTTTGACATCAGCATCTTTGAGCATAGGAACATCCAGAGTTTGAACATGATGCATAAATTTCTCAACCAAACCCTCACCTGTTGCAAAATCAATACCCAAATAGTTTTCCACTGAAGTGGTGTCCACAACTTGGCCGCCTACCTTGTTGGATACGACACCCACCATAAGACCTTTTCTTTTTGCATATAATGCGGCACTGAGACCAGCAGGTCCCAATCCGATGATCAGCATATCATAAAGCGCTTCTTTGTCGAATGCCGCTTTTTTGTTTTTACCGTACTGCTCGTTCAAATTCATATTGAGATTAAAATCCATATTTATAACTCCTTTTTTAGAATTTTACATACGGTGGATTCAGACAACCCTCCGAACAACTCACCGATGTCTTTTAGAGAAAGTAGCGATGTCTTTCTGAAATCCACAATCAGCGCATTTCTCTTTTCTTTGCTTTTGAGCAATAGATCCACTGTCAGATTTTCCTTACGAGCTATGGTGTCAAGCTCCGTATAACCTTCTTCGATTGTTCTTATGCAATCATCACAAGTCTCTTCGAACGGGCTGCTGGTGTCACAATAGGCAGGATCACTGTTGAAACAGTTGTCTCCATCCCAATCGGTTTCAATTTCCGATTTGATGGTTTCATATTCTTTGGCGGTTTTGATCAGAATGCTTTTATAGCGATCTTTATAAAGTTTGCCCTCACTCTTCACATACATCGCATAAGCGATATTGATGGATTTCATGATTTTAGAAAGATCACTTCCATTCGCATGAATAATCAAGTGATACTTTTGGGGATTTCTCAGACAATAAGCGAACAATTTAAATCCAAATCTATTTTTGGCATTATTTAGAATACTCAAGAATTTTGATCGATCCTGATTGTTCTCAAAGAGCGGGCGCACGTCCGAGCTGGTTTGCATGATATGATATATCCCAAAGACCTCAATGTCCCTAGCTTTTCTCGCCATAAAATCACCTTACTTTCAAACTGAGTATAGCAGACAAGAACGCATAATTCAAGTACCGTCCCCATCAATTTACAAACTATTCACATTTGAACCGCCATCGAAGGTGAGTACTTTGCCTAAAAATCGCTTCAATTCTGGAGTTTGAGGGGATTCAAGTATGGTTCGATCACCCTGTTCGATGATTTTCCCCTCTTCCATAAACACGATATAATCCGCTACACTTTTTGCGAAACCAATTTCATGAGTGACAATAATAAAGTCAATACTGTCCTCAGCAAGAAGTTTGACCGCACTCAGCACTTCATGAGTAAGGATTGGATCCAGAGAAGATGTTGGCTCATCCAATAAGATCAGTTCAGGCTTAATCGATAGCGCTCTCACGATCGACGCACGTTGGGACTGGCCACCACTGATCTGGTGTGGCAATTTTTCTGCATGTTCAAACAATTCGAATTGTTCCAACAATTTTTTGACTTCAGGCTCTACCTCGGAACGCTTGCGATGATGTACTTTTTCAAGAACCAACATGATATTTTCAAGTATCGATAAATGTGAAAATAAATTATGGTCCTGAAAAACGAACCCGACATTTTTTCTGTATTCTGATGCTTCGGATTCAATGACTTTGTGTCCATTGACTTCTATAGTCCCCGCTTCAAAAGCTTCAAGTCCGGCGATTAACCTCAAAAGTGTTGATTTGCCACTTCCTGAAGCTCCGATCAACGACAAGACCTGGATGTCTTCCAGTTCAAGGGAAAGATTCTCAATAATGCCTTTCTGATCATAACACTTCTTCAGATTACTAATTTTTAATCTCATTTTTACACCTTATAGTTTAATTTTTTTTCAAGCATCCTTACCAACATGATCAGTGGAATTGTGAGGACCAAATAGCCGACAATGATTATGATGAATCCCTCAGGATATCTAAAACTGATGGACTGAACTGTCTTGATAGTGTTGAGAAATTCGTCAGTTGCCATATAGGCCAGTAGTGCACTACTTTTGATTGTCATGGTGAGTTGACCCGCAAGTGGAGGAAGAATGCCTGTGATCACTTGTGGGAACACCACATATCTATAGGTTTGATATTTGGTGAATCCGAACATTTTCGCTGTTTGCCATTGATTGATGTGTATAGCTTCCACTGCACCCTTATATATATCCGCAATATATGCCCCGATATACAGAGCCAGGGTTATGACACCCACCCAAAATTTCGAATCTATATTGAACGCATCTCCAATATAATAATAAGCTATCATTGCAATTACAACGAGAGGTGTACCAAAAATGAACGTTTTATGGATTTCTGCAATATAGTAGAGCACTGCAAATCTAGATTCTCTCATCAGATAAAGAATCAATCCCACAACTATTGCCAGTACAAGCGCGACAATACTTATGGATATGGTCATGAACCAACCATTCAATATGACTTTGTAATAACTTTGATACGCTGAAAAATCGATACTCTTTTCAAGTGCGCTCATCGCTATGAATATATAGAACATAATATAAATGAGAATAGCTGCGGCAAAGCTGAATTTTTTCTTCATATATGTCTCCTTGAATAGTTTCTGCATTTTTTAGGGACGTACA
>JAGXHV010000108.1 GCA_024636005.1 Bacillota bacterium
AAGCGACCCACAAATCGCTTTTGCTTTCAATCATCCTCAAATGACGGACGCTTTTGAAAGTTATATGCACCAAATCATACATCAGATTCCAAAACATATGAAAAATAAAAAAGACGTCATTAGACGTCTCCAAGCATTATCAGATCAAATTCGTAAGTGTTCAATGCCGTTTTAAATCTCAACTCACTTTATAAAGAAATGTTTTTCATCAATAAAATCTTCAAGGCGTTTAAGCGCTGGCCAAATCCCCATACGAAGCAACTTGGATTGATCAATATTGTAAAAGTAATCATGCGTCTTACGATCTTGCACAAATGCTATATGTGAGACCGCATCTACCGGTAAATTCACAAATGAGGCGTAGGCTTCTCTCATCTTGCAGGCGACCTCAAGGTTGCTCATACTCGATGCGCCTTTGACATTGTAGATTTCCCCGATTGGTTCCGCTTCCATCAATTCGATCAATATCCTGCAATAATCCTCGACATATAACCAGCATCTCCTTTGCTGACCATTTCCATACAATGGAATATCCTTGCTTTCTTTTAAGCAACGTACAACCTTTGGAATCAATTTTTCATCATTTTGATTCAGGCCATAGTTATTGCTGCTTCTGACAATCATCCCTGGAAATCCTTCACCGGATGTTTTTGCAATCACGAATTGATCGGCTGCAGCTTTGGAAGCAGCATAGGGATTGGACGGTTTAAGTGGAGCGTTCTCATCCAGTGGTCGGTCTTTTTCTCTAAGTTCACCATAAACCTCGTCTGTTGAGATTTGGACAAATAATTTGTCTTTATATCCACCATCACTCTCAAGCCAATACTTTTCAGCGGCTTCCATAAGATTCACCGTTCCAAACACGTTTGTTCTTAAAAAAGGATTTACATCCTCAATGCTTCTGTCCACGTGGCTTTCTGCGGCAAAATTGATGATTTGAGTGATATTATGTTCGCGAAGTGTGGAACCCACTTTTTCAATATCACAGATATCACCTGTGACAATAATCCCTTTAAAATCATTCAGACGATTCAAATCGCTGGAATAAGCCATCACATCATACACGACTACTTTCCCACATTGCATAAACTCAAGTGCCCTCGCGAAATGACTCCCTATGAATCCAGCGCCACCTGTCACCAATACATTTGCCATAAAAATACCCCTTAAAGTTTCATATAAAAATCATAGATGCTCTTTACAACCATCAATTGTTGTTCATCAGTCAAGCCATAGTAGATAGGGAGTCTTAAAATTCTTCCAGAGACACTCTTCGTAACAGACATATCTCCCGAACAGCACCCTACTTTTCTACCGATATTGGTCATGTGAAGTGGTTCATAATGTGAATAAGCGCTAATGTTTCTCGTTTGAAGATAACCTGATAATACATCTCGTTCCTTTGAACTGCTTACGAGCATATAAAAAACATGTCCGTTGGGCTCAGCATATTCAGGAATATGAGCAAGTGAAAGAATGCCTTGGTCGACAAGGGGTGTTAGCGATTCATAATATTGATTCCAGAGAACAATACGCCTGTCCGTTACCATTTTTAGATCTTCCATAGCATTTGCCAGATAAGCACTTGAAAACGGGTGCATTTCATACTCACCACCAAGTCGCTGCCAAGTGTAAGCATCGACTCTGCCTTTTCTAAATGCCACTTGATCGGTTCCTTGATGAATGGTTTCTTCGGCTGCGTCCAAGTACCTCAAATCATTGATGATCAAACTTCCACCACTCCCACCGGAAGTAATATTCTTGGTGTGATGAAAGCTCAGGCACCCCATAGTACCAAATGTACCCAGCAATTTGCCTTTGAATTTGGCACCGATTGTATGGGCTCCATCCTCAAGTAATAGAATCTCCGACTCATTCGCAATAGACATAAGCTTGTCCAAATCAGCTGAAACACCCCCATAATGAATGGGAACAATTGCTCTTGTCCGCTCACTTATTGCGCTCTTCACAGCTTTTACATCAATATTGAGAGTATAAGGCTCAATATCCACGAAGACTATTTTTGCACCAAACTTCGCAAAGGCATTTGCAGTTGCTGCATAAGTAAAGGAAGGCATAATCACCTCATCACCGGGTTTAATTCCAGTTACAAGCGCCATGACTTCCAGTGCACTAGTTGCTGAGTTCACAAATAACATAGGGTTCTTTTCGCTGGAATAGCCTGCTTTCTCAAATGCAGAACGCAATTTTTTTCTATTGATGTTTTCGCTATTTCGCCAATTGACATAAACCTGATTAATCCATTTTTTGGATTCATAGGGTGTGTTGAATGGAATAATCATATCCTTTTCCTCGCTTATTCACTATGTAAAAAAAGGTGCCTTTTCACAAATTATATCATGAATTGGCACCCTTAATTCTAAATTTCGAAACTTACTATTGAACTACTGGAAAACCTTTGTTTGCCCAACCCATTGGTGCATTGGCTTCCATACCCATTCCACCATTCAGTGAAACAGCTTTAAAGCCCATAATTCTAAGTGCTGCTGTTGCTTGTCCCGCAGTTTGGCCAGTGTAGCAATAAACAACAATTACTTTGTCTTTAGGTAAGCTCTTGAATTCTTCGATCATACTTGTTCCAAATGGAATATTACTTGCTCCTTCAATATGACCAGCAGCAAAATCATCTGCTTTTCTAATTGAAAGAATATAAATAGATTCATCTTTAGCATCAACTTTCGCTTTAAGATCATCTTCTGATATTTTATAATTTTTGTATTCTGTTTCAGAAAGCGCTACCATACCATCATAGTATGCAGTAATGGAATACCCGATCGCTTCTGGGATTTCAGTTACTGCCGTATCTAATGTAGCAACTTCTGTAGTTGTTACAGCATCAACACCCTCAACTTTTGAAATACCAAGGTTCCATCCAAGATTAACACTGTATGCTTCGAATCCTGCAACATTATAAGTAGTTACAGCTTGACCGGCTGTTTGACCTGTGTAGCAGTAGATGTAAACAGGTTTGTCAGAAGGAATATTTACAAGAGTTTCTGCAATTGCAGTGCCCCAAGGTACGTTCACTGCGCCTTTGATATGACCCTTTTCATAGTCTGCAGCACCACGAATGTCAAGAATTGTCATTTCGTCTCCAGCAACTACTTTTTCTACGAAATCAGTTTGAGGTACTTTGTAGATGTGTGCAGGCATGTTGTTGTAAAGTTCTTCTACTTTTGCAGCAGCTTCACTAACAACTGGGTAGAACTTGTTAGCCCAACCCATTGGTGCATTGGAAGACATCCCCATACCGCCATTAAGCGATACAGCATCGTAACCCATCATTCTAAGTGCTGCGGTTACTTGACCAGCTGTTTGGCCTGTGTAGCAATACACAACGATGGTCTTATCCATAGGTAGTGTACCAAATGAATTCGCCATTCCTTTAGCGAAAGGAATATTTGTAGCTCCTTCAATATGTCCGATTGCATAATCTTTTGCGCCTCTTACAGAAAGAATATAGATACTATCGTCCTTTGCATCAACCATAGCTTTCAAACCGTCTTCAGAAACTTTATAATTTTTATAAACTGAATCAGATACATCAGCAAGACCTACATAATAAGCAGTGATTGCATCTTGAATTTTCATGTCAATTTCTGTAACATCAGCTGTCAATGTAGCAACTTCAGTTGAAGTATCAGCATCTACGCCTTCTACTTTTGAAATGCCAAGGTTCCAACCCAAGTTTACACTTCTAGCATCAAATCCTGCCATATTAAGTGTCATGACTGCTTGACCCGCAGTTTGACCTGTATAGCAATATACGAATACTGGCTTGTCAGATGGTATTGATGAAAGACCTTCAGCGATTGCAGGTCCCCAAGGCATATTAATCGCGCCTTTGATATGACCCGCTGCATAATCATCAGCGCTTCTGATATCTAAAATTGTCATTTCCTCGCCTGCTCTAACAAGTTCAATAAAATCGGCTTGACCAATTTTATAAATATGATCTGGCATATTGTCGAAGTACGCTATTGCAAGTGCGTCCAAATCTGATGCCGGCTCAGAAACCGCTGGTTCCTCTACTACAGGTGTGTTCTCACCATCCGTCAAATCCATAGACGCCGCTGGTTCTTCTGTTTTACCGCATGCGGTAACAGACAATACAAGTACTAATGTAAGTAATAACGTTAACCATTTTTTCATTCGAGTTCCCCTCCACAATTCAAAAGTGTGTAAATCAAGATCCGTCTGACGGACCGACTGGTGCAACTTCCTCAACCGGAACAATTACGTCCGTTTTCGACTCCCATTCAAGCCATGCTCCATCATATACTTTCAGGTTCTCATAACCGGCTTCTTGCAATAATGCAACAGTCTGAGTTGCTCTGAAAGATGATTTGCAGTAGACAATGATGGTATCTTCTTTTTTAATACCAGCTTCTTTGTAGAACAATCCCAGATCTCTACTCGACATGAAAGTTCCATCCTTGTAAAGATTCTTGGTATGTGGATAAAGCACAGCACCAGGGATATATCCCGATTGATACTCAGCAAGTGAACGTACGTCCAAAATCACTACCCCATCTACTGGATTATCCGCAAGTGCGACCATGTCATCATATGTTGAAACAGTTGACAAATCAGCATCTTTTGCAGCATATTCAGTTGCTGGTAGTGTAGTGGTTTCAATAGCAAGTGGTGCATTCGATTTAACGAGTGCATCCGAACCGCCATTGACAATCATCACTTTTTCGTGACCAAATACTTTCAGTGTCCACCAGATACGACCAGCACTGACACCTTGATTGTCATCATAAACATAAATCACGCTATTGTTCGAAATACCTTTTTTACTCAATACACTTTCAAGTTGCTCTTTTGAAGCAAGTGTCATCGGAACGGGTCCGTCCGATACCAATTCTGTAGGTGAAAGACATACCGCACCTTCCACATGGCCTTTGGCATAAGCCTCTTCTCCTCTGGCGTCGATTAAGACCACATCAGGATTCGAAGTGATCTCCTCAATCACCTTTGAAGCTTCAACCACGTTCATTGTCCCAGGATACGTCGTATCGTTGGTGCATGAAGTCAATGAAAAAACCAAAAGCAATGACAAAATGAGAAGTTTAATCATCTGATTTCTTTTTGTCATGTAAACCCTCCATTAACGAATTTGTGAGATTGCATAATTGGAGTATATTGTTAAACATCTAACAAATTGTGTGATAATTATTTCACACTTACACATCTATTATATGCTATCTGAATTTTATTGGTTATCAGTTTTACTTATATAGCATTTCATATTAGAATGATAGTTTTTTAACAGACACCCTATTGCCACCACTATATCTTACTGATATGATGAAAGCAAGACAAACACTAAAGGTAGAGCATTATGAAGAACAGAACTTTCAGTATATTGATAATGATATTGCTTGGGTTTTACACGCTTGTTAATATTCAAACACTGACCGTATTTCCTAATATCCATTCGGATGAGCTATGGCTGAAAGGCCTCACTGAGGAAATGGTCACATCTGAAACTTTTCAGGTGACGGAACCCTTTTACAATTTGTATCCACGTGTGGTACACCCTTTCAGATGGTTATATCACAGCATACAAGCATTGATTTATGCCATCATGGGCAGTACAGTTTTCGCCATGCGCTTCGTCTCGCTGATTGGCGGGCTCCTCTCTCTTTGGATTTTCTATAAGCTGGCTCTGAACCGCTTTGAGTCCAAATGGGCTGCGCTTGTCCTGTCTGCACTGCTGGCACTGAATGTCCTATTCATCGCCAGTGCACACACTGGCAGACAAGAAAGCTGGATCTTGTTTTTCATGCTCCTCAATATTTATCTGATCTTTTCGAAGAAATTCAATCCATTTGCTTACAGTATCGTAATCCTACTCAGTATAGGGATCCATCCCAATAGCTTTTTGATTGGTCTGAGCTCGGCAGCTCTCATGACCTCACAGATTTTGATGAAAGAAAGACCCTTCATGGATTTAATGAAACTTATTGGTTTCACAGTTTGTGGCGCGGCCATCTATCTGGTGATCGGGTTTGCCTGGAACCCTGACCTGATACAAAAGTACTTTGAATTCGGTTCATCACTTGGCGTCGACGCACCTCCCATTTCAAGATTAGAAGGATTTTACTGGTTTTGGTACAAACTTTATGGCCGCATTGGGGGGACATATGATCTGTATAATATCAAAATGGAGCTCATTCTACTTGGACTATCACTACTCGCCATGCCTTATCTTCTTTTAAGAAATAAACGTAACGATTTCGGAAATGCACTCCATCAACTCGCCATTATCATCTCGATTGGAATCGGTCTTTTCATCATCGGTCGATACAATCAGACTTCGGTGGTTTTCATCATGCCATTTGTGATCATGCTATTCGGTGAATATGTAATTCCAGTTGTGAGATCAAAATACTGGATACCGGTTTTACTGATAGCAGTCGCATCCTATCATCTCTATGATAATATAGACCAATACTATGCCGAGATGCCTTATTACAAATCTTACGAATCGGTCATGGCTGAAATCCGCACTTACGTGCCTGAAAATGCTCGAGTCCTAGGTAATCTTAACATGTTTACCGCTTTTGAAAATAGGAATTTCATCGATATCAGAAATTTAGGTTTTCTAAAACAAAACGGCTACGACTTCGAAACCTATGTCAGAGCAAACCAAATTGAATACATTCTCGTTCACGACGAAATGGAATATCTGGCGAAGACCAGTCCAAAGTGGGATTTTCTCTACGTAGATATCTCTTATTATCCGGATATGATTGAATTTCTCAATCAGTCCACCACTTTGATTGGGACAGTTGAGAACCCTGTTTACGCCATGAGAATCACCAGATATTCAGGTACATTTCCTTGGCAGACAAAAATATATCGCATCAATTCCAATTGAGAGATCAAAAGGATTCGATGCGATTTCTTTTTTGTTTAATAATCAAATTCTTGCCGCGTACGCCAATCACTTCGATGGCATCATAAAACTTTGAGAGGTTAGTTTGCAGCGAATCTTCATCTTCACCGATCACCACTGCATACCCCGCTCTTGCTGAGGCATTCTCGGTCCTAGGGATTTCATCCCCTACCCCAAAATTGTAACCGGCATCCAAGATGTAAGGGAGTGCTTTTAATTGTTCAATGGCGGTCATCTTTATGATTTGATCGGGTTTACAAAAAAACAATTGTGTGCTGAATGGTTTCATTCTTTCTGTAGTCATTGAAGAAACCTGTTCCACTTTTTTCATGTAATGATTCTGGTCCGCAACCCCAAGAATGTTGAGTTCAAGTACATCGACACCAGTGACATATGGTATGGTCACATCTTCATAAGCCCCACCCAAGCGACAAGCGATTTCATTGACCAAAATACCTTCAGAGCCGATTAAAAACTGAAAATAAATCGGTCCTTCCATAATTTGAAACACATCACAAATCGTTTCAGTCCATTTTTCGATTCTTTTTCCGTATTGAATTGAATATTTGCTTGGATATTCGTGTGATGTGCACACACCGATGTTTTGCTCAGCTGAGAAAGTCACTCTATCTGTAAGAGTCAACACTTTTACACTACCATTATGAACCCAACCACTGACAGTCACCTCATCATTGGCATAATACTGCTCCACAAGAATCTCGTCTGAGCGAGAATACTTAAGCACTTCATCTATTGTATCTTTCACAGCATTTTTATCATTTAGTTTGTATATACCGCGTTGTCCTTGTGAGTCAATGGGTTTTACGACGTATGGTCCTTCAAAACCAATGATTTCTTCTACAGAATCCTGTTTTGAGAGAAAAGCAAACTTCGCTGTAGGGATGCCATGTTTCAGAAAAATCTGTTTCATCCATTTTTTATTGGTCACATGCAGTGCAATCGTAGATGGAATAAATGTAAACAGGCTTTTTTTCTCAGCCACGATCGCTACTGTCAGAACTGGTTGATCTGTTCCTACAGTCAAAATGGCATCCACATGATTCTGGGTTGCACAGCGTTCGATAGCGTTCGCATCGAATGCATCAGCAAGAACTGCGACATCTGCAAGCAGTTTGCCGCCGGAAGTTTTACTATAATCCGCGACAAGAGTGAAATAACCCATATCTTTCAGTCTTTTAATCCCATTGATTTGACAACTTCCCGCACCAACCATCAACACACGTTTCATTAACATTTACCTTTCTCAATCGCTTCATAAAGGGAATTCCATAATAAAAAATCAATTTCAAAGTGATTTCAATACAATTTTTTAGTGTGTATCCCGATTGTCCAAATTTTCTTTCCCTACGATTTACTTTTACATTATCCACAGCTTTTGCAAACTCAAGCAATTCCGCACTCAAATAAATGAAGGTAGCATCTCTTTGAATAAGTGATTTGTAGACCGATCTGTGAATCAATCTATAACTGCTGACTCGGTTGCCATTTAAATTGGGATATTTGCTTTTGAAAAAAATCCCAACAAGTTCAGAACCTTTAGCCCTTAAGCCATTGCTGCCATAAGCATCATAAATGCCAAACACCAGATCCGCACCACGTACAGCTCTTTCTAAGAGAAGATCAAGATCCGAAATATTGTGCTGCAAATCATCATCAATAGTCACCGCGAACTCACCTTCACAATATTTGAGTCCCCAGTAAAGAGCCATTTGTTGACCTCGGTTTCGGTCCATTCGCAGACCTTTGATTTGAGGATGATCAAGACTAAGCTCTTCAATTCGATTCCAGCTTTCATCTGTACTGCAGTCATCCACCATGACAATTTCATAACTTTCACAACTGCTTTTGAAATAATTGTCAATCTCTGCAACAAGACTCGATATGGAATCTTCGCTGTTATAAACCGGTATAAGAACTGAAAATTTCAAATTGCCCACCTCGCTGAATTGAAAATGAAAACCATATTTGATATAATAAGACTTAGACAAATATTTGTCAAACAAAATCAGAAAACGCGAGGATTCTCAGACATGAATATAATCGATTGTTTTGGAGACATTTGCCCCATCCCGATTCTAAAAATGCAACACGAACTGGAAATTCTCAAACCTGGTGAATCTTTTGAAATGGTTGTCGACCACAGCTGTGTCATTGAATCTATTCAGGACTCTCTGAAGAAAACCAATATCAAGTATGAAATTGAAGAAGTGATGAACGGCGTCTGGGAAATCATAATCACCAAACCCCTTTAGCAGAAGTCCTTCTCGCCGTTCTCGACAAAATAATGGTAAACATCCGTCGTAGGGCGGTCTCGTTCCGATTTTGACCGAGATACCAAGAATATATCGTAATCCAAGACACAGTTTTCCACTTCAATAAGTTTAAATCTCTTTTCGTAAATCTCCTTTTTAACCGACATGTAAGGGAGAAAGCAAATTCCCAGATGGTTGCTGACCGAGGATTTTGCTGCGGGAATGGAATCTACCTTGAACATGATTGGTATTTGATCTATCGACATGTTGAAGTGCTTTAGTTTGTGTTTGAGAAAAGTTGATATCGTAAGCGCATTATCATCGAGTAGGACCATTTCGTACTTTTGAAGGTCTCTCACATCAATTTTATCAGGTATTCTAGAATTATAATTCGCTACGAGTACAATTTTTTCCTTACCGATTCTTTCATACTCAAGACGATTGTCGCAAGGTTCTTCAGTCACAAAGCATAAATCCGTAAGTTCATTAATAAGATCCGTAATGGATTCCATATTTCCCTTTGCATGCATCTCAAATGTATATTTGGGATATTTTTTTTTGACTTTATAAAGAACACATGGGAGCGAGTAATCCACCAAAGACAAGTATCCGTTGATTCTGATGTTTTCAGTGCTGTGAGTCAATGATTCCAACTCATCCTGCATCTTTTTATAAATTCTTAGAATTGTCCCGGAATAAGTGAAAAGAATGCGACCTGCTTCTGTCGGTTCAACACCTTTGTTGCTTCTTTCCAGAAGTTGATAACCGACTTCGTCCTCAAGCTTTTGAATATTCTGGCTGAGTGCAGATTGCGAGATGTGACGATTCATCGCAACTTTTGATATGCTTTTTGTTTCAACGACTTCTCTAAAGTACTCTAATGCGCTCAGGTTCATAGGTCACCTCTTTCATATTTATCATGCCTTATCGAATACAAATCTGGCTATCGGTTTTTCTTATACTGCTTCACAAATATAATGTAATACAACTCTTGATAAAATGTTATCATAATCTTGTGAGATTGTTAAGAGTATAGCAAACTTTTTTTAGGAGTGTGAAAACATGGCTGAACAAACTAAAGCAGCATCACCAAGACGCTCTTCAGCTAATCGTAAACCGAAGAAGAACCAGATTCCATTTGGTGTTCTCACGGTCGTATTGATAGCCCTAGTAGGTCTCTGGCTCAATACCAAATCACCTACGATTGCATTTTTCTGGCTAACCGGCAATGTCTTTGGTGTCATTTTACAAAAAGGACGTTTTTGTTTTACAGCATCCATGCGTGACCCTTATTTGACGGGTGGAACCTCACTTACTAGAGCGGTGATTATCGCACTGGCCGTTACCACCATCGGATTTACTGCTATCAAATACGGTTACGCAAACGCAGGATTACCGATCCCAGGTATGAGTTACGTTGCTCCAATCAGTTTGGCAACAGTACTTGGTGGCATCATATTCGGTGTTGGCATGGTCATCGCAGGTGGATGCGCATCCGGAACATTAATGCGTGTCGGTGAAGGTTTCGTAATGAACACCATTGCATTCTTCTTTTTCATGATGGGCTCATTATGGGGCGCACATGACTTCGGTTGGTGGATGGAGAATTTCATATCAAAAGGCCCAAGAGTTTTCTTACCAGACATTTTCGGTTGGTTTGGGGCTGTAGCATTACAAATGATAGTATTATTAGCGCTCTACATCTTTGCTGAAAAATATGAGCAAAAAAGAGGCGCATCACATTAGATTTACCCAAATTAAATTTAAAATTCAGGAGGAAAAAAAAATGAAAGAAGTTATGTTGGATTGTTTCGGCGAAGCGTGCCCAGTACCTTTAGTGAAGGCTCAAAATAAAATCAAGGAACTTGAAATCGGTGATGTATTGATCGTTCAGATCGATCACAGTTGCGCTATGAAAAATGTACCTGAGTGGGCTAGAAAAGACGGCTACAATGTTGAAGTTGAAGAAGTTGACGACGGCGAATGGGAAGTAATCATCGAAAAAACAAAGTAATTCTTCAAGGTATAATAACACCAAATTTGGAGGTGTCGAAAATTGACAGATGATAAAAAGAAATTCTTTGATCGTGTAAAATCAAATGAATATTATATGAGATGGGGGAAAAACGCATTTCCTTATGTGACTGCCGCTCTCCTACTTTCGTTATTCCAAATTGTCACACTCGCTGTCACCGGGAACCCTTGGGGAGTGTCAGGCACTTTTGCATATTGGGGTGCTTGGCTTTTCGAAGCTGTAGGTGGAAGTGTTGACAAGTGGTATTATTTCGCGAGCACAGGTGCTCAAGCCACGCTCGAGAAAGGAATATTGAATCATCCGGAATCTTGGAGAAATGTTGGGATCATTACAGGCGCTCTAGCTGCCACACTCATCGCATCAGGATTCAAGATTAAAAAGATCAAATCTATGAAACAAGTTGTTGCCGCTGTCATCGGCGGGCTCATGATGGGTTACGGTGCGAGACTGGCTCTCGGATGTAACATAGGTGCCTTCTATAGTGGCATTTCCTCACTTGCACTTTCCGGTTGGGTATTCGCTGTAAGTCTTTTCATTGGTGCAGTAATCGGTAGCAAACTTTTGGTCAAATATTTCATGTAATTCAATTTAGGGCGATTGCGTCATCGCAATCGCTCCAATCATATGGAGGCTTAAATCAATGGCAAGAGAAAAAGTAGTTGAACATTATGACGTGGTGATCATCGGTGGTGGTCCAGCTGGACTTAGTGCCGCCATCTATACTGGTCGTGCCAGACTAAAAACATTGTTGCTCGAAAAATCTTTAATCGGCGGTTTGGCAACCTATACAAATGAAATTGCTAACTACCCTGGATTTCCTACTGCACCAAAAGGTGAAGAAATCACAAACCTCATGAAAGAGCAAGCTAAAATCATGGGCGTCAACTTCAAATTGACCGCTGTATCTAGCGTTGATTTGAAAGGAGAAGAAAAAATCGTTGAAACGTTTAGAAATAAATATATTGCAAAAGCTGTAATCATAGCAACTGGAGGGCGTTCAAGAACTACAGGTGCTGAAAACGAAGAAAAGTTTCTCTTTGACAAAGGCATCAGCTTTTGCGCTACGTGTGATGCCGCTGCAAACACCGGCAAGCATGTAGTAGTAATAGGGTCTGGAGATGCTGCCATCGAGGAAGGAATGTTCCTCACCAAATTTGCAGACAAAGTCACTGTTTCAGTAATGCACGATTATCCTAAAATGGACTGTAATGAAATCGCAAAAGAGGCAGTATTTTCAAATCCTAAAATGGAATTCGTTTGGAACTCTGTAGTAACCAGATTCGAAGGCAATGACCACCTCGAGACAGTCGTCCTTAAAAACGTCAAGAACGGTGAAGAAATTCCACTTGTAAGTGACAGTTGTTTTGAATTCATTGGTTACCTTCCAAACTCTGAACTCTTTGAAGATCAACTGACACTTACCAGACAAAAATACATCACAGTCAACGAAAAGAAAGAAACCGAACTCGAAGGCGTTTTTGCTATTGGAGACGTTACTGATAAATACCTCAAACAAATCGCTACCGCTGTTGGTGATGGTGCAATTGCCGGTACAGTAGCAGAGCGTTATATCGCTGAAAAAGAATTTTTTGATACTAAAATCATGCAAAGTGAAAAAACTGGTATGATTTATGTCTACAATGCAATCGATGCACCTTCAAGAGAATTCCTAGGTACAATTGAATCCATCGAGAAAAGTCAAAATGGCAACGTTGCAGTCAGTAGAATCGACACATATAAATCCAACGGTTTGGCTTTGATGCTCAAAGTTGAACAAGTTCCGGCAATCGTCATCGTCAAAGAAGGCAAAATCTCTGAAAAGATCTATGCACTGGACGAGGTTGCCATCAAAAACGCTTTATAATCCCCTTTCTATAACACCAATTGAGACTCCATTAGGAGTCTCTCTTTTTATTCTATAGTAAGTATTCGGTTTCCAACACGTTTTGCTTCTTCTTCATCATGGGTCACAAAAATGATGCTGAGTTCATACTCCTTTTGGATTTTCAGCAGGAAGTCTTGAAGTTTCAATCTCATTTCCTTATCCAGACTGCCAAAGGGCTCATCCATCAATAGTACTTTCGATGCACATATGAGTGCTCTTGCTATCCCCACTCTTTGCTTCATCCCTCCAGATAGTTCATGGGGATATTTGCTCTGGTGATCTGTCAGGCCAACATTTTTAATCAATTCCTTTATAAAAACATCTGAAGCTTTTGGGTTCACGAGAGAAATGTTTTGTCTCACCGTTTTCCATGGCAATAAAGTATCCATTTCTTGAAACACAAAAGGCAATGGAACGCCGGTCCCTTTGAATACTCTTTCATCATACGTGATATCACCTTCATCATATGTTTCAAGCTTACCAATGATATTGAGCAGTGTGCTTTTTCCGATTCCTGAACGCCCCATAATGACAACAATCTCATTTTCATGTAAAACAAGATTGAAATTTTTTATGATAAACAAATCATCAAATTTTTTCCCAAGCCCAGTTACGGTTATGAGTGGTTTCATGTTGTTCTCCTGAGATTCCTTTTTTTGAAGATCAATGACTCGAATAGGACACCACTAAAAGCGATCATAATAAGCCCGGCATAAAGCCCTTCGGTATCCATATACATTCGCCTTTCATAAATCATCCATCCAAGCCCCGTCTGTGTTCCCACAATCCCGAAAATCATCTCGATACTAATCAGCGCTCGCCATCCTCTACTCCAGGAAACACTCATTGCGGCAATCAAATCTTCTGTGATTCCAAGACAGTAAATGTGATAAAATCGTCTCCATGGTGACAGTCCAAATGCTTTTTCAAAGCGATTGAATCTTGTATGAAGGCGGTCCACACCAAGACTGAGTTGACGCCACATAGGCCAAAGCGTTGCATGAATCATAATGAAAAACATAGCTTCCTGCCGGACACCTAGCCACAATATGACTAGCGGCAATATAGCAATACCCGGAAGTGGTGATGCTACCGAATTCATGAGTTCAATATTTGTACCAATCCACTCAAATTTTCTACCTAAGATGATGAGCACCGTGGAAAATATCAAACTAGCGATCATTGAAAGTAAAACGAGGGATATGCTATATGCAGTCTTTGTCAAAAGACCTTCCTTTGTTATGAGCTCAATAAGTCTCTTCATGACACTGGTCATAGCCGGAAAAAGATTCTGATCAAAAATACTTGAACGCGCTAAAACTTCCCATGAAACAAGAGCAAGTACAACGAATATCAACCTGTAAAAATATTTCTTTGCATTATTGTCCATTAGGTCTCCAGAGCACTTCAGCTTCATCCATGGCCCCATCAATCCAGCCATTTCTAGTCATAAAATCAATGAAAGTGGCCACACCCTTGACTTCTGCAGTGAACTTCATTTGTTCATGCAAAAGATATTTTTTGAGTTCTACTTCAGGATATTCATAGGCTTCAGTCAATATGGTCAGTGTTTCTTCTGGATTCGTAGCCATGAATAGTACCGATTCTTCCAAAGCCCTCTCAAAAGCTTCGAAAACCACTTGATCGTCAAAAACCCTTTGAGGACAGATTCCTACAATAAACGTAAAAGATTCTCCGAAACAAGTTTCTCCATCCACCAGTACTTTCGAATTTTCAAGTTCCATTTCCTTTTGGAGGAACGGTGGCGTAGTGAAATGCAATTGGTTAGGATCACCTGTTGACATGGCAACCAATCCATCTGGATGCGCCAGAGTCAGGAGTTGCTGATCGAAAATTTTAGCGTCACCTAGCTTTTTCTCTGCATACATGGCGAGTAATATGTGTTGGATGGACCCTGGTTGCGGCAATATGATTCGGTGGTTTTCAGTGATGTCTTCTATTCCATTAAGCGAGTTGTCGGTAGTGATCAAAGCTGATGGACTTTCAGAAATTCCAGATATGATCTTCCAGTCCATTCCATTGTCCCTACCGATTAAAAATGGTGGTATTCCGACAAAACCAATGTCGAGATCTCCTGACACCATGGCTTCGCGCATTGAAGTCGTATTCCCCATTCTTTTCCACTCAATTTCAATTTCAGGTGCCCCAACTTTATCCAATTCCCGCCTTAAAAATTCTTTTGATTTCATAATTTCAATAGGAGCATATGCCAAGCCGAACTGATCTGCAATGATTAAGGTATCATTTTTAGATTTAACCGTACAACTTGTTGTGATTGTGATTACTGTCAATAACAATACCGTCAAAGCCAAATTGTGTTTTATAAGTTTCATCTACTTCCCCTTGTGATTTTCTTATCGACATTATTATATCGCACCCTGTTGGCACACACCACAAAAATAAAGAAACGCCTACAATGAAAATTGCAAACATTTCCTATAATTCAAATGAAATCCATCTATTTATGCAACAAATTCTTCAGAGCTTTTATACTCTTCCATCATGGTCTCGAAATGTTCAAAATCCTTGACGAGTTTTTGTTTCTTATATGCTTTCCGCACACTGTACACTAACATTAAGCTCATAATGATCATCAATATGGCAAATGGAAGTCCCGTAGCAATAACAGCAGTCTGAAGCGCTTTGAGTGCAGCCTCTCCTCCAATAAGCAAAAGAACAATAGCCACGAGGCCTTCCATACTCGCCCAGAAGACACGCTGTGTGACCGGTGAGTTGAGTTTCCCGCCAGAGGTAATATTATCGACTACAAGTGATCCCGAGTCACTGGATGTGACAAAGAAAGAAACCACTAGAATAGTTCCCTTCCTGTTGCACACCAAGCCCCAGTTAAGTTTCAAATCCATTAAAAAATCATTTGATAATACCGATCCACGGTCTCTTCGATGTCATCCATTGAAAAAACCCTCTCAAAGCGTTTGGTTTCCTTGCCTTGGGCGAATACCACAATAGTCGGATAAACAAATATCAAATGCTCC
>JAGXHV010000109.1 GCA_024636005.1 Bacillota bacterium
ATCAGCACCTCGATCGGTGGCGGCTTTCCAAAATTTTATTTGACAGTGGGTGTTAGACCTCCTTCGGATGACTATGCACAGCTTTTGTTTGATGTGGATTTGTCAAAAGGAGACAGATTTGATGACCGTGAAGATTTTGCGTATTATTTGCAGACCAGACTCGATGAGAAACTCATTGGAGGTAGCGCAACCGTCAATTTGATAGAAATCAACCAACCTGGACCGGCAATAGATATCAAGATTTCTGGACTTTACCGAGAGGATGTCAATCGGGTAGCAGGTGAGGTGTACAATTATCTGATAGCGGAGAATTCTACGATCAATATAGGCAACGATCAACCACAGTTGGTCTATCAATACAAAATTGAAGTGGACGATGATATGGCTTCCAATTTCGGTCTTACCAAATACGACATTCAGTATCAGTCCAACCTCGCTCTCAAGGGAATGGTTGCCACAGTTTTTCAAAAAGAAGGGAACACTTATGATGTGATCGTCAAAAACAACATGGAAAGCGTTTCAGATGTGGTCAATCTTGAAATCAAATCAAGTTTCACAGGTGAGAAAGTACCATTAAGTCAATTCGCAAATGTGAGTTTGGAAGAAGAATACAATACCATAAAAAGATTCAACAGAAGAGCTTCGGTTGCGGTCAGTACAGATCTCAGACCTGGATTCTCCAGTGCGACACTTCAAAACAAAATCGAGACTGAACTGCTTCCAAACATGAACCTTGAGGGTGTCACCATAGATTTTGGAGGCGATCAAGAAATCATTGACAAGTACATTTCAGGGCTCCTTGGAGCTGCACTGTTTGCTGTTGTTGTCATTTATATCATTTTATTGATCCAATTCAATTCATTGTTGCAACCGATCATTATCTTGATGACAGTACCGCTCTCGGTGGTGGGATCCGTATTTATTTTGTTGATCTTTGGCATGAGTGTCACATTTACAGTCGGACTTGGAGTGGCCAGTTTGATAGGAATTGTGGTCAACAATGCAATTCTGCTCATTGAGTATATCAATAGGGAGCGACTCATAAATGATGATTTGATGGAAGCGTGTATCGATTCGGTAGAGAAGCGATTCAGGCCTATAATGCTCAGTACCATAACGACAGTCATAGGATTAGTTCCTCTAGCGACTTCGGGGAGTTCATTCTTTACTCCTATGGCGCTTGCTCTAATGGGTGGGCTTTTGGTATCGACAGTGCTTACACTGATTGTGATTCCACTTATTTATTATTCACTTGAAAAATGATAAAAATATAATCAGGTACTCCGGTGGGTGGTGCACACCCTTATTCGGATTCCTGATTTTTTTTGATTGTATAGCCATGATTTCTAACGGTCGCTATGTATTCCTTGTGTGGATCGATAGCGTAAATTTTTTTGCGCAGTCGGCTGATGTGAGTCATCAATGCGTTGTAATCCCCAAAGCTCTTCTGACCGGTGACCATCTGGAACAGATGATCCTTAGTCAAGATGTGATCCGGATTTTTGTATAAAGTGTATAGTATATTGAATTCTGAGTGGGTCAAATCCAGCTGGATATCTTTAATGGACGCGTGCTTTAAAATAGGATTCAAAGTCAAATCGCCTACCTCAATCTTAACACCTAGAGGATTACAGTGAAGTTCGAGAATCTCTGAACGACGAATGAAGTTGGTTAATTTCAAGAGGATCAAATTCGTGTTAAAAGGGTAATCCACAAAATCGTCAGCACCTTGATCAAGTGCTTTTTCAAGTTTTTTGGAATCACAGGTGAGGGAATAAACTATGACATATGTTGATGCAAAATATCTACAATCTAAACCGGTAGAGCTTATAGAAAGATCATGGCCACTGATCGGTGATGAATTAAAAACATCGACATCAATCAGAAACACTCTTGAACCTTTGTAGTCTTCAGGGGTGAAATCCTCGTAACGATAGTATGATCTACAGTTCCAATTTTCGGATTCAAACGCATTTATGAGATCTTCGTAAAATTTCTTGTGCTCACCTATAAAAATGATATTTGTATTATGCATAAGCAGCATCTCCTTCTAGGGCCTGAGTACTATAAAAACCCGGACTAACTCATTATAATATAAAAAGCATTTTAATGCGAGTCAATAATAAAAATCTACAAAAAGTTAAGAAAGGTATATAAATCTGTTAACTTAATTTGGATGTGGGTATAACCTTAAACGGCGAATAGTTATCAACACAAGATATAAGGAGGCCGTATTATGGGTAAAAAGGCAATTGATATCGCAAACATTGACGTCGAAAAACTAATACAAATGCTGAATGAAGCACTTGCAGAAGAATGGCTGGCATATTATCAATACTGGATTGGAGCACGAATCATTGAAGGTCCTATGAGAAGTGAAGTCGAACCTGAACTAATGCTTCATGCGACTGAAGAACTTGCTCACGCGGGACTGGTAGTCAACAGAATCATCCAACTCGGCGGCACACCGGTTCTGAATCCTGCGGACTGGACATCATTTGCGAGATGCGCATATGAAGCACCAACAGATCCATATATTGAAGAAGTTTTGAAACAAAATCTAGATGGAGAGCGTTGCGCAATCCAAAGATATGAGGAAATTGCTGAATTCACATCAGGGAAAGATCACTCCACCTATCAGATGGCGGTAAGCATTCTCAATGATGAACTTGAGCATGAGCACGATATTGAAGATTTCCTCAAAGACATCAACAGACTCAAGGAAGATATCAAGAAATTCAGATTATAGTGATTTGGGACGGATTTTCATCCGTCCTTTTTAATGTCAATATTGGTTGGAGTTTGATATAATAATACTCTAATCTTATATTGAGAGGTCAAATATGCAAACAAATATGAAAAAGACAAAAATGATCCATCTTATGATTTATATTTTGACGGTGCTGATATCGGTTGCGTTTATATTTTTCGGCAATAAAGTGGCGAGCAGTAAAATGGATGTTCTGATGGGAGATGAGGGGTTTCAGATAGAAAAGGCAAAAGTCACTGAAATTATTGAAGTCTATGATGAAAGCCTCACATCTGATGAGAATTCCGACTTGGTGATAAAAGACATCGCGTTTAGGGCGGAGATCATATCTGGCGAACTTAAAGGTGAGAACGTCGTTGGAATTCAAAATCTCAATAGTTATATGATGGTTTTACCGAAAGAGGTTGCTCCCGGAGATAAAATTTTACTTTACAATATTCATAATGAAGACTTCAACACAGATTGGGTATATGGAGAATATATCCGGACGGATGCCTTGATGATTCTTGGCGCTGTTTTTGTGGTATTGCTTCTGATCTTCGGAAGAATCAAGGGCATGCAGACAATAGTGTCTCTCGTGTTTACTGTACTTGCCATATTCACGGTTTTTGTACCTTCCATTTTATCCGGTTTCAATATTTATCTTTCTGCCATTGTCATTTGTATTTACATCACAATAATGACCCTCATTATTGTCAGTGGTGTCAACAGAAAGACAGTAGCTGCTGTGATCGGTTGCGTTGGCGGTATAACAGTTGCGGCACTCTTGGTACTTATGATGGACGGTGTACTCAACCTCACGGGCCTTGTGAATGAGGAATCCGCCTATCTGTTGATGCTGAACCCAGAAAATCCGATCGATTTGAAAGGTGTGTTTTTTGGTGCGATTCTCATTGGAGCTATGGGGGCAATAATGGATGTCGCCATGTCCATTTCTTCTTCACTTTATGAAATCATGGAAACTTCAAATACAATCGGCATGAAAAAATTGATTCAATCCGGTATGACGATTGGTAGAGATATCATGGGTACCATGTCCAATACACTTATTCTTGCCTATATCGGAAGTTCACTTTCAATTGTCTTGTTGTTGATCACTTATAATCCGTCACTGCTTGATCTGCTCAATAGAGAGATTGTGGTGATTGAAATATTACAAGCGCTCGCAGGAAGTTTGGGGATATTGTTTACTATTCCACTAACTGCAATGGCAAGTGGTGTATTGTACACGAGAAAAAAATAGTGTTAGGAGGCTCACATGGCAGCCGGCCTATTGATGTTCGCATAAGAGGTTGATATGAAAAAAACAAGATTAAATACATCGGTGCTGACCCAAATAGCGATTGCCGTATCTGCCATCATTGTTGGAGGCTATGCCATTTATATCGTCAGTAGCCAAATCCCGTTGCCAGGAGCGAAATATACTGCAATGTCGCCTTATCTGTCGTTGATTATGGCGGTCATGCTGATCAGTTTCGATATCAAGAATATAATTCTATTAGTCAGTGCTGTTTTTGCTATGCTTATGAGCATCATAAATCCTTATATGGGAGTGGCTATTCTTTCGACAGGCATATTGACACAATTGGTTGATTATTTTATTCCGAATAGGTTCAAGTATCGCGTTTACTGTGTTGCGGCTTCCTATTCCGCATTTGTAGCCGGTACAGCGATGACGGTATCAAAGCTCTTCATTGATTCAGTAGTTTTTGAAATGGTCACAGGACCTTATTTGATAGTATTGATGGGAATTGCTTTTGTGCTTGGTTTGTTTGGAGCCCATTTTGGAATCATAGTAGGCAAACGTGTGAAAAAACATCATTTGAATCAATGAAATATTACAATATGATTACAAAGAAAATGATAATGATTATCAACTACGTTGTTAGGATATAATACGGATAGCTAGCAATCCGATAGGATATAATAAACGACACTAGGAGGTAGTCTTATGAAATTCACATTACCGGAACTTAAATTTGGCACAGGTGCACTCGAACCATATATTGATGAGCAAACTATGATCATACATCACCAGAAACATCATGGTGCCTATGTGAGCAACCTTAACGCTGCAGTTGAAAAATATGATGCGCTTAGTGAGTGGACAGTGGAATCGTTGCTGAAAAAACTGGACGAAGTACCTGATGATATACGTATGACCGTTAGAAACAACGGTGGAGGTCATTATAATCACACACTATTTTGGGAAAGTTTGACTCCTGAATATAAAGAGCCAAGTGAAAAAATGATGAAATTGATTGTGGAAGCATTTGGTTCATTTGAGGTGATGAAATCTCAGTTCAAGGATGCTGCACTCAAACGGTTCGGAAGTGGCTGGGCATGGCTTGTAATAGGAGCAGATGGTCTCAAGATCATGAGCACCCCAAATCAAGATGCTCCAGTCAGCGAAGGATATGTGGAACTTCTTGGTCTAGATGTATGGGAGCATGCTTATTATTTGAATTACCAAAACAAAAGAGCTGACTATATTGATGCATTTTGGAATTTGGTCAATTGGGAAGTTGTCGAAGAGCGCTATAATAAGATTTAGTCGATCGGAGGTCGCAAATGCAGATGCTTAGAAATTTCGCTATAACATTTGTCGTATTTATGGCAATTGACTTGATTTGGCTTGGAGTCATTGCCAAAAATCTGTATTCAAAGCATCTGGGATATATCATGACGGACAAAGTGAACTGGGGAGCCGCACTACTATTTTATGTGCTTTTCATAATCGGTCTACTGTTTTTCGTGATTTCACCTGCCCTTGATAAGAATTCATGGACCTACGCACTTGGTGCAGGAGCGCTTTATGGACTCCTTACTTATGCGACATATGATTTGACCAATCTGGCCACACTTAAGGATTGGCCGATCACAATCACTGTGATTGACATGATTTGGGGCACAACCCTTGCTTCACTTACCTCGATCATCAGTTTTTCGATACTACAAAGATTATAAAAACAAGGTGGAGCGATTGCTTCACCTTTCTATTTTTTGATATAATGGGTTTAATATATTATTCTGGAGGCATAAATGAAATTTGTCAATTGGAACGTCAATGGTCTAAGGGCGTGTTTGAAAAAGGGGTTTATGGACTATTTCAATGAGGTGGATGCGGACTTTTTTTGTCTGCAGGAAATAAAATTGTCAGACGGGCAGATTGAACTCGATTTGCCTGGATACCATCAATTCTGGAACTACGCAGTAAAAAAAGGTTATTCGGGAACAGCCATATTCACAAAACACGAACCGATTTCGGTGAAACTAGGTTTGGGATTTGAAGAACATGATCAAGAGGGACGAGTCATAACACTGGAATATCCCGATTTTTATTTGGTGACGGTTTACACCCCCAATTCAAAGACCGAGCTTGAAAGACTGGATTATCGCATGGTCTGGGAAGATACTTTCAGGGGGTATTTGAAAACCCTTGAACTCAGTAAACCTGTTATTGTCTGTGGAGATTTGAATGTAGCTCACAAAGAAATCGATCTCAAAAATTATAAAACCAATACGAGAAGTGCTGGATTCACCATGGAAGAACGAAATAAGATGACAGAACTCATCGATGCGGGATTTATCGACACCTTCAGATATTTTTATCCTGAACTGACTGGTGCGTATACATGGTGGTCTTA
>JAGXHV010000110.1 GCA_024636005.1 Bacillota bacterium
GTGATAATGAGGTGAATCCCGGAGTATCCACTACGATCCCTCCGTTGACCAAATCCAAGAGTTCCGAGTGTCTAGTTGTGTGTTTACCACGTTTTATCTTTTCACTGAGTGTTCCGGTTTTTAGAGCGAACTTCTCTTCAATAGCATTTAAAATGGATGATTTGCCAACACCCGAAGGACCAGAGAAGACAGAAATCTTATCTACCAGATAAGTACTGAGTTCTTCAATGCCCTCACCAAGTAGTGCACAAGTTTTAATGGTTGGATAACCTGCTTTTTTATAATTCTCGCTGACACTCTCAAAATCCAATTTGGCATCCAGATCACTTTTATTGAAACAAATGACAATGTCAAGCCCTGCATTCTCAGCCAGGACAAGCATCTTGTCCAGCAAAGTGATGTTGGGCATGGGATCTTTGATGGAAAACACGATAATTGCTTGATTAACATTCGCAACGCTAGGTCTGATGAGTTCGGTATTTCGAGGTAGAAGTTCTTCAATCATACCTTTTTTCTCTTCTTCGTCCAAGATTGAAATCTCAACAAAATCTCCAACCATTGGTGATTTATTCTGATTCTTGAATTTCCCTCTCGCTTTGCACTCATACATGGATTGGTTGTACTTCACATAGTAAAATCCACCAATTCCCTTAAAAATTATCCCGTGATCCATAAACACCTTTCCTTAATTAAAATTCAATCTCTTGTTCATAGCCTTTAACAGACCCATAGAAAACTGAAATAGTGGCAGTACCGCTACCCGTAATAGTTTTTTGTATAGCAATGTCAGGTCCTTCAGATTTGGAATGAACATTTTCATAAATCACTTCGCTCACACCATTTTGAAGCATCTCTATCCTGATGGTCTCTGTATCACCTGAAAACTTTTCGAGTTCAAGGTGTATGGTCAACCTGAGTTCACTTTCTGTACCGACAGGTTCCTCAGGTACCACTGGATCTTCAATTATAGTTTCAGGTCCGTTACTGACAATGACAGGTATTTCTGTACCTTGATTGACTTCAGTACCTAAATATTCCTGAGTGATGATTCTACCTTTTTCAGTCCCATCATTCAGTTCATACGAAATCGAGCCCAATTTAAGCCCCAATTGATTGAGTGTCACTTCAGCTTCACGTATGGTCATTCCAATTACTGAAGGCACTATGAAAGTCTTGACTTCAGGACCTCTGCTGACGACCAAATCTATAATGGTACCTTCGTCCATTTTTATACCCGATTTAGGAGTTTGATTAATTATCATATCTTCAGGAAAATCGTTGAATTCATAAGTAATTTCACCGACTTCAAATCCTTCAACTTCGATCATAACCCTGGCTTTACTTAAAGTCTGTTGCCTTACATTTGGAATCAATGATTGAATTCCGCCATTACTGACAACGAGTTTGACAGTAAATCCTTCTTTCAATTCTTCACCTTCAGCATAGGACTGTGAGATGATGTGATCCACCTCTACATCATCCTTGAATCTTCTTTCAGTCACATCAGCAAGTAGTCCGACATCCGTCATCGCTCTAACAGCATCCTCTACCGGCATTCCAACTACACCCGGGACTGGAACAAGATCCACATCGAAAATGGTCTTGAACTGGTTGAGAGCTAAAATACCAAATACCATAATGGCCATCAAAAGCGCTGCCAGCACTACAAGTGTAGTGTTGAGACGTGTTGGTTTGTGACCATTCGGAACTTGTTTGATTTTCTTATCAACTACTTTTGTTGTTTTATAGCGCATCAGCTGATCTTCTGTGATTTTGGGTAGTACCGCGGTCTCTTGATTGGTCTGGTTGAAACTATTCGCCATGAAAGCTTTGTCAGATTTCAGCATTTTGAGGTCATCGATGAAAGCCACCATGTCTTGGTAACGATCCGGCGGATTTTTTTCTGTAGCTTTTTTAATAATTGAAGAAAGACCCTCACTAATGCCTGAATTCACAACTTGAGGATTTGGCAATTCATCTTTGATTTGTTTTAGAGCTACTGTAACAGGAGTGTCACCTTCAAAAGGCAATTCTTTGGTCGCGAGTTCATACATCATGATTCCTAGTGAGTAAATATCACTTCTGGCATCCACATACCCGCCTCTGGCCTGCTCAGGTGATGCATAATGAACCGACCCAATAATTTCCTTGGTGTTTACAAGAGTGGATGTTGTTGCTGCTCTGGCAATACCAAAATCAGCTACTTTGATGCTTCCATTTTCACTTACAAGAATATTTTGAGATTTGATATCACGATGAATAATATCTTTATGATGAGCTTCTGTTAGTGCGGAAGCAACCTGCATCACTATGTTGATGATAGCTTCTTCACGCATGAAACCCTGCATATGGACCAAATAATCCTTAAGCGTGTTTCCGCTAACAAGCTCCATGACAATATAATGATGGTCATCACTAAATCCCACATCAAAAATATTGACTATGTTTGGATGTGAAAGCTTCGCAGCCGCTTGTGATTCTTTTTTGAATTTATTGACAAATTCCTCATCGGAATTGAATTCTGTCTTCAAAATTTTGACAGCAACCATTCTATTGAGAATCAAGTCTTTACCTTTATATACAGTGGCCATGCCACCAGTACCGAGCACTTCAATTATTTCATATCTGTTACTCAGTATACTCCCTATGATCTGCGTCATTTGGGTCCTCCTTATAGTTCAATGCAAACAGCGGTGATATTGTCTTTCCCACCGTTTTGGTTTGCACTTTGGACTAATAATTCTGATACCTCATCAAAATCGTGATTTCTAAAAATGCCCAGTATTTCATCTGTCGTCACCATATTCGATAATCCATCAGAGCAAATCAAGATATATTTGTAATCATCCATATCATAACTTGATTTATAGATCTCGAATTTACTGTCCACCCCAAGAGCACTTGTGATGATGTTTTTATCAGGATGCATTTCAGCTTCTTCTGCACTGATACTACCAATTTTTACGAGTTCGGCCACCAACGAATGGTCTTTAGTCAGCTGCATGACACTACTTTCAGTTATGGCATAACATCTGCTGTCACCAACATTCGCAATATAAAGGACATTGTCTTTTAAATGAGCTACAACGACTGTTGTACCCATTCCTTTACAATCCGGATTATTTTCAACATAAGCTAATATTTCGTTGCTCGCATACATTAAAATCTCTTCAATGTCGTATCCGAAATCAAATGTGCCACTCAAAATTCTATCTTCTATTGTTCCAACAATTGCTTTTGATGCTATTTCTGAAGCAATTTCACCGGCTTTATAGCCTCCCATACCATCTGCGACAACAAATACTTTCGCGTGGTCACTGATCAGAAAATAATCTTCATTATTATTCCGTTTGATGCCTTTATCGGTTATACCTGATACTCTCATATCTACCTCTTATTCATGTTTATTCATTTTTGCTATGAAAAAGCCATCTGTCTGATTGACATTCGGAAAAAGCATAATGGTTCCGTTTGACTCCACACCCGGCAAATCCGAAATTTCCGTCAGTTTGAAATGTCCATGATGCTCTAAAAACTTTTCTACTATTTTGATGTTTTCATCCGCATTGATGGTGCAAGTACTGTAAATCAAAGTTCCACCTGATTTCACATATTCTGAAGCCGTCTCTAAAATCTTATACTGGATTTCTGTAAGCGAATTCAAATCCTCAATTGACTTGTTGTATTTAATATCCGGTTTACGCCTTATGATGCCAAATCCTGAGCAAGGTGCATCTACTAGTACGATATCAGCCATATGTTTCAGTGAGACATCAAAATGTGTCGCATCAAAAACTTCACTCTTAATAATGTTGATCCCTAGTCGATGAGCTGATTCCTCAATCAATTTTAGCTTCTGAGGATGCATATCCCTCGCAATAATTTGACCGGTATTATTCATAAGTTGAGCCATGTGGGTAGTTTTTCCACCCGGTGCGGCACAGACATCTATTACAAGATCCCCTGCCTTGACATTCGATATCTTAGAGACACACATGGAACTGATATCTTGAACCTGGAACCATCCTTCATTGAAACCGACCAACGATTCAATGGAATGCTCATTCAAATTTTCAACCATCACAGCATCTTCCATCCATTCTGATGGTAATGCTTTCACACCCTCTGCCTCTAGTCTATCGATGAATTCATTTCTTTGAATTTTAAGTGTATTCACCCTTAACCATAGCTTTGGAGTTTCATTATTTGATTTTAGAAGTGATTCAGTAAACTCTTCTCCAAATTCATCGAGCCACTTTTCTACCAACCACTCTGGATGGGAATAAGAGATGCTAAGATGTGCGACTAAGTGTTTGGTTCGGTCCGGTAATTCAATATCACCTGCCAAGCGAATGAATGACCTTAAAATGCCATTGACATATCCACTATATTGAGGAGAGAATTTTTTAGCAAGTTTAACACTTTCATTGACTGCTGCTGAATCTGGAACTTTGGACATAAATGCAATCTGGTATAGTCCCATTCTAAGAATATTCAGGATTTCCTTATTGATCTTACCAAATCTTACTGTTGACAATTTCCTGATATAATAATCCAATAACAATTTATTTTCAAGTACTCCATATACGATATTGGTTATAAAACGTCTATCGATATCCGTCACTTCGCTGGATTTCAACATTTCCTTTAACGTGATATGGGAGAACTGGTCTTCCATTTCAATTTGTTTGAGTATTTTCAGGGCCAATCTTCTGGCGTTGTTTTTCATTGTTTTTCCTCACTTATCCTTCATTATACCAAATAACATCTTCACATTTAAGGAAAACCCATTATTTATTAAAAAATCTTAACAAAAGCGATTGATGAATCAATCGCTTTTTCTGATTTTATCTATAAGCTTTTTACGTTTATCGTTCATATGATTCAATTCATTGATCAGTAAGCCATCGTGCTTTCTATCCTTTTCCAGGAAAAACATTGAAAGTCCACCAAGTCCAACATGAGTACCGACGGAAACGCCCATTTGCATGAGATAAATCTCACCTTTGAAGTTGGTTTCATTTCTCATTTTCATTTCCAAATTTTGAGCATATTGATAATCCGATGTGTAACCGATAATTACAAAATCTGAAAGGTCTTCATCAACGCGGACTTTATATTCCTTGACGTAATGATCAAGAACGTTTTTTCGGCCTCTTTCTTTTGCAACTATTGCTCCTTTTCCGTCGCGCATGGACATTATTGGTTTGATTTTCAAAAGCTTCCCTATGAAAGCGCTGCTATTCGTCAAACGACCACTTCTAATCAAGTGATTCAAATCGTCAACAGAAAGGAAATGTTTAATATGTGTCTTATAAGTTTCACAAAAATCAACCAATTCATCAAAATTGAAACCAGATTCCATCAACTTGATGCATTTGATGATCAGCCAACCACTGCCATGACTCATGGATTTGGAATCAACAACATGAAGTGGGATATCTTTATTTTTCTCATTTTCGTAAAACATGGTCTTAGCTATTGCGGCAGATTGGTAAGATCCACTCGTCCCACTGGACATGCAGATGCACAAGACTTCACTATACCCCTTTTCCAAGGCAGACTCAAAAAGCTCCAAAAAGTAATTGGGACTTGGCATTGCTGTTGTCGGATGCTTGGACAAACCTTCCAGTTGTGCAAAAAAATCATTTGGCGTGATATCAATACGATCCCTATAATCCTTTTCTTCAATACGTATAGTCAATGGTGCAATACCGATGTCGTATTTTTCTATCCACTCATCGGATAAATCACATGTTGAATCCGCTATCAATTTGATCATATACGCCTCCTTTCAATTCATTGTAATTGAAAATAACACTCCTGTAAATAGAACAACCCCGCTTCGATAAACAAAGCAGGGGTATTTTTTATTCAAGTACAATATCATCTGATGTTAGCCATGCTTGATGCTCATCCAGTGCCACTGAAAATATTTTCCCAGCATTTTCAGCAATCTTGGATTGATGATATTTAAAGAGCATTTCACCACGAAATTTACCAAGAATTTCGATTTTCCCCGAATCATGGCTCATGATGAATTTTATACGTTTGCTATGACCATGCATCATCTTCTTCGCGTCCTCGATAATTTGAACAGATTCTTCTAGAGGCAATTGAAATTGATTTTTGACACCTCTGACTGGCCTACACTGGAATATATAATATGGAATGATTCCTTTTTTCACCAAATCATTTTGAAGAGTTGCCATGATTACTGGAGAATCATTGACACCTTTCAACAACACCGTCTGATTGTTTATTATGATGTTATTATCAAGCAACATATTGACTGCCTTCATGGCTTCATCGGTTAATTCTACTGGATGATTGAATTGGGTGACAACATAGATCTTCTTTTTCTGAGAATATTTTTTTAGAATACTTATAAGTTCACTATCGCTATAGATTCTATCTGGAAACACAACAGGTGTTCGCGTTCCAAAGCGAATGAAATCAATATGTTCGATTTCTGTCAAAGCAGCAAGATAGGACTCGATCATATGATTCTCAAGAAGAAATGAATCTCCTCCTGTAATCAGCACGTTGTTGATCTCGGTATGTTCTTTTATATAATCCACAGCATCATTAATGAAACCGAGAGTTTCATTGTTCGATGTACCGACCAATCTCTTCCTAAAACAATGCCTGCAATACATAGCGCATTTATTAGTGGAAAGTAATAGCGCAGTTGTACTGTATTTGTGCTGTAGCCCTTTCATCTTTGTGTTCTGTGATTCACCACTGGTGTCAAAATCACCGCTGATGTCAAATTCTTCGATAGTTGGTATAGCCATCTTTCGAATAGGATCGTGAGGATCACTCGGATCAATCAAATCCAAATAATAAGTTGTTGATGACAGTGGGAAGTGCTTAATGATATTTTCATAATTTTTTGCTTCGTCAGATGAAATATCAATAAAGTTCTTTAACTGTTCCACATTGTTTACATTGTTTTTTAAAGTGTCTTTCCAGGCCATTCTTACCTCCTTAGTTGTATTTTAGTCTGTGAGACCCAGACATTATAAGTTGTGCTTAAGTTAGTTCACTATTATATCATACTGACTTATAATAACAAAGTAAAAAAACCCGAATCAACGGGTTTTCTTGAAAATTTGCAAATATGATCTATCTCTTAATCTGATCAATCTCTTCCTCTGATCAATAACATTCTTAGGAGTTGTCCGATTGCCATTGCAGCTGCTGCGACATATGTCATCGCCGCTGCGTTGAGTACTTTTTTTGCATGTTTGTTTTCTTCATTTGCAAGGAATCCATATTCATCCATCATTCTTAGTGCCCTAGAGCTAGCATTGAATTCCACAGGTAATGTGATCAGTTGAAATGCAACTGAGAAGGTGAAAAAAAGGATACCTATGTTGATGAGAAATGGCAATGA
>JAGXHV010000111.1 GCA_024636005.1 Bacillota bacterium
CACCATGCGATTGACTTGGTCATAGGTATAAGTGATTTTTTTACCGAGTGGATCTGTGTAAGAGCTGAGATTGCCTGCGGGATCATAGTTGTATTGACTTTCACCACCATCAGGATTGACAATTGAAATGACTTGATTCATTTCGTCATAATCATACTTTGTCAATGCGCCAATCTGATCGATGAATGTTGTCAAATTGCCTGCCGCATCGTACTCATATTGCTTTAAATGGCCCAAATAGTCTGTTTCAATGCTGAGTTGACCAAGAGCCGAATACTCATACATTTTAGCATCGCCATTTGGATTGGTTTGTTTGGTCAGATTTCCAAGTGCATCATATTCAAAGGTTGTCAGACGCTTTTTCTCATCGGTGTAGGATTCGAGCAACCCCGTTCGATCGTACTTCTCAAGGGTGGATCTGTTCAGTGCATCCGTGCTGGTGACAGTCCCATTTATGTCATCATAACTCTTCTGGGATAGGATGCGTTGATTGACCGACATTTGAGTGATTCTTCCATAGAGGTCGTATTCGTAAAGCGTTTCTGTCATCAGTGGGTCCACTGTTTTGGTCAGTTCACCAAATGCATTGTATTCATACTGAACAGTGGCCTCGTTTGGATAATGAACCGCCATCAATAAACCCGCTGCACTGTAGTCGTACTGGGTGGTTTGATTCATCGCATCGGTCGTTGATATGATCTGGTTGGCTTCATTGTACACATAGTGCGTACTGCGTCCTAGTGCATCTGTGACCTTGGTGGTGTTTCCGAGTACATCGTGGACCATTGAGGTTACATTACCCAGTTGATCTACCATTTTGGTCACTTGATTGACTTTGTTGTAGGTTAAGGTTTGCCTATAGCCTTTAGCGTCTGTTATGGATACAACATTTCCAAGCAAATCGTAATCGTATTTTATCTTTTGGTTTCCTCTGGCATCCATCACGCTTTCAAGCTGATTCATGACATCATAGCGATATGTGGTTGTGTTACCGAGCGCATCGATCACGCTGATGAGATTGCCATTTGCATCGTACTCATAAGTGGTGACGTTTCCAAGGACATCTGTTTTCGATGTCATGCGGCCATACCGGTCATAGCTGTATGTGGTTTTCGCGCGATTGGCATCGTACGATGTGATCATGCGTTCATTTTGATCGTAGTCATATCCCGCTACGTAACCACGTTGATTGGATTGCCGGGTGATTTGTCCCCGCTCGTTATACTGATAAACACTATACAGTTCACCGACGGTTTCTTTGATGACGTTGCCGTACACATCATACGTATAGTGTCTCTCCACGCCTTTGGCATCTACGACACTGAGCAGCTGATCGTATAGGTCGTAGGTGTACGTGGTGGTTTGCTGGAGCGCATCCGTCTCAAGGACCATGCGGCCATATTCATCGTACTCATAGCTGTATATGGCGCCACTTGGAACTGTGATGTCTACCAGCTGATCCATTTCATCGTAGCTGTAGACTGTCTTTTGAAGCTTTGCATTGGTGACGATCATCTGATTGGATGTGTCATCATATGCGATAAGGGTCTTTCGTCCATAAGCATCTGTAATGACTGTGATTCTATCTTTTATGTCATAGTCAAACCTTGATGTGTGATTATAGGCATCTTTTATTTCTATGACGCGGGAGAAGTCATCGTACTGATAATGAATTGTACCGCCATCAGGTGCGGTTACACTGATGATTTGTCCGGCTGCATCATAGGCATAGACTGTTGTATTATGATTTGCATCTGTAAATTCAACCATTCGACCAAGCACATCATACACGTAAGTACTTTCATTGTCTTCGTGGTCTTTGATCGACTTTATAAGTCCAGCAGAATTGTATGTGTACTTGGCCATTAGAAGATCATTTTCATAAACTGCCACGATTCGGTCGTAAGTGTCATAGACGTAACGTCTTAAGGTTCCGTCGTTGACTTCCACTATACGGTTTGACAGGTCATAGTCATAGCGCGTCTCGGTGCCATTAAAATCATTGATTTTGACCAATCGGCCATATTCATCATAGCTGTATAGGCGCTCAAGTCCCTTTGGATGAATCAACTTCACTAATTTATCACTTTCATAATGATATGTGATGGTTCTTCCTCTACTGTCTGTGACGTCTATGACTCTCCCAAATGTGTCATAAGTGGTGGTCATACTGCCATCACGCGTATGAGTGGTTTGCCTTTCTGTGTCGTAATCATACCGTACAAAATGATTGTCTATGTTGATTTCGACGACTCTGCCTTCACCATCATAGAGATATCTTGTTTCCCCGTATCGATCTGTTTTTTTCGTGATCTGTCCGAGTACATCTCTCTCAAATACGGTCAACTCTGCACCTTTGGTGATCTTTGTGATGTAACTTGCTTCGCCATAGTCGTATGTCACTATGCCTTCAGGCGAGCTGCTTTGGCTGAGACGTCCCTTCGCGTCATAAGTGTATGTGTACAGCTCATTAGGGTTTTCCATTTTAATCAAATGGTTTTTTGCATCGTAGATGAAATCTGTGACTATACCACTCGGCGCTGTTTCTTGAATGAGATTTCCATTGAGATCGTATGCATAAGAGGTCTTTAAATCCTCGACTGATTTAGAGCTGACGTTGCCGTATTCATCATATTCAAATGTGATGGTTGCTCCACTTTGCATCGACTGAGACTTGACCAATCCATTTGGATAATAGGAAAAGTGGGTTGTATTGCCATTTTCGTCCTTTTTCTCAATGAGATTGCCTTTTGAATCATAAGCAAACGACTTGGTGCCATACGGTGTCGTCTCAGTGAGCACGTTATCAAAGCCCTCCTGTGAATACGTATACGTTGTGACGTTTCCATACACATCGGTACGAGATGCAATCCTCAAATCGCCATCGTATGTGTATAGGGTTTGATTTCCATTTGTACTTTCTGACAAGAGTTGTCCCTCTTGATCATAAGTATAGACGGTGGATTCCCCATTTGACGCTTCACGTTTTAGAATATGCTTATCATCAAAACTCACGCTATTCCAGCCACCATTTGCATTGATCGTCGTTGATTTGCCTGCGGCGTAATCATAAGTATACTGTACGGCGTCTAGCGAGGCTTGGGAGTCGATCTTTCCATTTTGATAGGTGAATGTTAAGTCGTCGCCCCCTGCAATATAACGCGTGATTTTACCATTGGAATAGTCATAGGTTTTTGTTTCGCCATTCGGATAGGCGACTTGTGTCAATGTGCTCCCTGTGTATGTAAAATTTACCGATTGCCCCTTTGGATCGGTCATGCTGCTGATGAATCCATTTGAACCGTAGGTTATGACCAGTGACCTGCCTTGATTTGTGAGCGATTCGAGTCGTCCGGATGCATCATAGTTGTAGACTAGTTCATTGCCATTGACATCTATACGTTTTACAAGTTTGCCTTCAATTGGTGTGTTCGCATCACGCCATGGTGCTCTGTAGCCTTGGTAGATAAAGGTTTCTCCATATTTTGTGACGACTTGATATTCAGTTGCACTGATTCTCGTAAGTTGATCACCTGCAGCCGATTCATAATGGCCTTTATCCAGTTCATAATTGACCATTAAATCGTCATCATAACTTGTAATGTCTGCGTCTGGATCATCCTTTACAAATACGAATGCGCGTTTTGTGCCATCTAGTCGCACTTCACCGATGTCATAACCGGCGTACATGCGCAGTTCGGTATAAAAGTTGAGATCCCAGCCCTCTCCAAAGGCACCAGTGCCCTCTTTATTGAATCGTGTCAATGTGAGATCATACCCAAGTCCTTTAACTTGAATGTCATTTTCTTCAAATACCAGATTTCCCGTTTTGAGATCGACTAATGATGGGTGTGCCTCTGAAGTGTTCGGACCGGTAATCTGTTCAGAGGGTTTTCCCAGTGAATTTGGCGATTGCGCCACGTCCGGTAATTCCGGCATTTGAATGGACATGTTTCCTATTGGATTTGGAACTGTTGGTGCTAAATTTTCTTCTTTCAATAAATCGAGTATGGCCAGTGGATCATAAACCGTTCTCGGCTGTGCAAATGCTGGTAACACGTTACCCACTGTCATTACTAGAATTAGTGTAAGTGACAGTATTTTCTTTAAATTTTTGCTCCTTGACATTCTTCCCCCTAAAAATATGAAATAAAAAAAAGTAGGCGGCTGCCTACTCTCATGTGAAATGGCAACCTGGCAGTCGTAGTTTTGAACCTTAGACCCATGGCTTTGCGTCCCAATCTTTCGATTGGTTTGCCCAATATTTTTTTGTATTTATATTATACTGTTTAATTATTAGGAAGTAACCCCTTGTTGATGCGGGGTATTTACAAATTTTAGCAATGTACTTTGTCGTTTTGTTCGATGTCCCTCTAGCAAAAAAACCGATCAGTTGTTCGATTGGTTTAATCAATGCTGAAATTATCCTTAAATTATTCATACTCCATTGCTATGTCAATCAAACACTTTTTTCTGTCCTATTTTCAATTTGTCATTCCAAGCATTGGAACATTGGAGTAGCAAGTAGTGTAAACAGAGCGATGGAATGACTACTTCAGTATTTCCATCGCATATCTTATAATTTACTGTTGAAACAGCACCTACATTAACAAAATTTCGAAATACTCACTTAGTGCTTCACTTGAATTTTCATTATTATTTTTTAACTGCCCTTCATAGTAACCTCTCCATTGAATAAATATAAATACTATCAATAAAATTATCCAAATAATAGCTGAAACCGCTAAAAATCCATAATCAAAATAATCTGGCCCTATAAATATTTTTCCTAATGAAAACAAAGCAGTGCTATGATTTTGGGAGCAACAGCAAATATTGCTAAAGGCAAAGCAAGGGATTCTGCACAAGAATACATCCGATTTCTGTATAGTGCTCTAGGATCGCTTGATGAAGTGAAATAATTAATGTAAAAAACGAGGTAAACTTTTATGGTTTACCTCGTTTTTTCTCATCACTTAATCTTATCTTTTGACCTCCGGTCGCTCCCTTGGAGTACCGATCACTCAAACTGCCAAACTTACTTTAGGTACCAATTTGTACCTGTCCCCAATCGGCACCCCCAATCGGCACCCCTTTTACTTGTTAATCATGCCTGATACGTTTAACATATTGCTGATTACTTGTAAACCTTCTTCATTTGTGATTTCGTTTAATGGTCTAAGCGAGTTATCCTCATAACCATTTAAAATACCAAACGCCACAGCATCCAGAAATGATTCAGCCCAAGTTGGAACTAAATTAATGTCAGTCTTGTTAAGTCTGGACTCATCTCTTCCTGTAAATGTTAAATACTTCTGCGCATTGGCAACCATAATACCCATCTCTTGTCTGGTTATAGTTTGACTAGGCTTGTATTTTCCATCAGGGTAGCCAGCAATTAGATCATACTTAACTAATGTAGTGATCGCTCTGTTCACCTCAGTGTCTATTTCAACATCTGCGAATTTGCCATCAACCGCTGTACCTTCTAACCCTAAAGCTCTCACCATGTATAAAGCAAAGTCGGCTCTAGTCATTAATGCAGTAGGTTTGAAGTGATCAACATCTAATAATATCATTCTAGAAGCCAAATCGTTGATTGTTTTCTCTGACCATCTACCCTCAACTGATTTAACCGTCATTGGTTTGTAGATTACAGAGTAGAAAGAATTTGTTAATGAGTTAATTCTTGCATAGTATTTGTCTCCAACCTTAGCTATTGCTGTAAGAACATGTCTAAATGTTCCATCTGCGTTGAATACGATACCTGTTGTGATTTTCGAAGGGTTGACATTTGACGGGATCTCAAATTGTCTTTCAACAAATGTGTTAAAAGAGTTCATTGGAACAACAGAAGTTTGACCATTGGTTACAGTTATAACTTCAACATCAAAGCTCATAGGGGCTACTACATATTCTCCACCTGCAGTTTGAACTGCAGAAGCAAATTGAGTTTGTTCTGTAGCTGTTGGAGAAGATACCGTGATTCTGACTTCAGCAGTAGAACCTACCGGTGTAGCTGTTGATATTAGATTAGCTGGTAAGCTGTAAGTTAAACCTTGAACTGTTAAATCAAATGTCACATTGCCTGTATTCGCAGAATTCACTACAGACATAGGAATTACTACATTTGTTGTTCCAGCGCTAGTAACAACTGGAAGTTTAAGAGTTCCACCATTAGGTAAATCAGCTATAGCCGTCATTGCAGCTGTAGCATTTACATTTACTGTGGCAATATTATTAGCGACAACTGGAATTGGAACTAAAGATGGTGTTGGTGCTGGTGTTGTTGGTGATGGTGACGGTGATGGTGACGGTGACGGTGATGGTGACGGTATTGGTTTCACGGGATCTTCACCAGAACCATTATCTGTGCTCCCTCCTTCAAAGGTATAGTTATAATACGAACCACCATAATAATTTGCTAATCTAACAACATATTCACCACTTTGATCTGCATTAAATTGATCGAAAGATGTCATGAAATTGCCACTTTCAGAAAATTCAGTTTTGAAAACCTTTAAAGTTTTATCTGGAGCGTACACAAAAAACGCAACCGCATCATATTCTGTACTTCCATACACATACAACTCTTTTAAATTATCATTATAATCAACTGTCACATATGAAAAAGGCGTTGCTGCGAAAGCAACCGAACTTATAGCCATAATAACTATCAAACTTAATAATATCGATATTTTCTTCATTTTAATTCCCCTCTCACTATTAAAAGTTACCAAATATGCCTAGCCATCCATCTCCTATGCCATATTTGACACCACCAAAAGTCTCCGCATCAAAACTGACATCTCCTTCGATCAAGAAAACTTTTGCCATATTGGGAACACCACTACTTTGATCAGTAGTGTCTACCGGACCGATATAAGCAGCTAACTCATCTGAATCTAACCAACCTATCCCAGCTTCGTCTAATGTCTTGAAATCTATTATTCTTGTTTCTACCAGCTCCATTTCTGTACTTGGTCCATCATAATAGAGCATTACAAGCGCTTTAGGGTTAGTCACAGGAAAAGAATCGTCCGGTTGATAATAGACATAAGCATCTTCAATATTCGAATTAGAACTCGATATGGTTCCCATACTGACCACTTGTTTACCTATCCTAATATTGAAAACCACATTCTCACCAGTGAGTTTATTTTTAGCGACAAGTTTAAATAAAAATGAAGTATCGTTCCCATCCAATAGCAATTTAAACGATCCGTTACCCAAATCTGTAATTCTCGAATCTTCATCTGCTTTAGCTAGGTCGCTAAAAATGTTGTAATTTGAATTGGTAAAGGATGCAATCGCATGATTCGCACTGACATACACGTCTTTATAGATGTAATATTCTCCATAGTGAGTATCCAATATCTCATCACTATGGTTCCAACCTCCGACGACTTGGCTCGTATCAATTCTCAAACCCACGAAATAGTCGTGATAAGCATTGATGTAAATATTCTTTTCCTTAATTGTTTCTGTAGAATCGATGTATGTTACTACAACACGATATCTAATATACCCCGAACTGCTCTCATAGCCTACAATTCCACTTGAGAGTCTGCTTGAACCTCTTGTAGACATGTCTGTAATCTGAATGGATTCAATCGCATTGACAACACCACCTGAAACATCTGTCTTTTCAAGCGCAAAATAGGTTTTTTCTCCTTCAACTAAATTGGTTCCGAGTGGCATATCAATGAAATACTCTGTCTGATGCTCAGTAAATGTCAATTTCCCAATACTCTCAAGTTGGTTTAAAAGTTCATTATTATGAGCAATATCCCTCTGCAAATCGTTGCTTAAAATATCAAGCTCATATACTTTTTCAAGCGGAAATGCCACTTCTGAGACCACAGTTTCAGTTGCATTAGCTGTCACCGTCAAAAAGTATCCATACGCAGTTTTATCTGCAGTTATCATATGATTGATCACCGTATCTGTTGAGCCATCCATAGTGATCGAAATTGTCTTTGGTCCGTATTTGGGCACGGTCATATGGATAATGTTATCCGCTTTAACTTCTTCTCCAGACTTCTCTACTTTATTGGTGTCTGAATCATTCACTTTGATTGTGATAATAGCTGACGTCGTTATATAACTTGTTTCTGGTTCGAAAATTTTAACAAATAAATTCGTGTCCTCGGCAGGCCAAAGTTCTTCTTGGAAACTTTGAAAATCAGTCTCAAATGAACTGCCAGTGGCCACTTCTCCCTGTGCAAACGTTGGCAAACTGCCAATGATCAGCAATAAACATATTAAAACACTAAAAACTTTTTTCATGCTTTCCCCCTATTATGATTTAATAAATCTATCTTAAATTCCTCAAAAGAATTCAAGTCGTATATTGGTGTTCTCGGATTTGCAAATGTATGTAATAAAAAAAAGTAGGCGTGGTTGCCTACTCTTCATGTGAAATGGCAACCTGGCAGTCGTAGTTTTAAACCTTAGACCCATGGCTTTGCGTCCCAACCTTTCGATTGGTTTGCTCAATATTATTATTGTATAAATATTATACTATATAATGATTTGGTTGTAACCCCTTGTTGATGCGGGGTATATTCGATTGGGGACAGGTGCAAACTGGTATTTTTTTTGCAAAGTGAAAAAGCGCTATGGTACCAGTTTGCACCTGTCCCCAATCAGTACCACTGATCTTATGTTTTCCTGCTCTCCCTGCATTCCCTGCACTTCCCTGCTTTCCCTGCGCCCTTCAGGCGCAAAAAAATAAAGACTACACTCAAAAGAGATATAGTCTTCAACCTAAAAAAAGTTAAGAAGGGGGGAATCTAACGAGTGGGCAAATTTGGGGGGAGCCCACTCGGATTCAATTTGGGGTTTTGTTACATTTGGGGTAAATATTTTTTGGGGGTTTATTGTGTGCTAAGTTGCCTTAACATGGTTTCATTATATAGGTGAACTGTGTATAGCTTATGACCCCTTTGTTAATAAAATGTTAAGTTGAAAAAGATTTTCAATTATTGTTGAAATGTTTGTGAGAAATGATTTTTGGTATAATTGAATATACGTAAGTATAATATTGAAAGGAAATCAAAATGACGGGCAAATCTTCTATTTTATATAACATAACTACACTGGGACAATTTGATGTTGTCAAGAATAACGATTCACTCGTAATGTCTGCCTCTTCATCTAAAAAGCTGTGGGAGCTGTATAAGTTTCTGCTCATTCATCGCAATCAAAAGTTTACTCCGGATTCACTCGCGGATCAACTGTGGGTGTCGGAATCTTATAGTGATTTAAGGGGAACCTTGAGAAGGCAAATGCACAGGTTAAGGCAGATTCTTAAGGAAGAGTCTGCGGATGAGAACAGCTGGACGATTTTGTTTTCAAGTGGTTATTACATCTGGAATTCCAGCGTTTCCATTAAAGTGGATTCGGATATTTTTGAGGCTGAAGTCGCCGAGGGCGACCTTTACCTACAGGAAAATCCTACTGAGGCTCTCAGACATTATCTGATGGCGATTGCACTTTACAAAGGGGATTATTTGCCGGATCTTTTGAATCAGCATTGGGTTTTTTCGGTGCGGAATCATTATAGGCGGCTGTATCTGAAGGCTGTTGAGAATGCGGTGAAGCTTTTGACGAGTAAGCATGCGTTTGATGAGATTATTAGGATTTGTCAGGCGGCGATTCGTATTGATGTTCATGAGGAGATGTTTCACATTCATTATATGAAGGCGCTTGCGGCGAAGGGGCTGCTGAAGGATGCGCTGCTGCATTATGAACAGATAACGGGATTTTATTTCCGCGAGATGGGGCTGAAGCCGTCAAGGGAGATGCGTGAGCTATACAATGTGTTGACGAGTGAACCTGTCAGTGCACCTTCTGCGATTAAGGAGCACGTTTATAATGCGCATTATTGCGAACCAGATGTGTTCAAGTCTATATCTGAGCTGGAGCACAAACGAAATGAACGCTCTGGCGAGGATTATAGTATTGGATATTTGACGATTGATAAGTTTTCAGAACCTACGATGCAACTGATGAAGGATCATTTACTTGGGCATTTGCGCAAAAGTGATTGTTTTACACGGTGGAATGAGAGGCAGTTTGCGGTTTTGCTGAGCGGGGCGAATCGCGATCAAATGAAGATGATTTTTGATAGGCTGCTTGGGAATTTCAGTGAAGGGGATGTGTTTAGCGCCGAAGGCTCTCTGGAAGGACAGGGAGATCAGGAAGGTCGGGAAGGTCGGGAAAAACATTAATTCAAAGGAATGGGTAGTTTTAATTTAAGTTATAGGGTCGATGCATTGTTATGATGTGTCGGCCCTTATTTTGTTTAAACATTTCTTTTAAAAATGTTTATATGAAATATTTTGTCTTAATTTTTTCCTGCACTCCCTGCATTTCCTGCTTTCCCTGCTCTCCCTGCTCTTTTTGCACTTTGTACTCACTCCAATTTTGTATAGAGTTCATTTGTGTAACGCATATGTAACGGAGATGTTCCTGTCATGTCACAGTACCGGGTATATACATAATATAAAAGTAAAGGAGGCGCTGATCAATGAACAAAAGAAGCGGCAAAATGGCTACTCCCAGCGCTATGGGTGGACAAAACTTTTTAGTTACGGTCTATCATCAAGAAAACCAATCATGGCAAGGCGTGATCCAATGGCTTGAAACGGGAGAAAAGATTCATTTCAGAAGTACACTGGAGATGCTGCACCTAATCGATAACGCAACACAGAAAGTTGATCTTTCACATAGAAACTGGAGTAAAGAAACAAATTCAAAAGCTATCTAACAATCGAATATATTCGATTCAACCGAGGGAGCTGAGAAGCATATTTTGTAAAATGGGCACTTAAAATATGTGGAGCTAATAGTGCAACCGACCTTTCTAATTTTTAGTAACATAGAAAGGATGAACTATTATGAGAAAAACATTAAGTTTGATTACAGCAATATCATTATCATTATTACTCGTGTTTGGAAGTAACATGGCAATATTTGCAACAACGTACATTGCAGGAAATGACCCGAGTGTAGGAACAATCGGAACAGATTACAAATTGAAAGTAGATCCTCCGGTAGACGGCTCTTATTCTGATGGTCTTGGTATATTGACTGTCAATGTAACTTTTGAAGTCGATGGAAACGAAAAACTTTCCGTATCATGGACCTCTAATGTACCCGTTGAATATGTCTTTGTAAAAGGTGGCGACGGCGGAACACTTTATCATTATCCAGGCGGTTCAATGGGCGAAAACAATTTGGTTGCTCCATTAAATGAAAAAAATGATAAGAATTATGGAATCAGTCATGTATCGTTCTATTATAATGATGAAGACCCAGAACCAACAACCGAAGCTACTACCGAAGCTACTACCGAAGCTACAACAGAAGCTACTACTGAAGCTACAACAGAAGCTACTACTGAAGCTACAACTGAAGCTACAACTGAAGCTACAACAGAAGCAACTACTGAAGCTACAACAGAAGCTACTACTGAAGCTACAACTGAAGCTACTACTGAAGCTACAACAGAAGCAACTACTGAAGCTACAACTGAAGCTACTACTGAAGCTACAACAGAAGCTACAACCGAAGCAACTACTGAAGCTACAACAGAAGCAACTACCGAAGCTACAACAGAAGCAACTACTGAAGCTACAACAGAAGCAACTACTGAAGCTACAACAGAAGCTGCAACTGAAGCTACAACAGAAGCTGCAACTGAACCAACAACTGAACCTACAGAGGAAATCTTAGTTGAAGAAATTCCTGAAGGCGCACCTAGTTTTCCATCAGTAAATCCTGATCCTGAAATTCCTAGCTTCCCATCAGTAAATCCTGATCCAGAGCCAGAAATTATTATTGAACTTGATGAACCTATACCACTCGGAAGTGGATTACCACAAACTGGTCAATTGCCAGCAGGCGCATTCTATGGATTTGGATCATTGATTGGTTTCCTTGGAGTTGGACTCAAGAAACTTAAAGGCATTAAGTAAAAAACAGGAAATGAAGGAAAGTCAAGACCTTTAAACCACCTGCATAGACTGTAAATTAAATTGATATACTAGTAAGGGCTAATGAGATTTAAAACATTGGCCCTTATTTTTATATATTCTGAGTCCCCAATGAATTGGTTATATGGTACCCATTTGACGAATTATTTTGGATATTTAGATATGATTTGATATACTATATCAAACGAAAACAAATTTGAGAGGTTTTTCCTATGAGCAACATTCAAAGCAATGACTCCATGATTAAAAATGTATTATCAAAGCAAATAGGAAAGTATTTGATTTCTGGTTTCACCGCTTTTGGAATAGAATACAGTCTATATTTGTTACTCATTTCTCTTCTCGATGTTTATTACGTTTTGGCGAGTGTTATTGTTTACTCAATCGTCTTTTGGTTTTCATTTTTGATTAATCGCATTTGGACATTCAAATCTAAAGGCCCAATTCAACATCAGCTGTTCAAGTACAGTTTGCTTTTTACATTCAATTTGATCTTTTCAAATATTGTACTTATGTATTTCTTAACAGATTTTCTAGGCATTACGCCTTATCTCTCCCCATTTATTAAAATGGGCTTTGTGGTATGTTGGAATTTTTTGTTCTACAAATTTGTGATTTTTAAATAATTTGGAGGCTTTCATGCAAACGACCAAATCTCTAGCCATCGTTATACCAGTATTCAATGAGGGACCATATTTCAAAAATAATTTTCTTGAGATCTTAAAAACCCTTCGAAGTGATAATATCCTATGTCGCTTTATGTTGGTTGATGATGGTTCTCACGATGAGAGTTGGGCGGTGATTGAAAGCCTATGCAATGAATATGAATTCGTAGATGCAATTAGATTCTCCAGAAATTTTGGAAAAGAGATTGCAATATGTGCGGGGCTAGATCATATTGATGCAGATCTTTACATAACCATGGATTCGGATTTACAACATCCACCTAGATTTATACCCGAAATGTTGAAACTGATGGAAACTGAAAATGTCAACATGGTTGAAGGCATAAAATCCAACCGTGGTAAGGAAACATTTAAACACAAATTTTTCGCAAAGACGTTTTACTCTTTGTTGCACAAAATCACCGGACTTGAAATGGATAATTCATCAGATTTCAAACTGATGGATCGAAGCGTTATAGAAAACATCAGAACTTTTGGAGAAAGAAACATTTTCTTTCGAGGCCTTGTGGACTGGGTTGGATTCTCTAAGGCATCTTTCTATTTTGATGTCGATGAAAGAAAAGATGGTGGTAGTAGTTTTTCAATCTTCAAACTCATTGTTTTGGCAATCAATGCAATTCTCGCCTACACGAGCAAACCACTTTACCTAACAATCGTGTGTGGTGTTCTGTTTTTTATATTTGCAGTAGTTTTAGGCATTCAAACGCTTTACAACTTCTTTTTCGGCATTGCAGTCAGTGGCTTCTCTACAGTGATTTTACTTTTATTGATTACTGGATCTATGGTTATGTTTTGTCTGGGAATTATCGGACTTTACATTTCAAGGATTTATGATGAAGTCAAAAATAGACCGCGATACATTATAAGCAAAAAAATTAATGAGCGATAAATCGCTCATTTTTTTTTGAATCTCCACAACAATATGAAAGCCAGTGTTCCTAACGTTATGATTGACCCTAGAACAAATCCATCAGGAATATAAATGAATTCTATGGCATGTGTACCAGAAGCTAATTCTATAGAAATGAATGCATCTCTGATTGGGATGATTTCAACAGCTTTCCCATCTACAGTAGCTTTCCACCCCTTCTCATAAGGAATGGATGTCATCAATACACCATCCTCTTTCACATCTATTGTGCCACTCAGTTTTCTATCGGTGAAGGATGCCACTTCAAAGGTCTCATCTTTCAGTTCATTATAAGCCATTTCAAAAGCAGTTTCATCAAATTCCACCAACTCCAAATAAATATAACCATCTTTTGTCGAATCAAGCTTCATACTTGCAACTATCTCAGTTCCAGCTTCACCAATACCAAGATCGATAATTACGCCACGTCTAGCTTCATATTTAACCGTTGACCCATTTTTCTTCACTTCAATATCTGAGCCATTGCTATCAAATGCATAGATGTAATGCTGTAGTTCAGAATTTAATACATATGTGAAATTTATTTCACTTTCATTGTTGGGATCTTTGTTGGAATAATAAATTGCGCGTCCATTTGTAGGTTCTTTCCTAGTTGTATTGGCATAATCTTCACTGGATGGTGGCATGGCTTCAAATAATTTTATATTTTGATTGAGCGCTTTGACCACAAACTGCTCTTGTGATAAAAATGGGTTTCTAATTCTTTTATCCCACTCTTTTATAGTACTTTGAACCATAAATCCAGTTCCGATGTGATACTTGTTTTTATATACAGAGACGTTCTCGTTTTCAAAATCCAGATCATACCCCGCATTTGGCAATCTTCCATTTTGATTTCGGTCTAAAAAATATTTGATATTGTAAAGAGCGTTGACAATTGGTGTATTGGAAGTATATAAAGACCTGTTGGCAACTGGACTTCCTGACAAACCTAAGTCTTCTGAAATGGCCGATAGACTTCCATGAATAGTGGATGTAAATGCAGAGACTCCCCTGTACCCATACAGTACTGAGTCATTGGTGGAATAAAACTTTAGCATTTCAATACGATAAAAACTCGGGTCGTTTTGATAAAGTGTATCCACTGCTTGTTCTACGAGCTCTTTGTCGGGTGGATAATTGTCTCTTCCCGATGATCCTGCGGTGGTCACAGCTGTGGATGAAGTCAAATAGGACTCCGTTATGATCATTATTCCTAAGAACAATACAAAAATGTTGAAACGAATTTTTTTATTTTGATACATCACAATAAACAATGCATATAAAAGAACAAACGCAATATTTAAGTATATGATGTTCTGTGGAAATGAATTTAATGTATCACCAAATCGCTCCAACAAAAGCAAATAAGCCACCAAAAAAGCTGATGGAATCAGTATTGTTCTTGTGGTGATTTCTTCGATGTTCATAAATACTTTGTAAGCAATCGTGATCAGTAAAAACGATAATACAAATGCAAATCTATAAGGCACCTCATTCGGGAAATGAAACCCATGCCATATAAAATTCAAATAATTAAAATTAAAACTTATAATCAGAAAACTGATCAATGCACCGTGAGCCATTTTCTCTCTCATTTTAATGGGCTTTGCACTAAAGAAAACGATAACCAGCAACATCGTGATTAAGCCACTAAAAATATTTGGAAATCCGGAGCGTATACTTGGTTCTAATCCTAGAAAGAGTCTTTCTAATATTTCAGCGATAGTAAAGTAAAATTTAATTGCACTCGGATTGGTCGAAGCGGTTCCATACGTCGTCTGTAATCCTTTAAAAGCAGGAATCAAAACCAGTGCGGAGAGCCCTAAACTTGCAAGAGAATACAAGGCGATTTTTACAGTTTGTTTGAAAAAATTTCTCCATTCAAAACGATCGTGCTTGATAAAATAAAGCAACAAATAATAAAGTACTATGAACTCTGCAATAAAATAACCAATATAAAAATTGCTGATTACGGCAAGGGCAAAACTGAAAATATATAGTAGATACCCTTCACCATTTATAATCCGGTTCAATCCCAACATAATCAAAGGAAAAAGTGCAGCTGCATCCAGCCACATGATGTTCCAGTAGTAACCCATCATATAACCACAAAAGGCATAGAGCAGACCAAAGATCATTATACTCATATCGTTTCTTTTAAAAACACCTTTGAGATAAATTGAAAAAAACATTCCAGAAAATGCGATCTTCACAATGGTTATTATAAAGAAAAATTCTCTTAAATACGATTCGCTAACAAAAATGGACAGCAAGTACAGTGGACTCATCGCATAATAAGCCATGAGATATAAAAAATTAGTACCCATACCGACGTTCCAGCTATGAAAGAGAGAACCCCCTTCCCTTAGCTTGGTGTGGAGTTCGCTAAAAAATGGAAAGTACTGATGCCAACTGTCTATGATCATGATTTGTTTATTTCCAAAAGGATACACGCCCTCTTTAGAGAACGCTAGAAGCAATATCCCAAACGTTAATAAAAAGGTAGCACATTGATATTTATTGTTGTTAAACCAGTTTTTCATCTGAACAATCTCCTATAACTGCGTTTTTTTTATTATATCTTATTTTTCAGAAATTGTGTCCAACTCTATGTGAAAATACAATCTTTTTTTGTGCGAACTCAGGTACCGATTTGTACCTGTCCCCAATAAATTATTTGTTTTAAATCATGTTACTAATAGGTATATATATAACACTACGAGGGGGAATTTAAATGATGGAACTAGATTTATTTGAACAATTCAAGCAAATGGAATATATTTTCGAGAAGGAAACTGCTGAGTTTACACCGGAACAAAGAATATTATTCTTGTCTTTTTCTGATGGAAAGTCTAGGGCGTATGTCGTCAAGGGTAGAGGCCAAACCTGGGAGGACAGTTGGCAAGAAGCCAAGGAGCATTTTAGGATCAAGGCGAAGAGTGTCGGGATTGTACCCATATGGCTGAAGATGGATTGGGTGACAGAGGTGCATGAACATTCCTATACTGAATTTCTGGATTATGTATCTGGCATTAAAAGCAATTACCTCCGTGAAGGTATTGCTTTTGATCAAAATTTCAATCTTGCATTCATGGAGCAGGAAGTCAATGCCAATGTCTTCGTTCATGAGTTGAAAAATTCAGGCAGAAAAACTATGGCCTGGAAGAATATCAACTTCTATATCAAAAGCAACACAGGCCATAATCTATTGCTTGATGACAAGATCATCAATAAAATATACACATTCAGTACTCGCAGCATTTTTCATGATGGAGCGAATTGTTTTCTCCTGAATGATGAGCCCTTATCAAATGGTACGAGGATTGTTGAGGAACTGAATCGAAATACTGTGCTTTCTGCGATTGACAATGCGTCAGGGTATATGGCGGATCAGGTGAATGAGAATGGCAAATTCCATTATGGCTATTTCCCATGTTTTGATAAGTCGATTGATCATTATAATATACTCAGGCATGCGAGTTCGACTTATTCACTCATTGAGGCGTACGAGGTCAACAGGGATGATAGATTGGTGGATTCGATCAGGTTGGCACTTGAGTATCTGGTGGACCGAGGTGTGAAAACGCTTGAGACGCCGGATGGTGCCCAGAGGGCATTTGTGGTGGAGCATTCCAGTGACAACGAGATCAAGCTCGGTGCGAATGCGGCGGCTATTCTTGCGATCACGAAATACACCAGTGTGTTCAAGGATGACAAGTATGTTGCTGTGGCTGAGCTTTTGGCAAGTGGCATTGAGTATTTCCAAAATGATGACGGCTCTTTCGTGCATGTTTACAACTACCCTGAGCTTTCTGTGAAGGAAGAGAATCGAATCATTTATTATGATGGTGAGGCCGCTTTCGCACTCATGCGCATATACTCTATGGACCGCAATCACAAATGGCTTGAGCTGGTGAACAAGGCTTTTGATTATTTTATTGCCAATGAATACTGGAAAAACAACGACCACTGGCTCAGTTATTGTTCTTATGAGCTTTTCCAGACGGAGTCCGATCCGAGAATTCTCGAGTTCAATCTCAAGAATGCGGATGGCATTTTGGATTTTTGTCTGACGCGTGAGACGACGTTCCCTACTTTGCTGGAGCTTTTACTTGCGACGAACAAAGCGCTGAAATACGCTAAGTCGCTTTCCATTACTTGTGATTTTATGGCTCAATTTGACGAAGTCAAATTGCTTAAAGCGATTGAACACAGGGCACACTACCAGCTCAACGGTTACATGTACCCTGAAGTGGCGATGTATTTCAAGGTGCCCGAGCATATTCTGTGGGGCTTTTTCATCAGACACCATTCGTTTAGAGTGAGGATTGATGATGTAGAGCACAATTTATCGGGCTATTGTGCGTATTTGGATGCGATTTAACGTCAAATAAATGTGTTTCTATTTCGTAAAATTTGATATAATGTATAAATACAAAAACAATTGTGGGAGAAATTTCTTATGGGCATCATTCAAAGCAATGACTATACTATCCGTGCGCTTGGACAATTTGATGTGGTGAAGGGTGACGTTTCTCTTGTGATGTCTGCTTCGTCGTCGAAAAAATTGTGGGAACTTTACAAGTTTCTTCTAGTTCATCGCGACCGAAAGTACACGCCGGAGGCTTTGATTGATCAATTGTGGGTTTCCGAATCTTATAGCGATCCGCGCAGTACGCTGAGAAGTCAGATGCACCGTTTAAGAGGCATTTTGAAAGAGGACAATACGGAGTCGATCTTATATTTGAATGGTTATTATCAATGGAATCCCGAGATTTCGATTTCTGTGGATTTGGATGATTTTGAGGAGCATGTGCAAAAAGGTGTAGAGGCCTCTGACGACCCTGATATGGCACTGGATCATTATTTGAAGGCACTAGAGCTTTACGAAGGCGATTGTTTACCGGATCTAGTCAGCCAACACTGGATTTTTTCGATTCGGAATTATTATAGAAGGCTTTATTTGCAGACGGTTGAAAAGGCTGTTGCTTTGCTTACTGCTAGGAAGGATTATGATGCTATTGTGAAGGTTTGTCAGGATGCTGTGCAGATTGATGTTTATGAGGAAATTTTCCATATTCATCTGATGAAGGCGCTTCTGGCAAAGGGTTTACAGAAGGATGCTCTTGTACATTATGAGCAAATCACCGGGTTTTTCTATCGTGAGATGGGGCTCAAGCCTTCAGGCGAGATGCGGGCGCTTTATAAATCATTGCTCCAGGTGCATCCGACGATTCAATCGGATTCTGGTCTTGTGGATCTTTTCGAGATTGACAAGCCACTTGAGAATGCATTTTATTGTGAGCCCGACGTGTTCAAGTCGATTTATGAACTTGAACGTCGCCGTTGTGAGCGGTCTGGTTCAGATTTCAGTATTGCTGTCCTGAGTGTGGATCCGATTCCTAATTACACTTTTGCTCAGAATGAACTTAGACTCAATCAGCTTAAGCAGCATTTGTTGACCCATTTGCGTAAGGGTGACAGTTTCACTCGCTGGAATGACACACAGTTTACAGTGTTGTTATTGGGCGTGGACAATGTAGTGATGCAAAAAGTGATGAATAGAATTTTGAGTGGGTTTAAGGATGGGAAAATGGTGGTGCTCTCTAGTGGGCGCTGAGGAACGCGCGGTGGTTTTGCGCCCGTGCGGGCGCAGTAGTTTTTGGCTTGCGCCAAGTTGGTTTTTGGCTAGCGCCAAGTGGACGGGAAAAGAGTAAGTGCGGAGAATTAGTTAATATAAAGGATACAGACATAGTAGTAAACTGTTTAAAGGGTCGATGCGTTTGCATCGACCCTTGTTTTTTTAGTAAGTCTATATTGTTGTGAAAAATGGGTTTTGGGTATAACGTTCTTCCTAACCACTTTGCGATAGCAAAAAACCAACTTGGCGCTAGCCAAAAACTACTGCGCTCGAATGAGCGCAAAACCACTGGGCGCGCATTCAAGCGCCCAATGCATCGACCCTTGTTATTGTTGTAAAACTATGTTGTTGTGAAAAATGGGGTTTTTTGGGTTTTAACAGGCCGTCAGGCCTTAATCTCTTCCCGCTCTTCCCAACTACTTTGCGATAGCAAAAAACTACTGCGACCGGCATGGGCGCAAAACTGCTGCACTCGTTAGAGCGCCCCCCTCAGGAGCGCGCATCTTTATACTAAGAATTTCAGATATACAAAGACGCTAATAAGTTTCCTTCGGAAACTTAACTACGCGATTTTTTGCTTCGCAAAAAATTAGGTACCTACATCCCTCTATTCACGAGCTCCTGCACTATAAACGAAGCAACATGCTCAGCGAACGAGCCAGAACCGAAGCCTGCGTCATAGCCAAGTTCTTTGGCGAGTTCGTAGGAGATTCTAGGTCCACCGGCGCATACGATCATCTTGTCGCGGATGCCTTCGGATTCGAGAAGCTCGATGAGCTCGGTCATGTTGGCGATGTGAACGTCCTTTTGAGTGACGATTTGTGAGATGATGATGGCATCGGCATTCAGTTCGATTGCATTTGCAACGAGTTCTTCGTTAGGAACTTGTGCGCCGAGGTTGTAAGCTTTAATGCCTTTGTAACGCTCGAGGCCATAGTGGCCGTCGAAACCTTTCATGTTCATGATGGCGTCGATGCCGACTGTGTGTGCATCTGTTCCAGAGCATGCGCCGACGATGACGATGTCGCGTTTGAAGTTGGCTTCGATGAAATCTTCCACACCGTGGATGTCCATGACATCGGAGTCTACTTTTGGTACTTCGATGGTGGTGTAATCTATGGTGTGTGAGCATTTGCCGTACATGGTGAACATGGTGTAGCCAACGCCGAGATCTTTGGCATCCACCACTTGTGGCTCATCAATGCCCATTTTGATCAGAAGCTGCTTAGCGGCTTCTTTGCTTTCGTCGCAACATGGGACGGGCAGTGTAAATGAAAATTGCATCATACCGTCGTTCATGGTGTCGCCGTATGGTTTTACTTTGGTGAGATCGAGTCCGTTATTGGTTGTGATCATTTGGCACCTCCAAGCATCATTGGAATAAATGGATTGAAGTATCTGTCGCCCTTTTGGGTTACTCCGTCGAGGCCCTTGCCGCCGTCCATCTTACGAGTGACGCCTGCGAATTTTCCTTGCTCGATGGTTGCCATTATTCCAGTGTTTTCGATTTCTTCAAGCATGTCCGCAGCTTCTTTGAGAACGCCTTGTGCACGGGACTGGATGATGCCACCGCTTTTGAATTCAATCTCATCACCGAGGTGACGTAAGTTTTTGAAGACATATTTTGCGTTTTCAATAGAAAGCGCACGGTCCTGTAGTAAAGGTGTATGAATCGCTTCAGTGAGCATGCCAAGAAGCTGTAAGCCTTGTCCTGTCATAATTGAAACTGCATTGAAAAGTGTGTCCTGTACATGACCTTTAAAGATGTCGCCAGTTTTGAATTTTGTAGGTGGCATGTATTTGAGCGGCGCATTTGGGAAGATTTCTCTCGCCATTTGCGCTTGTGATAATTCAAGTAAAAAACCGTCTTCTGTTTCAGGGTTCATCTCGAATGCGTGTCCGAGGCCCATTTGTTCTTCTGGAAGACCTGCGAGGAGTGCAAATTGCTCATTGATGAGCTGCGATGCAAGTACTGTGTGTGCTTCCTCAATGGCGTCTGAAGTGGTGAGATAGTTGTCTTCACCAGTGTTGATGATGATGCCCGCAAAACCGTTGATCACTCTTGAGAAGTATTGGTCAACGAGTGTTCTTTGCATGTTGATGTCTCTGAAGAGGATGCCGTAAAGGGCGTCGTTCAGCATGACATCGAGTCTTTCAATAGCGCCCATTGCAGCGATTTCAGGCATACAAAGGCCTGAGCAGTAGTTGCAAAGACGGATGTATCTACCGACTTCTGAACCCACTTCGTCAAGTGCCGTACGCATGATTCTGAAGTTTTCCTGAGTGGCGTAAGTACCGCCGAAGCCTTCTGTAGTTGCTCCGAAAGGCACATAGTCGAGGAGACTTTGTGCAGTGGTACGGATAACAGCGATGATGTCTGCGCCTTGTCGAGCTGCGGCTTGCGCCTGCAGTACGTCTTCGTATATGTTGCCTGTTGCTACGATAACATAAAGGTAAGGTTTTGGCCCTTCACCGATAGTGCTTAAGTAGTCATCACGCTGTGCACGGTTGCCACTGATGAGGGCTACCATTTTTTCTGCTTCCTCTTCAATCACTGCTTTGATCTTGGATTCATCTTGAACCGGTAATTTGGTCAGATCGATTTCGCCGGCGGATATTGCCAGTGCGATTTCTTGAGCGGTCTTGCCGGTTGCGACCATGGCGTTGCCCATCCAAAATGCCGCGCCTTCTGCAAGTCCGCCGCCTTTTTTGATGTTGTCCACTACCACGTTCGGAAGAGGTCTTTCGATATCGTCAATACCATCTACGCCGAGTAATCTTACGATTGTACGTTCAACGGTGACGGTGGTATGACGTTCGATAAATGTTTGCGTGTCTTCAGCGATCACTCTTGCGGAGTTACGCGCTTTTTCCACGACACTGAAATCAAGATTTAATTTGCTCGTCATGTGATCCTCCTAATATTTCTTTGGCTCTCTCTATTATTGTTTGGGCTAGGCCCATCATTTCGGAAATTCTAAGGGCTTCCTTTGGAATTTCCTTGTCGCCACTCACCTCGGTGAGTCTGTAGTCCATGTATTCATGCAAAAGGCCGATGCCCTTTTCTTTAAGTTCCGAACGAATATGCTCAAAATCGACGTCTTTAAGGCCGTTGACCTGATAATGTGAAAGGTCCGGCCCTTGAGTGAGACCATCGTAGTGGGTGGTGATCAGTGTTTTACTCATTCCGCCCTGAAGGTGCTCAATCAGTGCTTTCGATATGGCATACCCCTCTTTGGGATTGGTGCCTCTTGCGAGTTCGTCGATCAGAATGAGTCCTCTGTCCGAGATACGCCTGATGACCTCACCGATTTCCACGATTTCAGCGCCAAAAGTGCTGAGCCCCATATCTATGGATTGTGAGTCTCCAACTGAGATAAATAAGAAGTCAAGAGGGTAAAGTGTTGCCTGTTTACAGGGCACGAAAAAGCCATAATGTGCCATGGCAATCACCTGTCCGATCATTCGGAGCGACACTGTTTTTCCGCCCATATTGGCACCGGTGATGAGTGTCACAGACTTGTGAATATCGATGTCAATAGGTGTGAACGACTTTCCTACCCGGTCCAGACTGTATGCGACTTTCAGGTGTCTTCCGGAGGTAATGGAGAGATTGCCTTCACTCTCGAATTTCGGTCTGACACAATGGAACGCTACCGCGAATTGCCCTTTGGCAATCAGCAGATCCACTTGTCCGATATGAGCACAGTTGGCTCTGAGCATTTTCAGATGCTTGCCAAGCTGCACTGTCAGCCATGTCCTGACCTTGTATTCTGCCTCTTCCTCCTCAATCAGCAGCTGATCATGCCGCTCCTGGTATTTGGAATCGGGCTTAATCCGGAAAAGACTGTAAAGGGGAATATCCATCCGATAACTCAAATGCGGATGATGCTTCGCCTTTTCAATATTTTCACGATCGATTTGCTGAATTCTAACTTCTCCGTTTGCACTCAACTTAAAACCTTCGGTCTCAATCTGCTCGGCGATTCGCTTTTTCTGCCTCTTGATTTCCGTTTCCGTTTCAAGTAAGCTGGCACGAATGGTTTCAAGTTCCGCAGAATAAGTGCTATAGATATAAAAGGTACCGACTCCTGAATTCTCGGGGTCAAGCAGCGCCATAACGGGATCTGTGGAATGCAGCAGGAAATCTCCTACGGTCTTTTCCCATCTGAGTTTTTCCATCATGGCTTTGACTTTTGCCATGTTCATAACCAGATGCTTGATTTCAAAGAGTTCAGTGACGGAGAGTGTATCCTCTGCTTCGATGCGGTCAAAGGTGTTTGCCAGTTGTTTGATCTCTTTGAGAATCGATTTGAGTTCCAGTACATCGTGCCTTTTGTTTTCCAGTCTTTCCATGATGCGTTCGGTCAGATCGAAGCTGTGACCCAGCTCTTTAAGGTTTGATGCGCCGCGGGGTATGATACTTTTTTTGGCGCTTTCCCCGTATGGTGTCACCACCTGTAGCCGATCGAAAACGAAGCCCAGATCGAGATCCGAGAAATTCTTTTTGCTGAGAAAGTCCTGCTTCATTTTATACCCCTTCCAAAACGTCGACGATTGGAACGCCACTAATGCGCTTAGCGAGAGCTGCTTTGAAAATCGCCCTATCATAAAAATAGCCGGCAGGAGCGTATGGGTTGACGGTTACAGCGAGGAGCCTGATGCCGTAACGCACTTTGATGTCAACGCCGATTCGCATGAAATACTGCCAGTCACTGTGTTCGATAAATATTTTTGTGGCATCGCCTACTACAAATTGAGTATTCTTATAATAATGTGATGTGTGTACGATTTCCATGATGGTTTTTGTGGTAAGCGCGCCCGGAAATAACAGGGCGCGAGTGTTTTCGTCTATGAGTTCTCCAATGGAGCGGCCCGCGTTCAGGGCGGTTCTAAAACCGTCCATGACCACGGCAGATCCATCTGAATCAATGATTACTACGTTTTTGGTCTCTTCGGCGACCTCCCAAAGTCTTAAACTGCTCTCATCAATATCATGAGACAGAGCGAAGAGTGATGCACGGTGAGCAGTTTTTGCAACGGCCCTCGCCATATCGCGACTGAGCACTGCGCCGGTTGCCAGGACGCAAGCGTCTGTGATGGCGGGGGATGCGGAAGACGATCTGTCCAGTGCCCCATCCACCAGCACGTAGCCGGCGCCTTTTTCAAGCATTTTTTCCGAAACTGCGTTAACCGCAAGGTTGGTCGAAGGACCTCCAATTTGTACATAGCCATCGTTGAGTGTCCGTCCGATGATGACTCTGCCCATTGCCGTATGATGTTCTGTGACCTCTTCTACCGCCATTTTTGCCTCAGAGAGGTTGAATAGCATTTCTGCAGTGGCGATGTAAGTTCCCTTTTTCACATAAATCATTGGCTTGTCAGTTTTGGTCACGATGTCCTGGCGCTCGCCGTCCCTCCCAATGGACGTGAGGCCAAAGGATACATTTTCTGCATCAAGCTCCTCAATGAGGTGGTTGAGTGTGACCGTTTTACCGGCATTCTTAGCCATTCCAACGATTGAAATGATGCGATATTGATTTTCAAAAAGTGGAAATAGCCTCATGATGTCCTCCGATTGCCTTTGCTTTCATTCCTTATCTAGTGTCTGTTTTCTCTCTATTCTTCTTCGTGATTTGATCTCATTGTTCTTTCGAGTGATTTTAGTTCGATGTTCACACGGTTGCCTTGTAAAAGTCCGCCAACGCCTGCAGTCTTGTGAGATTTTTGAGCTTCAGTTTCCACTGCGCCTTCAGTTTCGAAGTCGTATGAATGTGGTTGAGTGTAAGTTGTGATGACGCCTTCGTAGTTTCTGAGGATTACTTTCTCAGGTGATTGTGAAATCATGTACTGTGGCATTACAGGAATCTTTCCGCCGCCGCCCGGTGCGTCAACTACGAATGTAGGGATGCAGTATCCAGAGGTGTGGCCACGTAAACCTTCTATGATCTCGATGCCTTTTGATACAGGAGTTCTGAAGTGCTCAATACCTGTAGAAAGGTCACATTGGTAAATGTAGTATGGTCTGACGCGCATCATGACGAGGTCGTGTACAAGGTCTCTCATGATATGAACGCTGTCGTTGATGCCTTTCAACAGAACGGATTGGTTACCAAGTGGTATTCCTGCGTCTGCCATTAGAGCACATGCTTTTTTGGTTTCAGGTGTCACTTCTTTGGAATGGTTGAAGTGAGTGTTGAGCCAAATTGGATGGTATTTTTTAAGCATGTTCACGAGTTCTGGTGTGATTCTTTGTGGACATACTACAGGAGTTCTTGAACCGATTCTGATGATCTCAACATGTGGAATCTCTCTGAGTTTGCTGATGATGTACTCGAGTAGGTCATCAGAAACCAGTAATGCGTCACCACCTGATAAAAGAACGTCACGAACAACTGGAGTGTTTCTGATGTACTCGATCGCAGCGTTAATTCTATCTCTTGGAACGCCACCATCATTGTGTCCGGCGAATCTTCTTCTTGTACAGTGACGGCAGTACATTGAGCACATGTCAGTGATGAGGAAAAGGACTCTGTCAGGATATCTGTGTGTGATGCCTGGAACTGGAGAATCCGCATCTTCGTGAAGTGGATCATCCATGTCAGCAGCACTGAAATATGTTTCTTGTATGGTTGGAACTGCTTGCATTCTCACTGGACATTTTGGATCGTCTTTGTCCATTAAGAGTGCGTAATAAGGTGTGATGCCCATTCTGAGGATCTCAAGCGATTTCTTGATGCCTTCTTCCTCTTTTTCTGTAAGGTTGATCACTAATTTGAGAGCGTCAACTGTCGTAATGCGGTTTTTGACTTGCCACTCCCAAGAATCCCACTCTGTTTGTGTTACGTTTTTCCACATTTCAATTTCTGTATAGTGTCTCATTAAAGTACCCCTTTCAAAATTTTATATTACGCGTAAAGCGTTTCGTAAATATCACGCAGTGTCTTACTTTCTCTCATGATTTGAAGTGTGATTTCAGCATGACCTTTTGTGTAACCATTGCCGACGATCATTGTAACGTCCTTGCCTACACCTTCTGCGCCGAGTGCCGCTTTTGTGAAGCTTGTCGCCATACTGAAGAAGTAAACCATGCCGTCGTCTTTTGTGGCGAGGATGGAGGACATTTCAGTGTTTGGAACGTTGACGCAGTTGATGACGAGATCACACATTTTATCACTTGTTATTGCGCTGATTTTTTCTAGAACTTCTACAGCGTTTGTCGCATCTGCCACCACGAAGTGATCCGAGAGACCTGCGTTCATGACGCGGTCTTTTGCATGGTCATTGTGCTGAAGACAGATAACTTTTCCTGTGACGCCAGCGCGTTTTTTCGCTTCATAAAGACAAAGCATTCCCGATTTTCCAGCGCCGCCGATAACGAGTACTGTGTCACCAGGCTTGACGAGTTTTGCTGTTTGTGCTGGCGCACCAGCTACGTCAAGTACTGAAAGAGCGAGATTTTCTGGAATATCTGATGGAATTTTCGCATAAAGGCCGCTTTCGAATAAAATGGCTTTACCTTTGATGTCCACTTGGTCGATATTGATTCTGATTTCTAAGATTTCATCAATCACGAGCGGTGTCAATGAAAGTGAAACGAGTGTCGCGATTTTGTCGCCGACTTTAAGGTCTATCTTACCTTCGAGTGCAGGACCGATTTTCTCCACTGTACCGATGAGCATGCCACCCGATCCTGTTACAGGATTTTTGTGCTTTCCATATTTGCTGACGATACCAAGCATGATTTCTCTGATCTTTGCTTCGTCGCCATGAGCTTCTTGTTTGATTTGTGTGAACGATGCAGAATCGATATTGAGTGTTTGTACGTCGATCAAGATTTCATTATCATAGATTTCCATGTCGTTTGAAATGATTTCAGCCGGCTGTGGTAAAATACCTTCTGGCTGGATTACACGATGTGTTCCGAATTTGCTACCTTTTTTCATTGTAGATGCCTCCCACCTTGTATAAGTTTATCTCACTTCACTATAAGGTGCAAGTTCTGTGCCAAACCTTTAACAATGCGGCATTTTATTAATCGACTATATATTGTGGTTTCGATTTCGAGATATACAATATACAATTATGACACAATTTGTTGGTGCCGAATTTTCGGCATTTCAGAATAAAAAAAACCTGGTGGCATGTAACCGACCATCAGGGGTGTCAATAAACATCAAAGATTATACTTCTTAAGCTTGTACTGAAGCGTCTGTCTGGGTATTCCCAGTACTTTAGCCGTTTGTGTGATGTTGTGGAAACTGTCTTCATAAGCTTTTTCAATCGCTCTTTTCTCAGCTTCTTCCACAATCTGGTTGAGATTGAAGTTCTCACTTGTTTCTGGTTGGTGCTTTTCTGTAATCGATTCGTGGATTTCGTGCTCAACATGCAACTTGTAATAGCTTTTGAGATTTGGAGGCAAGTCCATGAATTCTATGATATTGCCTTCCGCAAAATTCACAGCACCTTCGATCACGTGTTCAAGTTCCCTCACGTTGCCTTCCCAACTGTAGTTTAAAAACAGGCGCATGACTTCCTCTGAGATGCCTTTAAAGTTCCTGTAGAGCTGGTTGTTGTATTTGTCGATGAAGAATTTTGTGAGTAAAGGGATATCCTCTTTTCTGTCGGAAAGCTTTGGAATCCACAGTGTGACCGTGTTCAATCTGTAATAGAGGTCTCTTCGAATGAGGCCATTTTCAATGGCGATGTTGGGATCGATATTGGTGGCTGCGATGATCCGCACGTCCACCCGGTGTTCCTTCGTATCCCCAACACGTCTGATGATGCCATCTTGAAGCACGCGGAGCAATTTGGCTTGAAGCTCTTGTGGCATGGAGTTGATCTCATCGAGAAACAGCGTTCCAGAGTCAGCCAGTTCAAAAAGCCCTTTTCTATCCACAGCGCCTGTAAAACCGCCTTTGACCGTACCGAAGAGTATGCCTTCGAGAAGTGATGATGGCAGTGCTGCACAGTTTTGAGCAATGAAAGGTCTGTTTTTCCGTTTGCTGCTGTTGTGAATCGCCTGAGTCAAAAGTTCCTTTCCGGTACCCGTCTCACCATAAATGAGGACTGGAATTTCCGTACGAGCAGCTTTCATGGCGACGGCTTTCACGCGGTTGAATTCAGAGTGACTCGTGATGATGTCTTCAAAATTGAAAACGGCGACATCGGTTCTAGTTGCTCTATCTCTTACGGTGGAATCTCCCCCTTGGACCATGGATTGCAGGTCGATATAGCGCTCGGAGAGCTCTTTGTATGGGGTGATGTTTCTCGAGATTTCTATAGCACCTTCTATATGCCCATTGTTCAGGATTGGAAGTGTGCTGTTGATGGTGGCGATCATTTTGCCTTTGTATGTACGATAAGTCTGCTCGCGATTGAAGATCGGAGTCTTCGTCGCAAGGACTTTAAGCAGAGTGCTTTCCTCCTCTTTGAGGGATGGATAGATCTCTGTTATGTGTTTGCCTATGGAGTCGGAGATGTTGATGTCATCGAGCATTGCGGAGTTTCTGTTGCAATAGACGAGGTTCCCTTTTTCATCGACGATTTGTACACCGTCACTGATGTATTCCAGCATGAATTTTACGTGGTCAAGTGTTAAAAAAGGATGCATATCGATTTTTCTCCTCCATGCCTAATTTTGGGCGTGTGCCGAATTTCAGGCGCTAAAGTACGACACCTTTTCCGTAATCTTTTGCGAGCTTCAATTTTTCATAAGCCAGCAAAAGCAATTTTTCTTCAGATAGCCAGCGGTCGATCGGAAGGACGACAAATCTGCACGTGACTCTATCTTCAATTTGAAATGGAATCTCTTCCACTTTCTTTTTTAGCTTTGAAGCAAATTTATAGGCGTAATTTTTGTCCTTGCCCGAAAACATGACAGCAAAAGTATCGCCTTTGATCCGTGCGAGCTGGTCGCCTTTTTCAATCATCAGTTTCGTGAGCAAAATCAGTTCGATGATCACCTGATCTCCAACATCATACCCATACTTTTTGTTGATGTGCCCAAGGTCGTCCACATCAAAAAAAAGTATGGAGGAGTCGTTCATTTGCTTCGAATTGCTTTCAATTTCAAGAGACAGAATGCTCTTGAGTTTCTCCTCTGTATTGATGAGGACGAGTTCGCCATTGATCAAAGTTTCCTTTTTGACAAGCGACTTAAGTTGTCTAGCTGTTTTTTTAGTGAAATTGCGATAATAATGATATCCGACGCTCATGACTGTCATCGTATAAATGACGCTCACAATGTAAAAAGCCATATAATCATCGCGTTCTAAAAGTAACATGGCCACCACTGGAATCAGACTAATGATCAGACTTAAAAACACAAGTCTGAAAAGCAGCAACCTGTTGTCGTTTTTCACATTCAATTTTTTATCTCCTCTATTTCAATGGAAACTTCAGTTTGAGCACCATCACCTTCAATAACGAGTTGGTACCTCAATTGAATTTGGATGCCATCTGCATCTTTCCAGTGAATCTGTTTGCCAATAGTATGCATTACAAAAATCCCATACTGCGTCCTATAAATGTTCTCGACACTCTCATCCATCACTATGTTGAGGTTGCTGTTCACGCTGCCATAACGTTTGATATCAACTTTTTCACCATCGTAGATGAGAAGGGTTTTTGTGCCTTCCAGACCACTGAGCTCGCTTTCGTCGTACATCAAAAATGACTTTTGGGATTTGTTTTGGTATGTTGCCTCTGTAAAAAGAGTCATTTCATTGACTTCACCCTCAGAGTCCTTAATTCTGGATATGATCTTTACATTCATTCCGCGATCCACTTATTGACGAGTTCACGAATGCTCTCCACGTGATTTTCAGCTTCTTCTTTGGCTCTACCTGAGTCGCATTTCAAAATGGCATCGAAGATTCTTCCATGTGATTCTTGAATCTCTTTGAAATTATTGAATTCACTGAAGTAGATCAGTCTGAATCGTTGGAATTGATCGTGAAGGTCATAGATGATATTGATGAGTCTTTGGTTCTTGGTGGCTTTGAAAATCAAAGAGTGGAATTCATTGTCACTTTCAATCATGCTCTTCTTGTCCATCTTAGCGAGGGATAAGTTAAATGATTCGACGACATTGCTCATCGCTTCCTTTTCTTCATCGTTCATTCTTTCGGCGGCGAGTGCGGCGGCAAAGCCTTCAAGTTCCTTTCGGATTTCAAGGACTTCCAGGATATCATTTTTCGTAAGATCCGCGACATATGCGCCTTTTCTAGGAATCATGATGACAAAACTTTCCTTCTCCAGTTTTCTGATCGCTTCTCTTACAGGAGTTCTGCTGACCCCTAGTTGGTCGGCGATGGTGACTTCCATCAGTCTTTCTCCAGGTTTGAGTTCACCGCTCAAAATGGCGTTTCTCAAATATTCAAATACTACTTCTCCAAGTGGTTTGTAATTTCTAATCTCCAATTTGTCAAATTTTACGCTCATGGGACCTCCTATTTTCATGTTTATTATAAGTCGTTACGACATAACTCTGTGAATAATGCTTCTTGATTTTTTTCTGGGCGTTCTTTGCACGCTCATAGCTTTTGTAAAATCCGAATACTGTTGGACCGCTCCCACTCATCAGAACGCCTTCAGCGCCATGACCAGCCAGGAATCGCTTGGCTTCAACTACCCCAGGATAGAGTTTGAGTGTCACTTCTTCGAGCACGTTATAGACCCTGCCCAAAATATCGTGTCTCTTTTGGCTTTCAAGTGCGCTCAGCATCCCAAGTGTATCAGGATGCCCTTTCAGCTGATCATACTCAAGTGCTGTATAGACCTCTTTTGTCGAAACACCGAAATTAGGTTTGACCAGTACCATCCATGCGTGTTCAAAGCCTCTGATCGGTGTCAATTTTTCCCCGAGTCCCTCAGCCAGCGCACACCCTTCCATGATGCAAAATGGAACATCTGCCCCTAGTTCAAATCCTATCGCCATCATGGTTTTCTCAGACAGTCCCAGACCACAAAGCCTGTTGATGCCTTTGATTACTGCAGCTGCATTTGTGCTTCCTCCGGCAAGTCCTGCGGATACGGGTATGTTCTTTTCTATGTGAATCTCAAAGCCGTGTGCTATATCGTATTTTTTACACATATTTTCAGCGGCTCTATAGGCAATATTCTTATCGTCCACGGGCAAAAAATCATCCGTACAAGTCAGTCTGACTCCACTTTCCGGGATGCAGCGTATTGAAACCAAATCATAAAGGTCCACCTGTTGCATGATCATTTTCACATCGTGATAGCCATTTTCTCTTCTACCGATCACATCGAGCGTCAAGTTGACTTTGGCTCTCGCCTTGATTGTGATCATATTATCCTGCGTCATAAGGTCCTCGTTTCATGAATACAAAATACATAATAAATACATTCTAATTATATGATATTTCAAATAAATAATCCAGTATAAAGACAAAATATCTCACAGCCTATTCTTCTCTGGCTGTGAGATATGTGATTTTATCGATTTTCATTTTGATGAACCGGGTGTAAAGGGTGCCTTCGATCATATCGAACTGATCGGAAAACTGTTCCATGACAAGGTCTTTATACCCTTGCTCCTCAAAGGGTTCATAGGACTCAGCGACTTCCCTAAATCCCACCTTGTTGTAACTTTTTTGTGCTCTGGTGTTGAAATGCGAAACTTTGAGACACATCACCTCAATGGGATAGTGTTCGAAAACATAATCCAAATACATCCTGAGCATTTTGGTGCCGTATCCTTTATTCATTTGATTGGGATCCACGGCAATGCCGAGTTCCGCAGTTTTTTTGAAGTAATTGATCTGTTTGAGAGTGATGAATCCAACGGGTTGTTCATCCAGAAAAAGGCCATAGACTTTTCTGAAAAGCCATCGCTGCTTTGAATAATACCAAGCATCATACTCCATCTGGGAATTGTATCCAAAATTATACTGAAAAAATCTTGGATCCTCATGTTTTCCCCACTTCTTAAAATGCTTCATGTCATCTTTTTTTATTTTTCTGAAAGTTACGTCCAATTCGATCACCTCATCTGAGAAGTGTTGGCAAATTTAGTGTATTTACCGAGCCAAGCGAGATAAACCTTGCCTGTTTCTCCGTTTCTTTGTTTTGCGATAATAATCTCTCCGATGCCCTTGAGTTTCTCATCCACGGTATCGGGATTGTAATACTCATCTCTGTAGAGGAACATAACGATATCGGCATCCTGCTCGATAGCTCCGGACTCTCTAAGGTCGGAAAGGATCGGCCTGTGGTCAGCTCTAAGTTCCGATGCACGGGAGAGCTGCGAAAGTGCGATCACAGGACAATTCATCTCTCTTGCGATTTCTTTGAGGGATCTCGAAATCGTGGAGATTTCCTGTTGACGGTTTTCCGTTTTTCCACCACCGGACATCAGCTGCAAGTAGTCGATCATGATGACGTCAAGTCCGTGATTCATTTTGAGACGTCTACATTTGGAACGTATTTCTGCCACTGTTATACCAGGTGTGTCGTCAATGAATATCTTTGATTCAGCGAGCTGTGCGCTGCTCCTGGCCAGTTTGATCCAATCGTCGTCTTCGATGTTACCCGTACGGATGTCACCGATGGACACGAGAGATTGGGTGGCGAGTAGTCTTTGTGCGAGCTGGTCTGCGGCCATCTCGAGACTGAAAATGGCAACACTTCGTTTTTCCTTGACTGCCGCAAATTGGCAAATGTTGAGCGCGAAAGCTGTCTTACCCATGGAGGGACGTGCAGCGATGAGTATAAGGTCTGACCGCTGAAGTCCATTGGTCTTTTCATCGAGTGCATCGAATCCGGTGGATATGCC
>JAGXHV010000112.1 GCA_024636005.1 Bacillota bacterium
AATGGAACAAGCATTATCATTCGAAAAATATAAAATAGCCAAATTGCCACTGCTTAGAGGCATGTTCGCATTGATCGGATCCATGATTGTAGGCGTCAGAGCGTTGACTTACTCAGCTGAATTTTTCGTCGAAGGCGAAGGGGAAGAAAAAGGTAAGTTCGAGTTGATGCTTTATGATAAATTCGGAAAACGAGCCGACGATATTCTTCTTGGATTCTCAATAGCTTTTGCTTTTCTGTTTGCAATGCTTTTATTTGGTGTGTTACCCACCGGCATAGTCGGTTATATGAAGAATTTCATTGAGACACAATGGTTGCTCAGCGCACTAGAAGGTGTGATGAAGATTGTTATGTTCGTTACTTATATAGCACTGATTTCTAAAATGAAAGACATCAAACGCGTCTTTGAATACCATGGAGCGGAACACAAGACAATCCACTGCTATGAAAGTGGTCAGGAAGTTACTGTGGAAAACGCACGAAAATTCACCACACTTCACCCTCGTTGTGGAACGAGTTTCATTTTCTACGTCTTGACCATTAGTATCATACTGTTTTCTTTCCTAAGTTGGGAAAGCCTTTTGGTGAGGATATTAAGCAAAATTTTACTCTTCCCTGTTGTGGCAGGTCTGTCCTATGAAATGATTAGACTGGCTGGAAAGTCGAACCACCCTGTGGTAAGAGCACTAAGCGCTCCTGGCCTTATGATGCAGAAGCTAACGACTAAGGAACCTGATGATGGGCAACTTGAAGTGGCAATAGCCGCATTCAAACGTGTGCTAGAAGAAATGGATGAACCAGTAAATGAAGCTTAGAGAATTGCAGTTGCGACTTGAAACAGTACTTGGTAAAGCCACCGACTCATGGGCATACGAGGCAAAGACCATTTTGCTTCATGTTCTTGAGGTATCTCCTGTGGATTTGATCATGGATAAGGATAAAGAAGTTCCCGATGGAAAAGTTGAAATGGCAGAGGCGATTGCTGTAAGAAGAATTGCAAACGAACCACTTCAATATATTCTCGGGAAGCAGGCTTTCATGGGGCTGGATTTCTCAGTGGATGATAGTGTTCTGATTCCGAGACCTGAAACAGAAGTGCTTGTGGAATGGGCTCTGGGCCGCATTAAATCGATAAAATCCCCAAAAGTTCTCGACATAGGCACAGGAAGTGGCGCTATTGCCATCTCCATAGCCCGTCTGAACACATGGACCGATGTGTACGCATCGGATATTTCCTCTTCAGCGCTTGAAAAAGCCAAGGAAAACAGTGTACTCAACCACGTATCCGGAAAGATCCATTTTATTGAGAGCAATCTTTTTGTGGATGTGACCGAAAAGGACTTCGATCTGATTGTATCCAATCCACCGTACATACCAGCAGTTGACATCAATGGAATGCAAAGGGAAGTGGCGCTTTATGAACCTCATCTCGCACTTTTCGGTGGGGAAGACGGACTAGATTTTTATAAAAGAATTATACCAGAGGCTTTATCTTTTTTGAAGGATGGAGGCATATTGGTTTTTGAGGCCGGTCACGACCAAGCTGAAGCTATTGAGGTGATGTTGGTTTCGGCAGGTTATGAAGATGTGAATCATTTCTGTGATTTATGTGGCATACCACGTTTTATCTATGGTAAGAAAGCATTATGGAGGCATGAAAATGTTTGATAAGTTAGAGTTTATTGAAGAAAAATATGAAGAGTTAGGACTCAAATTGTCCGAACCTGAAGTGATCAGTGATCAAAACGCTTGGCAAAAATTGATGAGAGAACATTCTGAAATGACGCCAATTGTAACGAAGTATAAAGAATTGAAAGCTGTAAAACAAGGCATCCAAGAAGCTAAAGAGATGCTCAGGGAAAGCGATGAGGAAATGAGGGAACTGGCAAAAGTGGAACTCATTGAACTTGAAGACTCTATTGAGACGATCGAGTTTGATTTGAAGAAACTGCTTCTGCCAAAAGACCCGAACGACTCACGTGACGTTATTCTCGAAGTAAGAGCCGGTGCGGGCGGTGATGAGGCAGGTCTATTTGCCGCTGAACTTCTCAGAATGTACCTCCGCTATGCGGAGCGTAAACGATGGAAGATTGAAGTGCTCAACACTAATGAAACCGGTGTTGGTGGAATCAAGGAAGCATCCGTGCTGATTCAAGGTGCCGGTGCCTATTCAAAAATGAAGTATGAGAGCGGCACACATCGAGTGCAAAGAATTCCACAAACGGAATCTGGAGGTAGAATCCATACTTCCACAGCTACTGTAGCCGTTTTGCCAGAAGTGGATGACGTTGAAATTGATATCAAACAAAACGATCTCAGAATCGATGTTTTCAGATCTTCAGGTAACGGTGGACAAAGTGTCAACACCACCGATTCTGCGGTAAGGATCACACATTTGCCTTCTGGACTTGTTGTAAGTTGCCAAGATGGCAAATCACAACTCACGAACAAAGATAAAGCGATGCAAGTTTTAAAAGCACGACTTTATGAAATGGAACTCAACAAGCAAAACGACGAAATCGCAGAACAGAGAAGAAGTCAGGTAGGCACAGGTGACAGAAGTGCTAAAATTAGAACATACAACTTCCCTCAAGCTCGAATTACTGACCATAGAATACCAATTACACTGTATAAGCTTGAGCATTTCATGGACGGAGAAATCGATGAGATGATTGATGAACTCAGTACATTTTTTCAAGCAGAAGCGTTAAAAACGTTGGAAGCGCAGTAAAAAAATCCCCTTGAAAAAACATTTTTACAGGAGTATACTGATTCAGTGGGTTAAACCACTTGAATGGGGGATGTTATGGAATCAAGTTATTTGTTTATGTTACAACTGGCGATTGTACTTTTAGCAGCACATGTTGCCGGTGTGATCAGTGAAAAATTAAAACAGCCTGCTGTCATGGGTCAAATTCTTGTGGGTTTGATCTTTGGAGCGGGGTTACTAGATAAAACGGAATTGATAGAGCAATTCGCTCATATCGGCGTAGTGCTCCTTATGTTCATCGCAGGACTAGAAACAGATGTCAAAGAGTTGTTGGCATCCATCAAATCATCTTCATTAATCGCACTCGGAGGAATCATTGTACCTGCAGCGTTGGTATTTATAGGTATTATGGTGATTTTGCCAGATCACTCTTTAATTGTGGCTTTGTTTTTAGGATTGGTATCAACAGCCACATCAGTCAGCATATCGGTGCAGACTCTTAGAGAGATGAAACAACTGAGAACCAAGCAAGGGCTCATGATTCTTGGAGCTGCAATCATTGACGACGTTACAGGCATTATTTTGCTTACACTGCTTGTCGGACTTGTCAAACCAGGAGCTTCAAGCTCTCTCGCTATAGTCTCGCTTAAAATTGTAGCTTTTTTTGCTATTCTTTATGGTGTAGGATTTATAGTTATAAAAATTCTTAAGAAATTGGATGTCGATACAGACAGCGATGACAAGATTATTACACTCGCTATCATACTATGTTTCATTCTCGCATTCTTGTCTGAAGAGTTTGGTGTCGCCGCCATTACAGGCGCTTATTTTGCGGGAATCATTTTTTCAATGACATCTTTCAAACATAGGGTATCCCATGATGTCAATAAAATTGCTACTTTTCTTTTCACACCGGTTTTTTTCGTCAGTATCGGAATGGGCATTGATTTGAAAGCCGCACTCACAGCAGTGGGGGTTGGTTCAATATTGATTGTCGCAGGTGTTCTCGGAAAAATCATTGGTTGTGGAGTGGGTGCGCGATTGTCTGGATTTGATAGCAATCAATCGCTCCAAATCGGTGTCGGGATGGTCCCTAGAGCAGAAGTTGCCATCATTGTAGCCAATCTTGGCTTACAGATGTCTATTTTGAATGATAAGGAAATGGCAGCTGCAGTGTTGATGGTACTTGTTACGACATTAATGACACCATCTCTCCTGAAATGGACTTTCACAAGAGTTAAAACTGCGACATAAATTTAATTAATCAATTCTAGAAGCAGTCTAATAGACTGCTTTTGTTATAGGGTAAGGTGAAATTGATGAAAAAAGATACATTGATTATAAGAATCAATTCTGCAGACATGGAAGAACAACTCGTTGAGGCAGCTGAAATGCTGGCAAAGGGAAAGACTGTGGCTTTTCCCACGGAAACTGTATATGGACTAGGTGGCAACGCGCTGAGCGAATCAGCGGTAAATGCAATATACGATGCAAAGGGGCGTCCGTCCGACAACCCATTGATTGTTCACATCGCAAGTTTGGATATGCTCGATGAACTTGCCGAGGAAATCAAGCCATATGCAAAAAATCTTATGGGAGCGTTTTGGCCTGGACCAATCACATTCGTGGTCAAGAAAAAAGATCAGGTGCCCTATAAGGTTACCGGAGGGCTTGAAACTGTAGGTGTGAGAATGCCAAGCCATCCAGTTGCACTGAAGCTAATTGAACTCTCTGGTGTCCCTGTTGCGGCCCCTTCAGCAAATTTGTCGGGCAAACCAAGTCCGACAGATGTCAAATATGTCCTACAGGAAATGAGCGGCCGTGTGGATTGCATCGTGGATGGTGGGGATTCCGAGGTCGGTCTTGAGTCAACTGTACTTGACGTAACGGGCGATGTTCCAGTCATATTAAGACCGGGTAAGATTACGAGAGAAATGATTGTAGAGTGCGTTGGAGCATGCGAAGTTGATCCGGCACTTCTTAATAAAAACGAATATAATTTGACACCAAAGGCACCAGGAATGAAGTATAAGCACTATGCTCCAGATGCTGAAGTCAGTGTTTATTCAGGTGATCTGATGGCTGTCATTAAAATATTCTACAATAAGATCATTGAAGTGATTGAATCGGGTCATAGCATTGGAGTGATGATTTTTGAAGAGGATGCGCTGGTCCTTGAGAGATTGTTGAGAGATAATGCCATTTACAACCTTACGAAAGACAAGGTCCATCTTGTGCGGGAAGGCAGTTCAAAAGATCTGGACATACTTGCAAGAAATCTTTTTAAGGATTTAAGGAAATTGGATGAACTTGGAGCAGACTTCATTTTAGTACATGGAGTCAGTGAAAATGCGCTCGGACACGCCATTATGAATCGTCTCGAAAAGGCTTCAGAAGGACGTGTGTTCAAAATTTAATTTGATTTTTAGGGTCCAAATCATTATAATGTATAGGGAAATTAAGTCTAATAAATGTGTGGAGGTGTCTGATGAAAGTTGCTCTAGGTTCGGATCATGGCGGATTTAATCTCAGGTTGACGATTAAGACCCATCTCGAACAAAAAGGTTATGAGGTAGTGGACTTTGGAGTGGAAAAAATGGAGTCGGTGGATTATCCGGATTATGCCCTCAAAGTAGCCGAAGCCATTACATCCGGAGAATGTGAATTAGGCGTTTTGGTCTGCGGAACGGGACTTGGAATTTCAATTGCAGCAAACAAAGTCAAAGGAATCATCGCAGCACCGGTCAGCGATACTTTCAGCGCTGAAATGGCAAGATGTCACAACAATGCCAACATTTTAGCACTAGGAGAACGTGTTGTCGGTGAAGGACTTGCATTAAAAATCGTAGACACTTTTTTCGAAGCGACTTTTGAAGGTGGAAGACATGAAACACGCGTGAATAAAATCAAGGCGATTGAAGCCAAATATCTGTAAAGGGGTGCAAAATGAGTAAAGTAATTGAAATGAATCATCCATTAATTCAGCATAAATTGAGTTTGATCAGAGACAAGAATACAGGTTCCAAAGAATTTAGAGAACTTGTCAAAGAGGTTTCAATGCTTCTTGCATATGAAGTGACAAGAGATTTGTCGACTCAGGATGTTGAAATTGAGACACCAATCTGTAAAACAACAACACAAATGCTTTCTGGAAGAAAATTAGGAATTGTTCCTATTTTAAGAGCGGGACTCGGAATGGTTGATGGCTTTTTAAATCTTTTGCCAGCGGCGAAAGTGGGCCATGTAGGACTTTACCGTGATCCAGAAACACTCGAACCAGTTGAGTACTACTGCAAGCTTCCTACAGATGTCAGTGAGAGAGATTTAATCGTCGTTGATCCGATGCTTGCAACGGGTGGCTCTGCCAATGCCGCTATAAAGTTCATCAAAGCTCAAGGCGCCATCAACATCAAATTTGTATGTCTGATCGGTTGTCCTGAAGGGATCAAAGCTGTTCAAACCATGCATCCAGATGTAAATATCTATGTTGCACACATTGATGAGAAACTGAACGAGCACGCATACATCGTACCAGGTCTTGGTGATGCTGGTGACCGTTTATTCGGTACAAAATAAAGTAGAGGTGTTTTATGTATATACCTGCGATTATTGCAGGTTTGATCAGTTTTCTTTTAACGCCACAAGTGATCAAGCTGGCACATCGATTCGGAGCTATTGATATTCCAAAAGACGAGAGGCGCGTTCATTCAAAGCCAATTCCGCTCTGGGGAGGCCTGGCTATTTTTACAGGGTTTTTCGTGAGTATGTTTTTATTCGCCAATATAGAACCTTTCAAACTGATGGGGCTATTCGTCGCTTCACTAATAGTACTTATTACCGGAATGATAGATGATGTCAAGCCACTTGGTGCGAAAGGAAAGCTCATGATGCAAATCATAGCGGCCATCGTTCTTGTTACTGCCGGATTTGAGATCAAATATTTCACCAACTATTTTGCGGATTCAGGTTACATTATGCTTGGCGCATTTTCTCTACCGATCTCAATTTTGTGGATTGTAGGAGTTACCAACACTGTGAATCTCATTGATGGACTGGATGGCCTTGCTGCGGGTATTTCTGCAATTGCTGCCATTACACTCAGTTACATCGCTATGATCAATCTCAGATATGACGCGGCTATGATTACGCTCATACTCGCAGGTAGCTCAATCGGGTTTTTACCTTTCAATTTTAATCCAGCAAAAATATTCATGGGTGATGCCGGTGCGCTTTTCCTTGGACTTGTACTTTCTGCAGTATCGATTGACGGTGCACTCAAAGGTGCCACTGCACTCACTGTGGTCGTGCCGATACTTGCTCTTGGTGTACCGATATTTGATACGACATTTGCAATACTCAGAAGAAAAATAAATAGAAAACCGATAATGGAAGCGGATCGGGGGCATTTGCACCACCGGCTACTTTCACTAGGGTTCAATCAAAAGAAAGCGGTTCTCGCCATGTATCTGATCAGTGCTCTTCTTGGAGGCGGTGCTATTGAACTGCTCAAAGAAAACTGGATACCAGCGGGTATATTGCTTGGGATAGCGGTGGTTGTTGTGATCATCCCAATCAATAGATCGCTTTGGCTTGAAAAAAAGAACACATTGGAGTAAATTATGATAAAAGTGCTCACACTTTTTGGAACTAGGCCAGAAGCCATCAAAATGGCACCACTTGTTAAAGTGTTGGAAAAGGATCCTGAAATTACCTCTATTGTTTGCGTCACCGCACAACATCGACAAATGTTGGATCAGGTTCTGGACGTTTTTAAGATTGTCCCGGATCATGATCTCAATCTGATGCAGCATGGTCAGACGCTTACTGAAGTCACTGCGCGTGTCCTCGAGAGTGTGCAGTCTGTTATTGCGTCTGAAAAACCTGATATCGTTCTGGTGCACGGAGACACAACCACGACCTTTGCGGGAGCTCTTGCTGCTTTTTATGAGCAGATTCCAGTTGGACATGTGGAGGCTGGACTCAGAAGTGGCAATATTTATAGTCCGTATCCCGAAGAGATGAATCGTATGCTTGCCTCAAGACTTGCAACGATACATTTTGCTGCAACAGATGGCAATGTTGTGAATCTTGTCCGTGAAGGCATAGACGAGGGGAAAATTGTTAAAACAGGAAATACTGTCATTGATGCATTGGTTTCAGTTATTGAGCCTGACTATAGGTTCAAAGACCCTATACTGAACAACATCAATTTTGAGAAAAACAAAGTGATTCTTGTCACAGCGCACAGAAGAGAAAACCTTGGTGAACCTATGGTTAAAATTTTCAGTGCGATCAGAGCTATCGTGGAACATCATGAGGATGTTGAAGTCGTTTTTCCAGTTCATCTCAATCCGAAGGTTCGATCATCAGCGGATGAGTATCTAACGGGGCATTCAAGAATTCATCTCATTGAACCGCTTGAGTATAAGCCTTTTGCCAATCTTATGGCAAAATCGTATCTGATTATGACAGATTCTGGGGGTATTCAAGAAGAAGCGCCCACACTGGGTAAGCCTGTTGTCGTACTAAGAACTGAAACTGAACGTCCAGAAGCTGTTGAAGCGGGGACGGTAGTTGTTGCGGGTGTTGAAAAAGATATCATTATTGAAATGACATCGCGTCTGATTAACGATGAAAAATACTATAAGACTATGTCTGAAGCGGTGAACCCTTATGGAGATGGTAGAGCTTGTGAAAGAATTGTCAAATTTATCAAGTTGTGGAAATATATTGATTAGAAAGGGTGCAATTGTGACAATTGCACCCTTTTCTTCGTAATAATTGTACAAAAAAATTAATGAAGTATGGTATAATAACTTAGTAATTATTAAAATGAGGACAAAATTATGAAGAAAAATCAAAAAAACATACTACAAAATCTTGCGCTTTTGTCACAAGTTGGCATTATGATGATTGTTCCAATCATTGGAGGTGTCTTCATTGGCAACTGGCTGGACAGAAAATTTGGAGACGGAAGCATATTTCTGATCATATGTCTGCTTCTAGGAGTTGGCGCATCATTTAGAAACCTATATGTCCTTGCCATAAGACAGAGCAAGGATTATGAGGATTCCGAAACCCCCGAACGCTATGTTCAGAAGTTTGAGAAAGAAGCACGAAAAAAGAAACGGAAGTGACTAAATGAATTCAGTTAGAGAAACTCAAATCACTGTGGTCAAATTACTTGCTGCAGTTATTGCCGCCCTTGGCATCATGGGTTTTGTGTTTTTGAAGGATCCTGTTCCTTTCCTTATGGGATTGATTTTTGGCTCTGCCATAAGCGCTCTTAATTTTTTTCAACTCGCAAACACTTTGAACAGGGCGGTCAAAATGCATCCTGGGAAGGCTCAAACCTTTGTGGTTACCCAATATTTCATTAGATATTTCATCACAGCAATTGTTATTTATGTTTCGATTGTGGCACCTTATATCAACATCATTGGTACTGTAATCGGACTGCTTTTAATAAAATTTGTGATTTTTGCAACAAATCTTTTTAATGACAAGACCTACTACAAAAACATCTTTAAGAGAAAGGAGGACGAAACTAATGGGCGTTGAAGGTTTTGGACCACGTATTGTTTTTCACATTGGCTCCATTCCTGTGACTGAAACAGTAACTGTCACCTGGTTGATCATGCTTGTGGTACTCATTTTTTCGATTTTGGCCACTCGAAATCTAAAAAGGGAGCCGAAAAGTTTTCAACTGGTAGTTGAACAAATCGTTGATGTAATCAACGGCATGACGAAACAAAACATGGGTGAGCGCAATTCTGGATGGGCACCTTTTGTGGGGACTCTTCTAATTTTCATCGGTTTATCCAATGTTATTGGATTATTTGGATTTAGACCCCCTACAGCTGACCTTAACACTACGATGAGCTTGTCGATCACTACTTTTGTGCTGACACAGGTATTCGGTGTGAAGAGTAAAGGACTTGGCGGATACTCGAAGGGATTCTTGGAACCTATACCTTTTTTATTACCTCTCAACATTATTGGAGAGCTTGCGAACCCGATATCACTGGGATTTCGTTTGTTCGGAAATATCGTTGCGGGCGTAATCATTATGACGCTTCTTTATGGCGCACTGGGTAGTTTTACCGAGTCACTTTTAGGCCTTGCTGTTCCATTTCTTCAAGCTGGCGTTCCGGCTGTTCTGCACATATACTTCGACTTATTTGCAGGATTGCTACAATCATTTATCTTTACAATGTTGACTATGGTATTTGTTTCTGGCGCTATGGAATAAATGGCCAAAGGGAAATAAATCATAAAGGGGTGAAAACATGGACTCAACCAATTTCATTATGCGCTTTTTCGAATGGTTGATGACTTTTGAACCAAAAGCACTCATCCTTTCCGCATCTGCAATCGGAGCCGGTTTTGCAATGATTGCTGGAATCGGTCCAGGCATTGGACAGGGGTATGCGGCAGGAAAAGGCGCTGAAGCTGTTTCGAGAAATCAAAAAACTCAAAGAAAATCTATTTTTGTCATGCTACTTGGAGCAGCTGTCGCAGAAACATCGGGCATCCTTGCACTCGTTGTAGCGCTCATATTAATCTTTGGTAATCCACTGGTCGATATCGAGGGTAATACACTGGTTCTTATGGCTTCTGCAATAGGTGCTGGTATTTCAATGATCGCGGGTATGGGACCAGGGATCGGTCAAGGATACGCTGCTGGAAAGGGTACTGAAGCGGTTGGTAAAAGACCGATATTGCAATCACAAATTGTAAGAACTATGCTTGTTGGACAGGCTGTCGCTCAAACATCGGGCATATTCGCACTTGTCATCTCGTTATTGATGCTCTTCGGTAATCCGCTGATTGGACTTGAAGGAACAGAAATTATTCTCATGGCTTCGGCATTAGGTGCTGGACTGGCAATGATCGCAGGCATAGGTCCTGGTATCGGTCAAGGATATGCTGCTGGAAAGGGAGCTGAAGCGGTTGGAAAAAGACCGAAATTTCAAGCTCAGATTACGAGAACGATGCTTCTTGGTCAGGCTGTCGCTCAGACGACAGGAATCTACGCGCTGGTTATCGCGCTTGTGTTATTATTTGCCAATCCACTATTAAGATTATAACGTGGATTGAGTTTGAATCATTTTAAATAATCATTGAGGAGGAACTATATTATGGAACCTATTACAGGAAAAGCTCTTATTCTTGCCGCTTCAGCTATTGGTGCGGGTTTAGCGATGATCGCAGGTATCGGACCTGGTATTGGACAAGGTTATGCGGCAGGTAAAGGCGCAGAAGGCGTCGGCAGACAACCGGAAGCTCAAGGCGACATCGTTAGAACAATGTTACTTGGTGCAGCAGTTGCAGAGACAACGGGTATCTACGGACTTGTAATCGCACTTATTTTATTGTTTGCAAACCCACTAGTAAGAATGCTTTAAAAATATAGGAAATAATCCCGTAAAGGAGGATTTACATGAGTATGGACTTGACAACTGCGAGTCTTAGATTGGGACTTGTAGAAATTAACTGGACTTTTGCATTCCAGCTGATCAATACGCTCATCCTGTATTTAATTCTTAGAAAGTTTTTATTTGGGCCAGTAACAAAATTCATGCAAAATCGTGAAAACGAGATCAAAAATCAAATCCAACATGCCGCGGATATGGAAGCCATCGCACAGGAGCATAAAATTGAGTATGAGGGAAAGCTTGCTTCGGCAGAAGAAGAAGGCAAGAACATTGTCAAAAAGCATACTCTACGTGCTGAAAACAGAGCTTTTGAGATCATAAAAGACGCGGAAACGGATATTGAAAGCATGAAACTCAATGCCCATAGGGAACTGGAAAGAGAAAGAGTTAAAGCTGTTAATGAGTTGAAGGATCAGATTTCACACCTTACAATCTTGGCTGCGTCGAGAGTGGTTGAAAAAGACCTCAATGAGGCCGATCATAAAGAACTTATCAATAAGTTCATCAGTGAAGTAGGTGAAACGCAATGGCAAAGCTAGTCGATATCACGTATTCTCAGGCGATTTTTGAATTTGCCTTGGAATCGGACCGTTTGGATCAAATCCAAAAGGAGTTTGATTTGTTTGCCCAAGCGCTTGAAGATAATCCCGAGTATTTTGAGATCATCAAAACGCCGGTAATCAATTTGGAAGAAAAGAAAGCGATAATCACTGAGACTTTCAAGGATAGTATTTCTGAGGATCTACTTAGTTTTTTAAAAATCGTTCTGGACAAGAATCGTGGTTCTGAATTTCTAAACATCAAACACGACTTTGATCGTCGTGTGGATGAGCACAATAATATTTTAAAAGCATCTGTGGAATCCGTGATTCCATTAACTGATGAGCAGCTTGGAGCCCTATCACAGAATCTGGAAAAAATCACTGGCAAACATATTGTGTTGATTTCCAGTCTAAACCCTACTTTGGTGGGTGGACTTGTGGTGAAGATGGGAGACCAGATCATAGATGGATCGGTCAAGTTCAAGCTGGAAGGTATGCTCGAAGGTTTAACTCAAATAATAATTTAGTAGGAGTGTGTTAGACATGAATCTAAGACCAGAAGAAATTAGTTCTGTGATCAAATCACAGATTAAGAAATATGAGTCTAAGCTTCAAGTAGAGGATACAGGCACTGTCATTCAGGTTGGCGATGGTATTGCAAGAGTCCATGGACTTCAAAATTGTATGTCCGGGGAGCTTCTTGAATTTCCCCATGAAGTATATGGTATGGTACTAAACCTTGAAAAAGATAGTGTCGGTGTCGTTTTGTTTGGCTCAGACGAGTATATAAGAGAAGGAGATTTGGTAAAGCGTACAGAGCGTGTTGTTGAAGTGCCAGTAGGCGAAAACATATTTGGTAGAGTAGTAAATTCACTTGGCCAACCGCTCGATGGCAAAGGACCAATTCCATCTGATAAGTTTAGACCCATTGAAGCTAAAGCTTCAGGTGTTATTGATAGGAAATCTGTATCTCAACCGCTTCAAACCGGTATCAAATCGATTGACTCCATGATTCCAATAGGCAGAGGTCAAAGGGAACTCATAATCGGAGACCGTCAGACCGGTAAGACTGCAATAGCGATTGATACGATTATCAATCAAAAAGACACAGATGTTTACTGCATCTATGTCGCAATAGGACAAAAGAAATCAACAGTAGCGCAAATCGTGAAGCAACTTGAGGATAATGGTGCAATGGATTTTACTTGTATCGTAGCAGCAACTGCATCAGATCCTGCACCACTCCAATACATTGCACCTTATGCAGGCGTAACAATGGCTGAGGAGCTCATGTATGCAGGGAAACACGTTCTCATCGTATATGATGACCTCTCCAAGCATGCCGTGGCTTATCGTGCCATGTCCTTGCTTCTCAGAAGACCGCCAGGACGTGAAGCATATCCTGGAGACGTATTCTACCTTCACAGTAGATTGCTTGAGCGTTCAGCGAAGCTCAGCGACAAACTGGGTGGTGGTTCAATCACAGCACTTCCGATCATCGAAACACAAGCAGGCGACGTTTCGGCGTTTATTCCGACGAATGTCATTTCCATTACCGATGGTCAGATTTATCTTGAGTCGGAATTGTTCTTTGCAGGCCAAAGGCCGGCGGTTAATCCGGGAATATCTGTATCAAGGGTCGGTGGTGCAGCTCAGATCAAAGCAATGAAAAAAGTTGCGAGCAAGATCAAACTTGAGCTTGCTCAATATAGAGAACTCGCAGCGTTTGCACAGTTTGGTTCAGAGCTTGACAAGGACACCAAAGCGACACTCGAACATGGTGAAAGACTCATGCAGATATTGAAGCAAGCCCAATACAAACCAATGTCCGTTCATCATCAAGTCATGTCAATCTATACGATTGTCAATCGTTATATGACGGATATCGAAGTGGACCAAATTCGTCGTTTCGAGGCGGAATTGCTTGAATTCTTGGATCTCAATTACCCGGAAATAGGAAAAAGTATTGTTGAGTTAAGTGAATTAACAAAAGATATGGAAGAAAAACTTCAAAGCGCAATCGTTGAGTTTAAAAAAAGCTTTAAAGTAGAGTAGACTTCCGAACAGGAGGGGTAACATGGCAGGTAGCGGTACGCGTGATATAAAAAGGAAAATAAGAAGCGTCAACAGTACCATGCAGATCACAAAAGCGATGGAATTGGTCTCTACTGCAAAGTTAAAAAGAGCTCGTAAACGTATGGATATCACAAAACCTTATTTTGAAACAATCCAAAAAGCCGTATTGGAAGTACTTGGTTCTGATCAAACCATCAAGACAGATTACGTTACGGACAAGGAAATTGTAAAAACCCTTTACATCGTCATCACATCAGATCGTGGTCTTTGTGGAGGATACAATGCAAATGTCATCAAAGCGGCACTGGAAAATGTAGTAGACAAGGAAAATGCACAGTTTTTGGCGGTTGGAAGAAGAGGCAATGAAGTTCTGACAAGACATGATTTTATGATTGCAGACTCTTTTCTCTATATTTCAGAAAAACCTGAGCACATCCATGCGTCTCAAATTGCGAAGATTGCAACTGACCTGTACAACAAGGGTGAGGTAGATGCCATTCAACTCGTTTATACGAGATTTGCTAGTACCATTTCACAAGTGGCAACTAGACTTCAATTGTTGCCAATCGAGCGTCCTGAAAGTATAGAAGAGGACGAATTGAAAGAATTTATCGTTTATGAACCTTCACCGGAAGAAGTGTTGAAGTATATTATTCCAAAGTATATTGAAAGCACCATTTATGGCGGCCTGATTGAATCAGCTGCCTCCGAACAGGCAGCAAGACGTATTGCAATGGAAAGTGCGTCAGACAATGCTGAAGAGATTATAGATGAATTGGTACTATCATACAACCAAGCGAGACAAGCGGCCATTACGCAAGAAATATCAGAAATTGTTGGTGGTGCTGAAGCACTAAAATAATGTATAAAAAGGAGTGAGAGTATGGATCAGACGATTGGTAAAATCGTTCAAATCATTGGACCTGTACTCGATATTAGATTCGAAGCAGGCATGCTTCCTAATATTTATGATGCAATCAGAATTGATTATAAGGACATTCATGTTGTTTCTGAGGTTTTGCAACACATCGGAGACAACACTGTCAGAGCGGTAGCAATGAGTTCTACAGATGGTCTTGTAAGAGGTATTGAAGCTGTATCTACAGGGGCACCAATATCTGTACCGGTTGGAAATGTAACCTTGGGCAGACTCATTAACGTACTTGGGGAAACAATTGACGAAAAAGGTCAAATCGAAAAAGGCGATGCTGAATTTTGGCCAATTCATAGAGACGCCCCTCCATTCGTGGAGCAGGGAACTTCTGCGGAAATGCTTGAGACCGGCATAAAAGTTGTCGACCTCATTGCGCCTTATGCAAAAGGTGGTAAAATTGGTCTTTTTGGAGGTGCCGGTGTTGGTAAGACGGTTATCATCCAAGAACTTATAAACAATATCGCTACTAATCACGGAGGCCTATCGGTTTTTGCAGGCGTTGGTGAAAGAACGCGTGAGGGAAATGACCTTTATCATGAAATGATGGAATCGGGAGTTCTTGATAAAACGACTCTCGTCTTCGGACAAATGAATGAACCACCTGGAGCGAGGATGCGTGTAGGTCTTACGGGCCTTACAATGGCAGAATACTTTAGAGATCATGAAGGAAAAGACGTTCTTCTTTTCATTGACAATATATTCAGATTTACACAGGCAGGTTCTGAGGTTTCGGCTCTTCTCGGCCGTATGCCAAGTGCCGTTGGTTACCAACCAACACTTGCTACAGATATGGGTGAGCTTCAAGAGCGTATCACATCAACTACAAGAGGATCCATCACATCGGTTCAAGCGGTTTATGTTCCTGCAGACGACCTTACAGACCCTGCTCCAGCGACGACATTCTCGCATCTTGATGCAACAACTGTTCTTTCAAGAAAGATTTCAGAGCTCGGTATTTATCCTGCTGTGGATCCACTGGATTCTTCATCAAGAATATTGATGCCAGATGTTGTTGGTCAAGAGCACTATAATACTGCACGTGATGTTCAAGAAATTCTTCAGAGATACAATGAACTTCAAGACATTATCGCAATCCTTGGTATGGATGAGCTTTCTGACTCAGATAAATTGGTAGTAAGCAGAGCGAGAAAGATTCAGAGATTCCTTTCTCAACCTTTCCATGTTGCTGAGCAGTTCACTGGATTCAAGGGTGTCTACGTACCAATTAAAGATACCATTCGCGGGTTCAGAGAAATCTTAGATGGCTCACACGATGAAATTCCAGAGCAAATGTTCCTTTACTGCGGAACAATCGAAGATGTTGTCGAGAAATTCAAAAATAGCAGGGCATAATGGAGGTGTTTAGATGGGCAATAAGTTCAAGCTCGATGTAGTCACGCCAGATCGTTCATTCTATTCGGGTGAGACAGATATGGCAATTATGCGGACAACCGAAGGCGATATAGGAATTTTATATGACCACGAACCTCTAGTATCTCCATTACGTGTTGGCAGTCTTCGGATTAGGCAAGACGATCAGACATTCAAATGGGCAGCTTGTTCTGCAGGATTTGTCACTGTGAACGATACAGTCGTCACAGTAGTGATTGATTCAGCCGAATGGGTAGATGAAATCGATATGGATCGTGCACTTGAAGCAAAACGGAGAGCTGAAGCCCGCATATATGAAGGCATTGATAAAGAAGTGGACGTTGTCAGGGCGAGAGCGGCACTTGAGCGTGCCATCAATCGTATTAAACTTAGAGAAGTTCGTAAGTAAAAAACATAATAATTTGAGGACCAGTCGCATGACTGGTCATTTTTTCTTTTCTGAACGGAATTTTTACGGGAATTGAGTTAAATATAAGAACATTTGCCTTGAATAATCGATTTAAGGCGTTTTCGTCATAAAAATAATGAAAAAAAACATAAAATATAGTGGATACTAATTGCTTTTTTATATATAATAATAAATGGAAACTGCCGTTTTAATGGTTTACTGAATTGAGTTGAAAATAATGAAATTACTTATAGATTGAGAGCATTATTGTTTAAACTTGAATGGAGGAAAAAATTGTCTAAATTTTTAGTTAAGAAAAGTGGGCCCCTTATCGGAAGCGTAAAACTTAAGGGTGCAAAAAATTCCGTTTTGAAATTGCTTGCTGCATCCATATTGGCGGATGAGCAGTGTACTATAGAAAGTGTTCCTGAACTTTTGGATGTTGAGGTCATGATCACATTGCTTGAAGCACTTGGATTAAGTGTTTCCTATGATAAGGAAAATGAGACTATTGTGACAACCCCTGCTGAGAAATTACTTTGTGAAGCTCCTTATGAATTGATTCAGAAGATGCGAGCATCTTTTTTAGTCATGGGTCCCTTACTTGCCAAAAAAGGTATATCAAAGATTTCCATGCCTGGTGGCTGCGCCATCGGTGCAAGACCTATAGATTTACATTTAAAAGGTTTCCAAGCTCTGGGAGCTGAAGTGACCCTAGGTCACGGTTATATTGAAGCCAAAGCTGAAAACGGTTTGGTGGGTTCTGAAATCTATCTCGACTTTCCAAGTGTCGGTGCCACTGAAAACATCATGATGGCTGCTACCATGGCAAAAGGACAGACTTTGATTCAAAATGCCGCAAAAGAACCTGAGATCATAGACCTTGCAAACTTTTTAAATGAAATGGGTGCGAATGTTAGGGGCGCCGGAACGGATACGATTCGGATCAACGGAGTCGAGAAAATGACTGGAACCAAGCATCAAACCATTCCTGATAGAATTATAGCGGCAACGTATATGGTTGCTGCCGCAATTACCAAAGGCGACATCACTATCAACAATGTGGTTTCAAGTCACGTCAAGCCTGTGACTGCAAAACTTCGTGAAATGGGTGTCACTGTAGAAGATGATGACGACGTGATCCGAGTGATTGCTACCGGAGAACTCAAAGCAGTGGACCTTACGACTTTGCCATATCCAGGGTTTCCTACTGATGCTCAAGCTCAGTTCATGGTACTTTTATCTGTTTCGGAAGGCACAAGTGTCATTAATGAGACCGTTTTTGAAAACAGATTCAGACACGTTGCTGAAATCAACCGCATGGGAGCAAACATCAAGATTGAAGGCCACAGTGCTGTAATTCAAGGAGTCAAAACAATTCAAGGTGCACAAGTCAAAGCAACCGACCTCAGAGCAGGTGCTGCTCTTGTCCTAGCGGGACTTATCGCTGAAGGTGAAACTGAAATCGATGAAATTTACCATATCGACCGAGGTTATCCTCAAATAGAGAACGATCTGTTGGCACTTGGAGCAAATATAGTAAGAATCAGTAAATAGATCAGTAGTTAAAATAATGGTAGTGGAAGGTGGAAATTCATGTTTGGAGTAGGCACTGAAATCGGCATAGACCTTGGAACGGCAAGTGTGCTTGTGTATATAAAAGGTAAAGGCATTGTTCTGAGAGAGCCATCGGTCGTGGCAATAGATAAAAATACGGATCGAGTTCTCGCTGTAGGTAACGAAGCGAGAAAAATGCTTGGTAGAACTCCAGGAAACATCATTGCGATCAGACCACTTAAAGATGGTGTCATATCGGATTATGATGTCACTGAGCGTATGCTTAGATACTTCATCAATAAAACATGTGGTAGAAGAAGATTATTCAAACCTAAAATCATCATCTGTGTTCCAAGCGGAGTCACTGAAGTGGAAAAGCGTGCTGTACTTGACGCAACCATGGAAGCCGGTGGCGGAAAAACATTTTTGATTGAAGAGCCAATTGCTGCTGCAATCGGTGCCGGACTCGACATCACAAAGCCAGATGGCAACATGGTCATCGACATCGGTGGTGGTACTTCTGACATCGCTGTCATTTCACTTGGTGGTATTGTGGTCAGCACTTCGATTAAAGTAGCCGGTGACAAGTTTGATGAAGCCATTATCAAATATCTTAGAAAAAGACATAACTTGTTGATTGGTGAGCGTACTGCCGAAGAACTTAAGATCAACGTTGGTACCGCATATCCTAGAACAAAATCCATAAAGATGGACTGTAGAGGCAGAGACCTTATTACAGGCTTACCAAAGAACATTTCCATTTCCAGTGAAGAAATGCTCGAGGCGCTTCAAGAAGTGGTCAACTCAGTATGTGACGCTGTTCACTTCGTACTAGAAAAAACACCACCTGAACTCGCTTCGGACATCAGTTCCAGAGGTATCGTCCTCACAGGTGGCGGATCACTTCTCAATGGACTCAACAAACTCATTGAAAAAAGAACCGGTATTCCAACTTATATCGCCGATGATGCTGTCAGCTGTGTAGCCAAAGGTACAGGCATGAGCCTTGAGCATCTTGATATTCTTGAAAAGAATATGATGACTACTACTGGGAAGAAGAAGTATTATTAGGGCGCTGTGAAGCGCGCCCGGGGTGAAGCAGGGAAAGCAGGAAGTGCAGGGAGTACAGGAAAAGATAAGGTCAAAGGATCGGTGCTACGCACCGAAAACATAAAATATTAATGGATTGATGCTGACGCATTGGTCCTTTTTTTATGTATATATTTTGTTTGATTGCATATATTTTCTTTATGATTCTCACATGACTGTAAAATCGTTAGCATTAGTTTGGTAATTCCCATCTTTTGACCTTATTTTTCCCTGCCCTCCCTGCCCTCCCTGCTTTTCCTCAGGTACCACTTTTGACCTGTCCCCAATTAGGACTTCATCAGCGCACTCTTGAACTAGATTAAATAATGTGATATATTTACTACGATTAGTGACAAGACAGGTGTATAGTCAATAAAAAGTTGAGGTGTGAGTTTAATGGTGAATGAACTGGAAAG
>JAGXHV010000113.1 GCA_024636005.1 Bacillota bacterium
GACTAGAACATACTCACCATAGGCGCCATCCATCATATTGTCATAATATACGAACGACCCGTCTTGGTTGAAACTTCTATCTTGAATGATTAAAGGAATATCATTGATTCCATAATCATCTGGAAGATTCAAAGCTTTTGAATTTTCATCTTCAACAATAATCATACCTGCCAATCCATAGTACACTTGAATAGCGGTCGACCCGATCACATGAGGATGAAACCACAGTGTCGAAGCGGGTTGATCAATTGTGAAACTCGGTTCCCAGTTGGATTGAGATGGAATGACTTGGTGAGGGCCACCATCTGCTGAACCAGGAACTACTAACCCATGCCAATGGACTGATGTTGACTCATCCAATTTGTTATTGACATGCATGCGCACTTCTTCACCATTGCTGACTTTGATAACAGGTCCTAGGTAGTTGCCATTATATCCTAAAGTAGCCGTTTGTTTGCCTTCTATAAAATTCGAAGTCCCGTTTTGAGGGCTCAAATAATAATCCGATACATTTTCATCAGGATTTGAATCAACAAGCAGATCTGGAATCGGCAATAAATTGTCGCTACTTTCTTTTATTACTGTTTCTGGTTGAATGGGTATTTCATAGGGTTGATCCTGATCATAAACGTAAGTTCCGACCAGTATGACTAATGCGATACCGATGAGAGCTATACCCCATTTCATTTTCATTAACTTCACCTCTCCTTCAAATGAAAAAAACTGCTTACAATTAAGAAGCAGTTATTGTCTGTATATTAGTTACCCATCATTCCTCTGAAATAACCGTTTCCATTCATCATGTTATTGCCATTGCCATATTCATTATGGTGTTCATTATGGTATTCATTGTCATAATCATTCATCATGCCATAACCGTATCCGTTTCCGCTCATCATGCCATATCCAAATCCACGACCACTTTCATATCCACTCATCATGCCATATCCACTCATCATCCAGTTGAACATGCCACCTGAATTGTCATTATGATAGTCAAGCATAGCATCCAAACGTCCTAATTGAAACTCACTTTGAGTTTCTGTCATCAGTCCGTTATTGACCATTTTATTGATGAACTCTTTTTTTAATTCAATCATGTCTGCATAAGATTCTTCTAAATCTTTCTTTTGTTGTTCGGTCAAAACTAAACTTTCACCGGTAGGATTTATTGTTGCTGCAAATGATCCAACTGGTACTGATAAGATTAACACCGCAACTAATATTAGTAATATTTTTCTCATAATTTTTCTCCTTTGTTTAAATCGGTTAGTGCGTATATATATAGTATAACTTTTAAATGTGGCAGCAATGTGATAATTAGAATTTTTCTTTTAATTATTTTTTGATTTCTTTTAATATTTTATCATATTCTTCATGACTAATTTCGCCATTGACATAACGTTTCTTAAGGATTTCTAGCGAATCTTCATTTCTATTTTTATTATTATTAATATTAAAGTTTGTCCCGCTACTCATTTTAAACAGTTCATACGCAATGAAACCTACGACGAGAAATAATAAAATCATCATATCTTTTTCCACCTTTCTTATTATTAGTTGACCAGCGTGCTAAACTCATTGCACGATCATACTGGAGTAAATGTCTATATGGTTAGTATATCTTTGAAATGTGGCACTAATATGATAATTGAATAAAGCAAAAAAAAAACATCCTCATCAAATTCTATGATGAAGATGTTTTAACATAATCTTATAAAACGACGCCGCCGTCCACGCTCAGTACAGTACCTGTGATAAACGCCGCTTCGTCAGATGCTAAGAACAAATATGCATTTGCAATGTCTTCAGGTGTCGCCAATTTACCAAGTGGCGATTTGCCTTTCATCATGTCAAGAACCTTCTCTGGCATCTTTGCCACCATAGGAGTCATGGTGAATCCAGGCGCCACAGCGTTGACACGAATGCCTTTTTTGCCGAGTTCTTTAGCCCAAGTCTTCGTGAATCCAATGACACCCCACTTCGTGGCCGCATAATTGGTTTGTCCGAAGTTTCCATAAAGTCCAACAACTGAGGAAGCATTTAAAATAACTCCACCACCATTTTCGCTCATGATTTTTGCTGCTGCCTGTGCACAGTTGAATACGCCTTTAAGGTTGACATCTATTACTTTGTCAAAATCCGCTTCTTCCAGCTTCACAAGTTGTGCATCAGAAGTGATTCCTGCGTTATTGACCAAAATATCCACTGTTCCCCACTTTGAAACGACATCGTCCATCATGGCTTTTACAGAATCCCGATTGGTTACATTCACATCGTATGCAAGCACCATTGCACCCATGCCCTCAAGTTTCTCAACGACTTCTGACAAATTCTCAAGGCCCATATCGGATACAACGACTTTAGCGCCTTGCTCAGCAAACTTGATTGCGGTAGCTTCTCCAATGCCTCTTGCGGCACCTGTGATAATGGCTACTTTATCTTTTAATCTCATGTGTTGTCCTCCTAAAAAATTGAAGTTTTTAGTATAAACCTACTGATGCAAGTATGATTGCAACGATTACAGCTACGATAGGAATGAGTGTACCTACCATGAAAATATCTTTGTAAGAATCTTTGTGTGTCATCATTGTCACAGCAAGGAGTGTCAATACTGCACCGTTATGTGGCAATGTATCAAGACCACCACTGGACAATGAAGCAACTCTATGGAAGGCTTCCAGAGGTATACCTGAAGATGCTGAAAGTTCAACATATTTTGCACCAAGTGCCTCAAGTGCAATACCCATACCACCTGATGCGGATCCTGTTGCTCCGGCAAGAATATTTACAGCAACTGCTTCTGAAATAAGTGGATTGCCTTTGATTCCAAGAACCATTTCTGTCAAATTTGTAAATCCAGGAACCGCTCTTACAACTGCACCAAAGCCTACAGCTGCACTTGTGTTGATGATTGCAAGTACTGAGCCTGAAGCACCGCCGTTAATTGTTTGAACAAGTTTTGGCAAACGCTTGTAGTTGAGTATAATAGCAAGTACGATACCGATTAATAATGAAGTTATAATGTGAAATCCGAACACGTTAAGCACTGTGATTACAGCAACTAATGGAAGTGCTGATATGATTGGATTAGGAAGAGTACTTAAATCCACTTCAGCAATTTTTGTCTCAAGTTCAGTATATAGAACGCCTGCAGCATTGTATTTTTTCTCTCGGTATGTGAGCCATAACATACCACCACCGAACATGATGATTGCACCTACAACACCCATGATTGGTGCAGCTGTCGGTGTTGTACCAAAATATTGCATAGGAATAAGGTTTTGAATCTGTGGTGACCCTGGAATAGCAGTCATCGTGAATGTAAATGAACCAAGTGCGATTGCGCCAGGAATCAATTTACGAGTGATATTCGCTTCTCTGAACAAAGCGAGAGCAAGTGGATAGATTGCAAATACTACTACGAATAAAGAAATACCACCGTATGTCAATACGGCACATGCAAGTACAACTGCCATGATTGCAAACTTCTTACCGATTACATTGATTACCGCATGTGCAACCGATTTAGCCGCACCGGATTCGTCCATGATCTTACCGAAAATCGCACCCAGCATGAATACTGGGAACCAAGCTTTTGCAAATCCAACAAATCCTGACATATATGCATCGGTATACGCAGGCAATAAACCTAACCCCCCTGTAACAGCAACTAACATCGCACAAATAGGTGCAATCCATATAATCGACATGCCTCTGTATGCGAGGAACATCAGTAAAGCCAACCCTAAAATAATACCCAACATAAATTCATCCTCCAATAATTTTAGATTTTAATACCAATTTTCGCTTCTTTAAAGATAAGTGGATTCATTTCTTTTAAGTTATCACTGATTGTAGGTCTAAAATCCATTTGTGCTAGAATGTCTTTCTCTATGTCAACACCTGGTGCCACTTCTGTCAAAACGATACCTTCTTTTCCAAGTTCAAATACTGCACGTTCTGTAATGTATAGAACAGTTTGATTCACTTCATTCGCATAATCCCCACTGAAAGTGATTTGCTCGACATTTTGAATGAACTTCTTCGATCTGCCTTCCTCATGTATGATCAGTTTACCATCTGTTGCCTCAACTTTGAGACCCCCGGCAGTAAAAGTACCACAGAATATAACTTTTTTCGCGTTTTGCGTGATGTTGATAAAACCACCAGCACCGGCTATTTTGGGACCGAATTTACTGACGTTGATGTTACCTACTGAGTCACACTGAGCGAGACCGAGGTAAGCGACATCCAGTCCACCCCCATCGTAAAAGTCAAACTGATAAGGTTGATCGATAATCGCCTGAGGATTAGTAGCAGCACCAAAGCTTAAACCACCTGCAGGAATACCACCAATTGGACCAGGCTCTACCGTGAGAATCATCTCATCGCCAATACCTTCTTCATTGGCCACAACTGCTACGCCTTCCGGCATTCCTATACCCAGATTAACTATCGCATGGGGTACGAGTTCCATTGCTGCTCTTCTTGCAATAACTTTTCTTTCATCAAGTACCATTGGTTTTACCGAATGTACTGGAACTTTTATATTGCCAGTATAACTGGCGTTGTATGCTTCAGCAAAGGTTTGCATGTGATTTGCCATATCCGCAACTTCTACAATGGTATCCACATAGATTCCAGGGATTTTGACGAGTCTTGGATCAAGTGTTCCCGCCTTAACAACTTTCTCAACTTGTACGATGACCTTCCCGCCAGAGTTTTTACACGCCTGTGCGATGGACAATACTTCAAGTGATCCAGCTTCTTTTTCCATTGTGACATTACCATTCTCATCCGCATAGGTCCCGCGGATAAAAGCAAAATCAATTGGAAATGACTTATAAATCAAATGTTCTTCTCCAAGAATGTCAATCAATTCAACCAAATCTTCAGTTGTCACTGAATTGAGTTTGCCGCCTTCGATTCGAGGATCCACAAATGTTTTAAGTCCCACACGTGTGATGGTTCCCGGTTTTTTCGCTGCGATATCTCTAAACAAATGTGAAATACAGCCTTGTGGAAAATTATATGCTTCGATTTTATTATCAAGTGCCAACTGCTGTACTTTAGGTACAAGTCCCCAGTGACCTCCAATAACTCTCTTCAGTAATCCTTCATGTCCGAAGTGATTAAGACCTCTGGTCTTTCCATCACCTTGGCCTGCCGCATAAACCAAAGTCAGCGCTTTCGGCTCGCCTGTTTCGAGAAACCGATTCTCTATGGCAATCTCTAATTCTTCCGGCACTGCATTTCCTACAAAGCCACCTGTGGCGATTGTGCTTGATGAAGTAACCAGTTTTACTGCCTCTTCAGCGGTCAAAAATTTCACTGCCATCCAATAACCTCCCTGCAAATAATTTTAATATTCATGTGTTACAAGCTTGTACTAATATCTATACGCAAAATCGTTGCCAACTTTTTGCACAGCACGTAAAAAGTGCAGTACTCCAATTGTTTGAGCACTGCACTTATGTTATTTTGACCCTTCGACTGTACATTTATTGGTCATAGACCAAAAAAAGTGGCCATTGTGTACGGATATCAGACGCTATGTTTCAGATATTTAACAAAGATTGTTACAAATTTAAACAAGTTTCGGTTGAAAACCCACATTAGTCCAAATATTCACAAAATTATGATTCCCGTGTCTGATTTCAGTACAGTGTTTGATTTCCCTACAGCCTGTACTTCGCCATCTTTTCATATAGATTGGTACGACTGATGCCAAGGTACTTTGCAGCTTGTTGTTTGTTATGATCACATACTTCAAGAGCATTTTTAATTTCTTTGATTTCCAGTTGAGCGACAAGGTCCCTGAGCCCCTCACCTGAAGCCATCCCTGAAAGTTCTGAATTTTGCTCTCGAATATAGAAAGGTAAATGTGCCACATCAATCACGGCTTCTTTGTTCACCAAATTAATCGCACGCTCTATCGCGTTTTCGAGTTCACGGATATTACCTGGCCAATCGTAGGATACCAGCAGTTTCATCGCCTCATCAGATATGCCTGTTACAAAGCGGTCCATCTCTTTGGATAATTTTTTAATGAGGTGTTTTGCCAGCATTGGAATGTCCGATTGCCGCTCCCTAAGCGATGGAATGGTTATTCGTATGACATTCAATCTGTAAAAAAGATCTTCTCTGAACAATTTGTCTTTGATCATCTGTTCCAAGTTTTTATTGGTTGCAGCAATAATCCTGACATCAAGCTTTTTACTTTTTGTCCCGCCAATCCGTTCTATTTCCTTTTCTTGGAGGGCTCTAAGGAGTTTGGCCTGCATGGCTAGAGGCAAATCGCCGATTTCATCTAGAAAAATCGTGCTGTTGTCAGCAAGCTCAAATTTACCCGGTTTGCCATTTTTACTTGCACCCGTGAATGCCCCTGGTTCATAGCCGAACAGCTCTGATTCAAGGAGTTCAGTCGGTATACTGGCACAATTCACTTTGATGAGTGGATAATTGCTCCTCGGGCTGGCGTTATGGATCGAATGCGCGAACAGTTCTTTGCCTGTACCGCTCTCACCGAGCAACAAAATACTGGATTTGCTCATGGATACCTGAAGTGCCATATCTTTTGCTTTGTTAAGTGCCCTACTGCTTCCAACAATATTTTCAAAGGTAAAACGACTGCCAAGCGCTTTTTTCAGTTCCTTCTTATAAAAATCGAGTTCTTTTTCCATGGTTGACACGCGTTTTACATAAGAATCCAGTTCCACGATGTCTTTGAAAATCACGGACCCCACTGCTCCGATAATCTTTCCATTCTTAAAAATAGGAACACGATCTGCAATCATCTGGTTGCCTTTAATCTGTTGTACGTCACCGATTTCACGTTCGCCGGTTTTCACAACTATATGCATGCGCGTATTTTCAATCACATCTGTAACATGCATACCAATGACTTCTTCCGTTGTAAACCCTAAAAACTTGCAATAAGGCTCATTCATCAAGATTATTTTGCCCTCGGCGTCGACGACAACCATCCAGTTGTAAGAATGATCAAAGATGTTTTCATAGAGTTCTAAAAGTTCTTGCGGCTGCAAAGACGTTCGCTTATTCAATGTGACATCCTCCTATAATTATCGTTTTACAATAAGTGCTGTGCCCATACCTCCGCCTATGCATAATGTAGCAAGGCCATAAGGCACATCTTGCTTTTCCATTTCATGTAATAAAGTTACAAGGATTCTTGCACCACTGGCTCCAACTGGGTGACCAAGTGCGATTGCACCACCGTTGACGTTTACTTTTGTCGCATCCCAGTTCAGCTCTTTACCGACTGCAAGGGACTGTGCGGCAAAAGCTTCATTTGCCTCGATGAGATCCATATCTTCAAGTTTCATTCCTGCTTTTTCAAGCGCTTTTTGTGACGATGGTACAGGTCCGATGCCCATAATAGATGGATCAACACCTGCATTTGCATACGATACAATCGTAGCGAGTGGTTTCAATCCCAATTGGTCTGCTTTGTCTTTTGACATAACAACCAGAGCTGCAGCGCCATCATTGATCCCAGAAGCGTTACCAGCTGTAACAGAACCCTCTTTTTTAAACGCAGGTCTAAGTTTTCCTAATTTTTCAGCGGTCAATCCAGCCTTTGGAAACTCATCTGTATCAAAAATAATCGGATCGCCTTTTCTTTGTGGAATTTCAACTGGAACGATTTCAGCTTTGAATTTTCCTTCAGCAATCGCTTTTTCTGCTTTATTTTGGCTTGCAGCTGCAAAGGCATCCTGCTCTTCACGTGTGATGCTGTATTTGTCAGCCAAATTTTCTGCAGTCATACCCATATGATAATTGTTAAAGGCGTCTGTCAAAGCGTCAAATACCATGGAATCCTTTATTTTACCGTCACCCATTCTATAGCCAAAGCGTGCGTTGTCTAGTAAGTAAGGTGCCATGCTCATATTTTCTGTGCCGCCTACTACAATGGTCTCACAATCACCAGACTGTATGATTTGTGCGGCGAGTGATACTGTTCTGAGTCCAGAACCACACAGCATATTGATGGTTGTTGCTGGCACCTCTACAGGGATTCCAGCTTTTATAGAAGCCTGTCTTGCCACACCTTGACCGTGACCTGCCTGTAAAATACAACCCATATATACCTCATCGACAACACTGCTATCAATTTTAGCTCTTTTGAGCGCTTCTTTTATGACGATTGCACCCAAATCACTTGGTGAAACACCTGCTAATGTTCCCCCATAACTTCCGATCGCGGTTCTAACTGCACTTACAATCACTACTTCTCTCATGATAAATCCTCCTCAATATAGTCTTTAATCAACTTCAATATTATACATGCAAATTTGAAGCCAATCGTTATTCTATCTGAGACATACTGCTCAATTCCTGTAGCATGCCTGAAGCTTGCTCGATATCTTCAGCAACCTTACTAAGAATTTCATCCATTTCATGAGTTATAGTACCTATGGTACTCATCTCACCTACAATGGTTTGACTATTTTGTTGAACATGTTCAGTGGTTTCTGTGATGCTTGTTACAGATTCCTGAGAACGTTTCGCGAGTTTACCGATTTCATCGGCAACCACTGCAAATCCACGTCCGGCTTCTCCTAATCTCGCGGACTCTATAGCCGCATTGATTCCAAGCATGTTGGTTTGTTTGGCGATTCCTCCTATGATTTTAGAGAATGCCTCAATGCCCTTAAGCTCCTCGTCAAATGTTTCAAGTCGGTTCATGAGCATGGTTTGAAGCGCTCTGAGTTCCTGCATCTTGCCACTGATCATTTGTGTTTTTTCATTGACTGCAATCATATTGTCGGCTATGGCTTCTGTGTTCGCCTTAATCATTTCTTGCGTTTCTGTGTTCTCACCTATGAAAATGCAGCCTATAACGCGCTTACCAGTTTCGTCAAACACTGGCGTTGCAGTCCCAATATACGGAAAACCAAACAATTGACTGTCCATCACCGCCACTTGTTGCTTACCACTCTTCATGGCTTGAGCGGCTAAGGTACCTTCTTTGATTGGATCCCCTGCTTTGACGCGATGGTTTAGTTTTGTCCCTGGCATGTAATAAAGATACTGATTCAGATCCGTGATTGCGATTGCTGAATCTTTGAGCAACGCTTGATTGAAATAACCGGCAGTTTCCATTAATCTTTCTAGTATAGACATATCATAGTCTCCCTTTTATTTAGCATAACAAATTAACGTGCAATTATTATGCCATAGTGGGGAAACATTGCTCTCAATGGACCGCCATTTGGGTACCAGGTACCCAAATGGCGGTAAGATACTGCAGTGTCTTACAAAAATTCCGAAACAATTTCCTTGAACTGATCAGGATACTCATGTCCAAGCCCTTCTATCAATACTGTCTTACAATTCATTCCAATCTCTTTAGATTTTTTGTCGAATTCAAGACATTGTGATAGGCTGACCTCATCATTGAGACCACAAATCATCAAAATTTCTATATTCTTTTTCAGTATTATGCTCATTAATTCGTCCAATTCATTTTGAATACAAGGAATCCAAGGGGATTGTAAAATGATCTTATCGCATTCCACATCTCCTGCTTTGATGGCTCTTAAGATTGTATTGCAACCCGCTGAAAAACCTGCCAAAACTTTCAATGAATATTTGTTTAAGTCCATTGAATGTATTGCTTGTTTGAGCTGAGTTGGACCATCGCCATCGTCTTCCCATCTGTACAATTGATAGGAGTCGATTTCATGCGACTGGAGATATTCCACTTGGTTTTCCGGACTGTCAATTTCAGACCAATGACTCTTACTGATTTCATTGTTCTGTTGATTGCCATGCAGTACGATTATGAGATTGTTTCCTTTCACTTCTCGCCATGTAAATACAGTTTCTACAGTCTTAAGTGCGTCATGGTACCTCGCAAGTGAAATCGTGGAATATTCTTTGAACCTGTCGTCCTCTCTGATGCTATCGAGATCCTCATCTTCATAGACTTCAGGTCTGTACCACAGACCCTTTTCCACAATCGCCTCTTCTAGCCAATCAAGTGCCTCACCTTGCTTGCCGGATGTGGCAGCCAAACAGTATAAAAAATTATAAACCTGGCTGGAACGGTTGTCGATATGATCCAGATTTGAAAGTAGATAATCATAGGCTTTTTCTGTTCCGTCATCACCTATGAGTTCAAGTGTGTCATTCAGTAATTTTATTTCATTCATAGTCATCTCCAAACGGATCTCTCAAGTTTTGATCCTTAAAATTCAAATTCATCTGCCTTCTTGGTTTCATTGGTTCGGTCAGGATATTCAACCCACTGGATTGTGGTATTAAGTTCCAAGATGATATCTTTTGCCTCAATAACAACACCTTCACCGAATTCCAAAGATTTTGTGGTGTGAGCATCGCTGATCAAGCAGAGGTCATATCCTCTTTCCAGTGAAGCGTATGCTGTTGCACGAATGCACCAGTTGGATGCAGCGCCCATCAAGACTATCTTATTCACTCCCAGTTGTTTGATTAGTTCATCCAAATTGGTCTTTTCAAATGAGGAGTTAAACCCTTTTTCAATATAGTAGTCATCGCTTGATTGTTCAAGTCTTGGATCAATTTTCCATTCTTGAGTGTTTTTGATGAGCTCATTATCCGTGTGCTGTACCCAAATGATTGGTACTTTTGAAGCTCTGGCTTTAGAAATCATAATGTTGATGTTCTCAACAACTTGATCTTTATTATATGCTGACTGGATGACTCCATTTTGAACATCTACTATGAGGAGTGCCATTCTCTTTCCGTTTTGTTCTTTTGACATGATCCGTTCCTCCTAATCTTTAAATCTTATTCACCATCGCTTTTAAATATTCAGAATCATACGATTTGCTCTCCTTGACCATGTGAACACTTTTGAACCTTTCCTGATTCTTGACTTCACTTGCTTTTGAAAGTACCACCATATGAATGTTTGATCCATTATATTTTTCTATGAATGTGTGAGCTTCTACTGCAACATCTCCTGCCCAAAGTGGGGTCACTAAAATGATTTCGTCTTCGTCAGAAATTTGACCTTCAAGGCGAATCGGTACGATTTTCTTTGTCATGCTGTAATACCCGGCTTTCATATATCCGAAAAACCCTTTCCAGTTCATATCGGATACAATCCTAATGGGTTCAACTCCTAATTCTTTCGCTAATATCTCAGCGACTTTTTTCGAGTTTCCCGTTCTTGAATAATACACTACTACTTTGCCCATGTTTTTTCCTCCTAGTCTATCGTTCGTTCATCATACCTTTTGGCCGCTTCCTTTGTTTTCTCTTCATTGTAAATTGGCCCTTCAATATACTTTCCTGATATGCCCTCTAAGTAACCGTCTTGTAATTCCATCGCCATGAACGCAGGAAAATTGCGTCCAGAATATGTTGTAATCCCAAATTCCTTTGCTTCTTTAAATCCAAATTTCGGATAGTATGTAGGATGACCAAAGAACAATATTGCGCCGTATTCTAAAGCTCTAGCTCTTTCAATTGAATGATTCATCAAAGCTTTTCCGACACCTTGTTTTTGATATTCTGGCAATACGCTGATTGGTCCAAAATTCAAAACCTCAACTTTACTGCCATCATCTTGCAAGATATAGGAGTCTTTGGTGTAAATAATATGACCAACAATTTCATCATCAATTTCAGCAACAAAAGTCAACTCATCAATCCCAGTGTCACCTCTCATCATATGTACCATATAATGCTCAGTCGCACCAACTCCAATCTTTTCGATTCTTTCCTCTCTCCAAAATGCTTTTCTGGTTAGCGTTTCTACCTCTATCCAGTCTTTAGGTTCTTCTTGTCTAATCTCTATTTTTTTCAATTTTACCCCTTTCAACATTGTTTCAATAAATAATTATATTATAACATTTTTTAATTGGGGACAGGTCTTAATCGGTACATTGATACAAATATAACGAGCCTCAACCAATAAATTTCAGTTGAGGCTCTTATCATTATAAACAACTAAATCATTTCTTTACAACCGGTATCCGAATTTCACTGTAGTAGTTCTCATCCTGATTGCCTTCAGGATAAGTCGTGTTTTGTCTAATATTATACTTTATTCAAAAAAATAAAAACAGAGGAGAAATTCTCCTCTGCTCATATGTGGAATAATTAGTCGTTATCTTCTTCATCCTGTTGATCTTGCTTTTCATTTTCCTTCTGATTTTTTTTCTCTTGCTTTTCATTTCGTCTTTGCTCTTCAGCCTCAAGTTTTTCTACTTCTTTAAGCTTGCGGTTTTTGATTTTATCCATTTTTTCTTTTTCTTGATCATTCATTTCTTCTGAGTCATCACCTTCATAGATTGATTTTAAAACTTCTTTGATGGATTCTACATCATCTTTAGCTTGCTCCATTTGATCTTTATAAGCCTCAGCAGCATCCAATATTTCTTTGGCTTCATCTATTCTAGTTTGATCTCCAGATGCAACTGCTTCTTTATAGGCATCATTTGCCGATTGAAATTGTTCTTTGGCTTCGAAAAATGCATCTTTTGAAGCTCTGAATGCTAGATCCAAAGTCTCTTTATTCATAGATGAATCGTCCAACTCATTAAGATACTCTGACATCAATTTAATTTTATTCTCAATATCTTGTGGAATCACTTCACCTGTATTTAAAAAATTGATAAGGTTTGCTTTATTTTCGAAAAACTCTTTAACTGTCATGTTTTGAGACTCTGTAATGCTCATTATTCCAGCTATAAGAGATTGTTTTTCAGCTTCA
>JAGXHV010000114.1 GCA_024636005.1 Bacillota bacterium
ATGGCGTACCATAATCCAAATAATTCAAATGATTCAAATGTCGACCTTGAATACAACCCCAAATACCATAAATGGCATCCGAACAATCTTGGAATGAAATTAGTCTATGGCATACTACTTCTAGTCAATGTTGTGGGGTATATCATCATTGTCAGGATGATCTATTAAAAATATTCTGACTATTTTAAAGGATATCTCAAAGTTATGTAGAATTATATATTACAGGATTTAATTTCATAGGAGGTATTTTATGACAAAATTATTGATTGGCAGAACCGGAGTAGGTAAAACGAAGGAAATAATCGATCATGCAAATGCAGCACTCAGAGATCTGAAGGGCAATATCGTATTTATTAACGAATCCAACGAAAGTCTCCTCGAATTGAATCACGACATTAGATACATCAATATATCCGAGTTTCCAGTAAACTCCTCAAACGAGTTCATCGCTTTCCTTTATGGCCTCGTGGGCAGCAACTATGACATAGAGAAAATCTATCTCGATGGCATACTCAACCTTTACATCATGACTCCTGAAGAAATTTGTGTATGGCTGGATAAAATCAACATTCTCGCAGAGAAACACAACGTCTACTTCGAGATCACTCTCAGCTACAATGGAGAGATTCCAGAGTGTCTCAATAAGTTTTTGTAAAAGAGAAGGCACCGTTTGTCGCTTAAGATCAAATCCATAGGATTTGATCTTTTTTCTGTGTGACCCCTGACGAATCAGGGTACTCAGGTGGGAGTAATTTTGTTAAGATGGAACCATAACAATTAAAGGAGAATTCAATGATGCTATTGTTGTCATATATTGCAGATCCGGTAAAAAAAGACCGACTTGAAACCCTTTACACCCTCTACCACAGAGACATGTACATCACCGCCTATGCTATTTTAAAAAATCATCATGAGGCAGAGGATGTCGTACAAAGCGCCATAATCAAGCTCACTCGTAATCTCGATAAAATTTCCGACATTTACTGTAACAAATCGAGGGCTTACATCGTTATAACAGTAAGGAACCTCAGTTTGGATGCCATTAAACTCAAGAAAAAAACGGTTCATCTTACGCATGACCATTTGGAAGATGTCACCTCTGGAGCACTAGATATGGACGGTCTGGATGATTACATACTGAAACTTGAACTGGGAAAGACACTCGCTACAGCCCTGGACAGCCTTCACAGACCCTATGCTGACGTGCTCACCCTGAAGTATTATCATCAACTCTCAGCAGCTGAAATCTCTGAAGTGCTTGGCATGACATCGGGGCATGTGAATGTGACATTGCATCGCGCACTGAAGGCCATCAAAAGGATACTGGAAAAAATGGAAACTGAAACCGTAGGAGAGTGATGGAGTTGTCAAACCATACAAATACAAAAACGGAACATGAAAACAAACTCAAGGACATATTCCTTTACAATATCGCTTATGAGCATGCTGAGAACATTTGTGAAGAGACAGACCGCTTAATTGAAGAGAATCAAGGGATTGAAATTCCGGAAACCTTAAACAAATGGTTCGAGAATTTTCACAACAATTTTGTGAGCAATCAACTCAGGTTCTCACGAAAATCGCAAATTGCGGTGCTAATGAAACGTGTCTTGGTGGCATCAGTTGTCATCGGTCTCATCACAGTCACTGCGACCATGAGTTCTGACGCATTTCGTGTCCGTTTATTGAATCTGGTTATCGAAACCAAAGGACGTTTCACCGCGGTATCGGTTGATAGCGACCCACCCACTATGGGGATTACGGCTGTCCCTGAAGATTGGCAAAACGAGCAATACCCTACTTACATCCCGAAAGGATATACAATCAATGATGTTCGTGAATTTGGAGCGATGAAAGTCATAGAATTCATGAATTTAGAAGGCAAAACCATAGTCTTCAGCAGATCAAGCGTTGACGCAGAGTATCAACTGAACTCAGAGGGTGGAACTGTCGAGGACATCACCATAAACGGCAACGAGGGCATTCTGATCGACAATCAAGGACTTGTCATCGTCTATTGGCATGATGAACAGTTCAGTTATGTTGTACATGGTGAAGAGGATGTCGATACAATGGTGAAAGTCGCCGAGAGTATAAGAACGGATCAATGATAAATTTCAAATATGAAAAGGGACGATTCAAATCCGAATCGTCCCTTTATTATGTTAACCTCTTGAAGATGGACAACATAAAATGTTATAATAAAAGATAAACTAATATTTATAAATGGGAGGCTACAAATGAGATTTTTACGAAAATTAGAAATCTGGCAAGCTTTAGTTATTCCAATTTCAATAATTCTCATTTTCACTTCAATTTCTGTGTATTCAATATCTACTGACTACGGGAATAAAATCCTTGAAAGCACAGTCAATGAACTTCAACAGAATAACAAAATTGAATTGTTCAATGTACTGGACAAGTATTTGGATGAGGCAGTAAGTGTCAATAAATTCAATGCGGGTCTGGCCGAAAACGGACTTATAGATTTAAGTGCTCCATTAGAATTGGGGCAATATTTTTTGGAACAAGCCAAAACGAATTCAAACATAGATTTTGCTTATTACGCCAATGAGGCCGGTGGAATCACTTCTTCAGGATTAAGCGGAAATGAAACCAGGTTGTCTTTTACTCCAGAAATGCAAAAGGGTCCTTTTCTTGTGCATACAACCAGTGATGAGGGAGAGCTTATTCTTTTGAGAGAAGTTGAAGATTTTGATGTGCATTCTAAAGATTGGTATAATGAGGCGGATCAAAAGGACGAAATCTACTGGACGGATGTTTATGGAGGGGCTCAAGATCCTGTACTCGCAGTCAGTACATCATATCCTTATTTTGATGAGTCGGGCAACAAAATTGGTGTTTTTGGTGCGGATATTTTACTTGATGAAATCACCAATACCTTCAAAACTTTGCCAGTAAGTGAAAACACACGTCTCTATTTGTTTGAGTCCGATGGAAATCTTATTGTAGACACTAACGCAGAACATCCTTTTTTATTGGACGATGGTATTCAAATAAGAAAAACGCCATTCAATTCAAATGACGCCTTGTTCAGCATTATTTTTGAAAACATCCAATCCGACGAATGGCTGGGTCAACAGACTTTAAATAACGAGGAATATTATCTTGGAGTCTACAAATACCCAATTAATGAGGAAAAATCATGGTATCTTGGAATTGCTATTCCTGAAAGTGATTATACAGCGGGGCTCAATCTTTTGTCTGTTAATCTCCAAGAAATATTTGTGATTTCTTTGATTCTTCTGATCGTGGTATTGTTCCTATTTGTTAGATGGATCAGCAAACCCCTTAGAAGAATTGCAAGTGAAATAGATGTACTATCAAAAGGAACTTTTGGACAACAGATATCTATAAAAAGAACCGATGCCATCGGCAAATTAATCCACTCGTTCAACGACATGTCAACCACTCTATCAACGATGGTACAGACAATCCATCAAAAAAATGAGGAATTGGCTAGTTTGAATAAAAATTTGGAATTGAAAGTGAAAGAAAGAACAATAGAACTCGAACAGATGGCGTCAACAGATTTGCTTACGAGTTTGATCAACAGAAGGGAACTTTTAAGGCTATTTGAACATGAGATGTCAGTCTACAAAAGATATAAAAACAATCTCTCAATAGCGATTCTTGATATTGATCATTTTAAAAAAGTCAATGACACATATGGTCATCTGGAAGGTGACAATGTCTTGATTGGTGTAGCACAAACACTAAAAGCTTGTGTGAGAGAATCGGATATAGTAGGAAGATATGGCGGGGAGGAATTTCTAATCGTTATGCCTCAAACATCCACCGAGGATGCCCGCCATATCATTGAACGCTGTCGAGCCGGTGTTGAAGATCTAATCACAGGTGAATCCAAAATCAAGGTTACGATATCTGCTGGAATCACTGCTGTGAAGGATGACAATGTTGAGTCAACCATAGTGGTTGCAGATGATAATTTATACAAAGCAAAACTTTCTGGTAGAAATCTCATCGTATGAACATAACGAAAAAAGAGCTGTCACAGTTGAGTGACAGCTCTTTTGATATAGTAACCCTTAATTACATGAACATGATTGCAATTCCCGAAAGCGCCAACACAGTGCCCATGATTTCTTTGAAATACACATGCTCCCTTTTGAAGAAGTAGGCGTATGGAATCAAGAGAATCGGTGTGATTGACGTTAGTGTCGAAGCCACACCCGGGTTGATTCTTTGCACCGCATAAAGTGATAGTGAAATCCCGAGAAACGGTCCAAAAAACGAGCCGAGACTGAGCGACAAAAGCGCATCTTTGCGTTTGAAAGCAGACTTGAATTTCGGCCAGTGACCACGGATTGTAAACAGAATCGCAAACCCGATGATGCCGGCGATGAGACGAATCTGTGTCGATGAAAACGCATCATAATCCGCCATACCAAATTTGCCTATAATGTAACCTGCGGCTTGTCCAAACGCTCCACCGAAAGCAAGCAAAATTCCGGAGACCGGATGGGAAAAACCCATTTTTTTGCTGTCCTTGTTCTTTACAAGAATCACCGAAGCGATACCAGTAAGGGTGACCATCATACCAATGATCTGAAGTAGCGTCATGGCCTCACCCAGGAAAATATATGCCATGATTCCACTAAGTGGTGGCACACTGGCGTAGATCAGCATTGAAATTCTGGAGCCAATCCTTACAAAAGCTTCAAATAGTAAAAGATCCCCGATAACAATTCCGACGAATCCCGATGTCAAAAGCCAAAACCATCCTGACGGCGATGCATCCACCGGAAACAAATACCCCCGCGTCAACAATGTGAACACAGACAAAAACACCATCCCCAGCAGGAGACGCATCAAATTTAAATTCATGGAGCCAATCTTTTTACCGGCGTCCTCAAACGATGTCGCAGTCACTGCCCAGCATAGAGCTGTCGCCAGTGCCGCTATCTCGCCAACATAATTGCCCAAAATACCCATGGTTGTCCTCTCAAAATATGTGACTTATCTCGAGATATTATACCATCATTTCGTGCCACGTAATATACTTTTGTGACGGGTATCATAAATAACTTTGTAAATAAATACCGCCATAATCAAAAGAGAAAAGAGTGTCACCAGAATCACACGCATGTATTGTCCTGCAAAGCCGTCTTCTGACATATGTTTCAGGAGTATTCCGAGATATGCCCAAACAATCACAAGACCGTATGGCACATCCTTGAACCAGGTCGTCGCACGTGCTCCGATGGCCAGTCCCACAAGTATTATACCGGCCGCCCAGATGTCTTCCTGGACGCCAAAGGCGTCCCAGCCGATGCTAACCAAATACGTCGTCACATTGGCAACGGTCGCCACGGTGATCCAACCGAAATAAACCCCAAACGGCACCTTGATCGCGAGCAAATCTTTTCCTTCAAAATTCGCAGCCCGTATGACAAGCGCAATCCGAATCAGCGATGCCAAAATGAAAACCATGAGTGCGAGCGATACACCGATGAAATCGTAGTGCCAAGCCAGAATCCAAAGCGTGTTAGCCACTGATGAAGCTGCAAACCAAAGTCTGATCTGAATCAGTGCTGCTTCTCGACCTACTTCTTTACTGTCTTTCTTAAACTGATAAACCGTAAAAGCTCCCAAAAGTAGATAAATCACACCCCATATTGCAAATGTGATCCCCGCTGGTGCAAACAAATTGCCATAGGCATCTGAGACTTGACCGGTACCGATCCCGTTAATCGGTAAGATATTCGCAAGTGCATTCATCACAATCATTAATATAAATGTTATTGCCACAATTATTTTCATTAGACCGCCTCCTGTATATGTTATTAATTGCTAGATACCCGGAAATGCAAAGGGAAAGCAATAAAATCCAATTGGGGACAGGTGCTTTTTGGTATCTGAAATGTAGGGGAGCAGGGAGAAGCAGGAGAGAAACAGGGAGGGCGGGGAAAGCAGGAAGTGCAGGGAAAAAAGGAAAAATGGGTACAATGTCGAATAGTATAAAGTAGATGGGGACAGGTGCAAGTTGGTACCAATATACTGAAAATTTCAGAGATACAAAGACGCTAATAAGTTTCCGAAGGAAACTTAACTACGCGATTTTTTACTCTGCAAAAAATTACCGATTTGTACCTGTCCCCAATCAGCACTCACTTAAGGAGCCCATAAATGACAAAGGCATACTACTTCAGCCCAACAGGCACAACAAAAACCATTGTCGAAACCATTGCAAGAACCATTGACATCAATACGGAATTTCATAACATCACCAGGCCAGAAAACCGGACCGTCGAACCAGAGTTCACGCCAGATGATCTTGTAATTTTCGGTGTACCGGTCTATGCAGGGCGAGTTCCAAATGTGCTTAAAACATACTTGAGTAAAATCAGAGGTGGTGGAGCCAGAGGCGTCGCCATAGTCGTATATGGCAATCGACATTACGATGATGCGCTTCTAGAGCTGACTGATATCCTCACCTCATGTGACATCACAGTAATCGCCGCTGGTGCATTCATTGGACAACATTCGTTTTCAGAGATTCTTGCGAAGGGTAGACCCGATCAAGAGGATATAGCAATTGCTAAAGCATTTGCAGAAGGCATTAAAAACACGACCTTAAAAACACCTGTGATTCCATCTGGCAACAGACCCTACAGATCTTATTATAGGCCAAAGGATGAAAACGGCGAACCAGTGAATTTCAAGGACATCAAACCCACAAAAGCAGTGAACTGTATCCAGTGCGGACACTGCGAAACACTGTGTCCAGTGGAGGGCATCTGCATCAAATGCTGCACATGTGTGAAAGAGTGCCCTGTTGGAGCCAGAATATTTATTGATCCACAATTCGTCGCACATAAAATAGAACTTGAAGAGCAATTCTCATTGCGTAAGGAACCCGAGCTTTGGAAGGCAGGTAAGACAGATGAAAACTAGAATCAAGAAAAGCTCCATTGTGTTTCTTATAGCGACAATAATCATAATCATTTTACTACCTACAATAAAACTCAGATATAATCAAACGATGAATCAAGACTTCATATCCAATGTTGAGCATAAAGCACTTTCTGCGAATATCAAGATTATTCAGTTTACCTATGAATCAGGATATAACTCGACATCGACTGGGGTGTCGGCCGGAGCCAGTGGCGTGATATTCCATAGAGAAGGCAACAAGTACTTTGCACTGACGGCCAATCATGTGATTGCGGAACGTGAAGGTGTGGATCGAACTGAAATCATTGCAATGGGATTTGATGACATGGATTTTGATATAGACAACTTTGGGAGTGGGGTAACGGACCATTATAAACAATTCCCTGTGTGTATGATTGAGTATGCCAGAGAAAAATACGATTTGGCCGTAATCAGTTTTGTCAGCGATGAAGATTATGCTGTTCTTCCACTAGCTAAAAAAGCTCCTGAATATGGGGATCAGGTGGCAACAATGAGCAATCCCTATGGCGAAAGGAATTCTGTCACCGCCGGTAAAATCAGAAGTAGAAAAAATTGGAACTATGAGGACCAATCAGGAAAATTCACATATTCAGTGATCAACCATACCGCCCTTACATCCGGTGGAAGCAGCGGTAGTGCACTGATCAATGAAGACCTTGAGATTGTGGGTATAAACTTGGGCGGCAATGAGAACTTATTTCGTCAATTTGTATCTGGGATGGCAATGCCGATTGACCAAGTACGAGTTTTTTTACGAGAATGGGATGGCTACGCCTTTCCGTAAATTATATCAAACAAAAAAGTGTCGACGCAATTTGCTTCGGCACTTTTTTTTTGCTCCGCAAAAAATTACCAATTTGCACCTGTCCCCAAATTACTCTTCTTCCACCGCCATCTGCTTGCGCTTACCAACCACCATAGCGAGAATGAAAAATGCTGCGGCAAAGCCGATTTGTACGAGGAACGTATTGCCGACGCCATTGAGGTTTGACCAAGACAAATTCGAAATACCGGCGATTTGAGCATTGGCTTTAACGTACCAGTAGGTTGGGAAGAAGCTAGCGATTCTAAGGACACCTTCACCGAGGAGCACTTGAGGTACGAAGACACCACTAATGAAGCAGGTACCAAGAGTGAATACGTTGGCCACCGCATTGATTGCCTCGCGACCTTTGACCAAATTTCCGATGAAAAAACTGATTCCAGATGCAGTGATCGCAAAAATCAATGAATTTAAAACAAAATACAAAGTGTTGGGATTTGAAAGTTCTTTACGACCAAAAACCAAACTTAGAGAAACGAGAATCAACCAGCTCACTAAGGTGAAGAACATATTGGCGAGGTAGAACTGAAAGTTGATTTTGGAGGCACTGATCGGTGAACAGGCATTTCTACGTTTGATGATCAGGTTGTTGAAAACAAGCATAATTGTAGAGATTCCGAGGATCAATACGAACATGAAAGTATAAGCGAGATAATTGAAATAATACTGCATCATACCTTGTTCGCCATAAATACGTTCACCAGATAGCATGCTGACATTTGTGTCCTGGGCAAGATCATTGAGTACCTCATCTGTCAGTTCACCTAAATCCATATCAGGCATTGCATTTGCATAAAGCCGTGCGGTGTTTAGGTATTGTTCAATGTTCATGTCTATATATATATTGGAGTTAGATCCAGGCACCACCGTTTTTGCAAGAGTAGGGGTGTCACCAGCCAAAAACTCCGCTGTGAATCCACTTGGAATTCTAAGGATGTAACCCACCCTTCTGAAATATAGGGCGTCTTGAATTTCGCTGCGCTCATCACCGATTTCGATGAAATTGGCGACATCAGAAAGTGATGTCTTCAGCCCGTCAATCAAAACCGACTCTTCTTCAGCGAGGATTGCGATATCCGTTTTGACATCGCTGTAACCCAATTGAGCGCCTGATGCATTGGACATCATGATGAACGAAACCAAAATGAAAACGCCGAAATAGATGGACATCACGGGTATATTTTTCTTGAATATCTTTAGGCAAAGTTTAAATACTGGCATATTTTCGCCTCCTTATGATCAGATACGTCGCGGTACAGAAAACAAATGAGAAACTCAAAAGAATAGCGATGTTCTGGGTGTACCGGATGTAATCGTCGTAAAAATAAAGTGCATAAAAAGCATCGGATAAAACATTTACAGGGTTCACTAAGGCAAGAATCGGCATTTTGGTCTGAACAAGGTATTTTATATCTCCGAACATCAAACCGGACAAAAACGCCCCTGTCATAGTCGTACCAATTAATATACCTGTTTTAACATCCTCACCGCTCTTAAAGAGTGCGGAAACAAATGCGCCGAGTGAAATCCCAACGAGTGATCCCACAAAAGTGGTCAAAAGAATCAGTCCGATTTGACTTCCGAAATCCACATTCAATATGAATCTTAGATAAGCCAGAAATACGAGCATTTCACTATATTGGATCACTAATGAAGCTGAAGTGCTGGAAAGGAAGATTTTGAGCTTATGAACCGGAGCCATATTAACACGTGCGGCATGAACACTGAGATTTGCCTGTATGTTATTGACTTCCTCCATTCCGAAGAAACTGCCATAAAGAGATGCCATGGCGATTAGCGCATAGAAGTAATTGAGTGTGATGTCCATCTTTGCATCCGTGATTGGCTGTTCAACCGTATAAGTCACTCTCGAGCGAAGATCCTCTGCGATGCTTTCAAAAGCTGCTGGATTGGTCGATAGAATATTCTCCACCGCATTTGCCGTGTTGTTGTACTGATCCAAAACGGATTTGACAATACTTTGACCGAATCCTGACTGGTTTACCGTCATCCCGATGGTTTCATTCACAGTGATGATTGCAGTTACCATTTCTTCCTCAAGCATGCCCTTTGCGGTATCCATATCCTCGATAGTCATATTGAAAAGTTGGTCGTCTCCTGAGGAAAGTGACTCCATGACGCCCATAAATCCTTCTTGACGGGTTTCTTCCACAACCACCACATCGATAGCTCTGAACGTCCCTTGTTCCACCAGTCCACCAAAAGAGAGCTTGAAGAAAGCTGCCAAGGCAATTGGAAAGATCAGTGTCCAAAAGAGCATGGTTTTGTCCTTCATCAGGACTTTTAATCTATAAATAAAAATATGTTTAAACATTTTATAGCCTCCTAATCTCTGAGCTCTTTGCCCGTGATTTCCAGGAAAACATCGTTGAGTGTCGGCATCTCGGAGTAGATTTTTCCAAAGCTTATGCCTTCGGATTTGACGTACTCTAAAACGCGCTCCAGATTGTTTTTACCTTTGAGTGACCGAATCACCAGAATCCCTTCTGAATAGTCCACGCTGGTGACATTTCTGAGTTGTCTAAAGCCTTCGATTTGAGCCTCTTCGATGTTGAACACATCCAGTGTGATCTTCTCACCAAGAGTGATCATGCTTTTCAGTTCATCTTTTGTTCCAGAAGCAATCACTTTGCCCTTATCGATGATCATGATTCTCGAACAGATCTGCTCGACTTCCTCCATATAATGTGAGGTATAGATCACTGTCGCGCCAAGCTTATTGAGATCCACAATCCCTTCGAGAATTTTGTTGCGGCTTTGCGGATCGACAGCAACAGTAGGTTCGTCGAGTATGATCAGTTTTGGTTTGTGAGCAATACCGCAGGCGATGTTGAGACGTCTGAGTAAACCACCACTGAGTTTTTTAGGACGGAACTTTCTGAAATCATTCAGTCCCACGAAGTCGATGGCTTCATCCACAAGGGCTTTTCGTTTCGCTTTGTCGGAAACATAAAGGCCACAGAAATAGTCGATGTTCTCATAGACAGTGAGTTCGTTGAATACGGCAACCTCCTGCATCACCACACCGATGTCCTTTTTAATGTCGTAAGCATCCGGGCTCATCGGTTTGTCAAATACAGTGATGTCTCCTTTGTCATACTTCAGCAGTGACAAAATGCAATTGATGGCTGTGGTCTTACCAGAGCCGTTGGGTCCGAGCAGTCCAAATATTTCTCCGGATCTGACTTCCAGACTGAGATGATCCAGTGCCAAAAGATCTCCGTAACGTTTTACCAGATTGTTGACTTTAACTACCATAATATTTCCTCCTCAAAATTCTAGGTTTTCCTTTTATGATTACATTCTATACCAGATCCAATAAAGTTCTAAGTGTCATGAATCAACACTTGTCATGACAAATGTCACCTTTTTTCAGATTGTGGAATGCCATCAGTAATGATAAACTGAATGTAATACATCGATTGGGGACAGGTGCAAACTGGTACCTCAGGTACCGGTTTGCACCTGTCCCCAATCGGTATCCACTTAAGGAGATGCGTATGAGACACATAGATGCCTTAGATAAAATCATATTGTTTATTGGGGCGAGTATGCTACACGCCATGCTCATTCCAGGGCCAGTGGATGTCGTACCATTCATCGTGGCCATCATTGCAATAGGATTGATCACATACATAGATGAAAGCAGAAATATTCAGATTGCCATAATGGTTGTATTTACAGGGCTGTGTGCTTACTGGCCCAACCTCACGTATTTCTTGCCCGTGATCCTATATGGCGCTTATGCGCGGCATACTTACTCGTGGATCATCATCGCCGTCTATCCCATCCTATGTCTCTACCTGCTCCCGGTGAGTCAAGGTATCGTCACCAGTGTGTTTGTAATCGTTGCCATACTGCTTAAGATTCGGACACTTGATCAGGCGGCTTTAAGAGAACGATTCCTAAAATTGTCCGATGAGACCAGAGAACTGTCACACGATCTGAAAAAGCAAAACCAAGCGCTTATTGAGAAGCAGGACAGTGAGATTCATTCGGCCACACTGGATGAACGCAACCGAATCGCAAGGGAAATCCACGACAATGTCGGGCACCAACTGTCCAGTGCCCTGATCCAAGTCGGCGCTCTCATGGTCACAGACCCGTCTAATAAAGGGCTCACCACAATCAAAGACACGCTTAACCTTGCCATGGACAATATCAGAAGCAGTGTTCACAATCTGTACGATGAATCCATCGAACTCGATGTGCAGATTAATAAACTTACTGAAGGATTTACATTTTGTAAGTCAAGTATCAACCTTCACATGGAAACCGCACCGGAACCACGTGTGAAGTATGCAATCCTCGCCATTATAAAAGAAGCACTATCAAACGTAGCAAAGCATTCAAACGCAAGCCATGTGGATATATCACTCGTCGAACACCCCGGGTTTTACCAATTGATTGTATCGGACAACGGTTCCACAGTCAGCTACAATCCAGACGATGGCATTGGATTGAAGAACATCGCACATAGGATAGAAGCCCTAAAAGGATACTTTCTCATCCGAACCACCAAAGGATTTGAACTCTTTATCACCATACCAAAGGAGCATACACTATGAGAGTACTTGTAATTGATGACGACGCACTGGTCAGTTCGTCGCTGAAAACCATTCTTGAAGCCGACCTGGACATACATGTTGTCGCCATTGGAAATAGTGGCCTTGATGCCATAGATCTTTATAAATCACACAGACCCGACATTATTTTAATGGATATCCGAATGGATGGCATGACCGGAATCGAAGCGGCGGAATATATCATCGCATTTGATCCGGATGCCAAAATACTGTTTCTCACCACTTTTTCAGATGATGAGTACATCATCAAAGCGTTACGCCTGGGTTCAAAAGGCTACATACTCAAGCAACGGTTCGACTCCATCATCCCTTCGCTGAAGACCGCCTTACTTGGGCAAAACGTTTATGGGGAGGAAATCATTGGCAAACTGCCCGCGCTCCTCAAGGAGGATGGTAAAATTGGACTTGAAAGTTACGGACTGACCGAGCGTGAACTCGAGACCATCAGTCATGTGGCGGAGGGACTTTCCAACAAAGAAATTTCGGAGATCATGTATCTCAGCGAAGGCACCGTCCGAAATTACATCAGCACCATACTTGATAAACTGGAACTTAGGGACCGGACACAGTTGGCGATTTTTTATTATAAAGGTATTACACCGACGAAGTCGGTGTAATACCTCGCGTAGTTGAGCTTTTGCGAAGCAAAAGCTCATTAGCGTCTATGCTACAATCAACATAATTTAACTAGAACTCAACCTTTCAACGCTAGTAAGATTTTGCGAAGCAAAAACTTACTAGCGTCTATGTAATGGCTAACAGAGAGTCTATAGAACTCAAAGTTACCTTGCATCAATGTAACTACTCAATACATGATCACAGAAACTCATATCATTTTGGAAAAGAGGATAATCATATGAAACTATCTGAGAGAACAGATTTACCAACTGATCTTCAAAATGTTATAAGAGATTTAGAAGAACTTCAAAAAGATCCAACAAAAGAAATGGAGGCTTTAAGCAAGGAAATCTTTGTTCTAGACTTAGTTCAAATTCATGATGAAATCAAGGAACGAGGATATGAAAAATATTTTGAATATTATTCAGAGGAAGAGCTAGAGTATCTCAAAGAAAGGTTTTTCGAAATCAATTTTGAAATAGGAAAGAGAAGCGCTAGATTAGAAATAGCCAAAAATATGAAACTAAGTGAAGTTGATCCATCAGTAATTCAATCGACTACAGGACTGGATATTGAAGTCATCAATTCGTTGTAATAACTAGCTTCTATGTATTGGTTTACAGAAAGTATATAGAACTCAAATTTTCTTAAGTTTATGGTACTGCTGAATCTTCAATCAAATAAACCCAAACAGACTCATTATCGAAGTTCACCCCTTCGAAATGAGTCTTCTTTTTACACTTAACATTGCATTTAAAGAATGTTATGTGCATAATTGAGAATTAAAATTCCTGTTATTGCATAAAACATTTGAAAAATAGAATGTTTTATGAGAAAATAGGAATAGGGAGGTGAGATTATGAAATATATTGAAAGATTATTGGAATTGGGATGCTTCTCCCGCCAAGACGTTGTTAAATTAACAGGAAATGCTCAAGCAGCACATTCGTTACTTCATAATTATCTTAAAGCGGGTTATATTGAACGAATTCGAAGAGACTTATATTCCGCAATCAGTTTTGAAACGAAGCAACCAATTGCGAACAGGTTTATGATTGCAACTCATATTGCTGATGATGCGTATGTTTCATATCACAGTGCCTTTGAGTATTATGGTTATGCCAATCAAGTTTTTTATGTGGTCTTTGTGACCACCAACAGTAGGTTTTCAGATTTCACCTATGATGGAATAGAATATAAACGAGTGTCTCCACGAGTTAATTCCGGAGTAATTACAACCAATACAGGTGTAAGAGTTACAGATGTTGAAAAGACAGTCATCGATAGCATTTATGAGTTTGAAAAAATTGGCGGATTAGAGGAGTTGCTTAGGTGTCTGATGTTGGTGCCTTCGCTACGAAGTGACAAACTCATGACTTATCTCAATGAATATGGATTGGCAAGTCTGTATCAAAAAACCGGTTATATTCTGACGGAATTCTCAGAACAACTCAGTTTACCAAAATCGTTCTTTGATTTTTGTATGGATAAAATTCCTAAGTCAAAAAAATATTTGTATTCAGAAAAAGATACTCTTTCTAAGAATTTTGTCTTACATGAGGAATGGATGCTTTATGCACCTGAGAAAATCAAGGCTGTTATAAATAAAGGTGGACTGTTTTTCGATCAGAAAAACAGCGCGTAGTTGAGCTTTTGCTACGCAAAAGCTCATTAGCGTCTATGCAATGGCTCACAGAATCTACATAGAACTCATATAAATCCAAAAAGACTCATTTCGCAGTCCCACCCCCTTGCGAAAGGGTCTTTTTTTTTTGCCCATTACAAACACTTAACAATTAATCTGGAACCAACCTGAACCCACATCCGTCTTAACCTAGGAAAACAAAAACAAAACACAATAGGAGAGAGACAAAATGAAAAAAATGATTTTACTTACGGTATTTAGCGTCATGTTGGTTTTAGGAGTAGGCTGTAGTGGGGCTGGAGCAGAGACGGCTCAAGAAAACCCATTATTGAAAGAAGACCTCAGTGTCATCATGGAAACCCTTTATGAAAATTCTGGAATGGAGCTTCCAAATCTCGCAAACACTGAACTCACAGAAGAAAATGAATCGTACTACATTGGAACGAACGATGTGGATTACATCGAAGCACTGGCATCAGAGCCAATGATGAGCTCTATAGCACATTCTGTGGTACTGCTCAGAGTGGAAGACGGTGCCGACATCGAAGCCATCAAAGAAACCATCAAGACCAAAGTAGATCCGAGAAAATGGATTTGCGTCGGCGTCGAAGAAGATGACATCATCGTGGACAACATTGGCAATTTGGTAATCCTCATCATGATCAACGACTCAGCTGCACTACACGACGCATTCACGTCACTCGCAGAGTAGCAACCCTCACCCCACTGAGGACAGGAGGAAAAGAATATGGTTTTTTCTAGCATAACGTTCATCTATTATTTTTTACCTCTCGTGCTCGTGGGGTATTTTTTAACGCCTGACAGGCTTAAAAATGTCACGCTTTTAATGGCAAGTCTGGTCTTCTATTTTGTAGGAGAACCAGTGTACATAATATTGCTGCTCGGCAGCGTGGCCTTGAATTACATCGCGGGTCTCGGCATAGAAAAGCACCGAGGAAGTCTCAGGGCAAAACAGATCCTGGCTTCAGCCATCGCCTTTGACATCCTCATGCTCGCCATATTCAAATACTTCAATTTTTTCGCGGAAAATATGACCGCGGCACTGAGTCTCGACATCAGATGGGTGAAAATCGCACTGCCCATCGGCATCAGTTTTTACACCTTCCAGATCATGAGCTACGTCATCGATGTGTTCAGGGGAGAAGCGAAAGCACAAAAAAACATCGCCAACCTTGCACTGTACGTCTCACTGTTTCCGCAGCTCATTGCAGGGCCAATAGTCCGCTACAAGACCATAGAAGAAGAACTGTCAAACCGCGTGCATTCCACTGAAAATTTCGCATACGGCGTCAGACGATTCGTTATAGGACTCCTTAAGAAAGTGATCATCGCCAATCCACTTGGAGCGCTCTGGGGGCTTGCAAAATTTGCAGAGCAGCCATCGGTACTTTTCTACTGGCTCGGTGCAGTGGGCTTCATGCTGCAAATCTATTTCGACTTCTCAGCGTACAGCGACATGGGCATCGGGCTAGGACGGATGTTCGGTTTTCACTTCCTTGAGAACTTCAACTACCCATACATCGCAAGAAGTATCACCGAGTTTTGGCAAAGGTGGCACATGTCCCTTGGCCGTTGGTTCAGAGATTACCTATACATCCCGCTCGGCGGCAACAGAACCAGCAAATTGAAATGGTATCGCAACATCGGCATCGTCTGGCTCGCCACGGGCATATGGCACGGGGCGGCGTGGAACTTCATCCTATGGGGCGCGATGTTTGGCATCATACTCATCCTCGAGAAACTCTTTTTGCTCCAAATGCTGAAAAAGGTACCCGGTTGGATTGGGCACCTTTACACACTTATTGTGGTCCTCTTTGGGTTTGTGCTGTTCAACAGCTCAAGTTTCACTGAGGCAGCGGACGTGATCCAAGGCATGCTGGGACTCCTCGAGATCCCTCTGGTTTCAGATGAGTCGATCTACCATCTGATGAGCAACAAAGTTTTGCTGATCATAGCGATTGTGTTCTCGACACCCATCGTGAATTTCAAACTCCGTCATTCAGCAATCGATAAGCTCTCGCGCTTTGAGCCCGTAGCCATCGTGCTGATACTGGCCGCCGTCACAGGATTCCTAATCGATTCCTCCTTCAACCCGTTCTTATATTTTAGATTCTGAAAGGCAATTATAATGAATAAAAAATGGACCACCCTGGCATTTGCATCGACACTGATTCTGGTCATGCTGCTCAATTTCATCACCTCCGACATAGCGATTTCCATGACGGAGCGCCGTAAATTAAAGACATTTCCAGAACTCACCACCGAAACATTAATCAGTGGCGACTTCTTTGAAGACTTCGAAAAATACGCCATGGATCAGATGGTGTACCGTAACCCCCTTAGAAATCTAAAAGCCCTGATCGAGTATGGTGTGTTCCAGAAATATGACAACAACTCATATTTCATCACTGGTGGACATGCCTTCAAAATGGATTACGATAAAAAGCTTCAGGAGTATAAAAACGCCGCTGCACAAATCGAGAAGGTATACGACCGTTACCTCACCGGTCTGAAGGTTTACCACGCCATCATACCCGACAAAAATTACTTCATCCGCAATGACAACAAGTATCTCTTCAATGATTACGACGCCATGATCGACACCTTGAACGCTGGCATTATCCATTCGACCTACATTGATCTCTTTGGCGCTCTGACACTCGATGACTATTACAGGAGCGACCTGCACTGGAAACAGGACCATCTTGGCGGTGTGATGCAGGCGCTGGAATCAGCCATGGGGTTTGAGACCTCATTTGACGCATCACGCTACACGCATGAAACCCTCTCGCCATTTTACGGCGCGTACCATGGGGGACTCAGTGGCCTCGTCGGTGCGGACAGCATCACCTATTTAACAAACGATTGGGTTAAAGGTGCTATCGCACTGCATTACACTGAAAATGGTGAAATCACAGCAAAAGACGTCTACGACATTGATGCCTTTGGCGGTATCGACGGATACGACTTGTTCCTCTCAGGACCAACTCCAATCGTTGAAATCCAGAACCCAGCGAACACCTCGGGTAAATCCCTTGTGATTTTCAGAGATTCCTTCGCCAGCAGTATTGCACCCCTTTTGCTTGAGGAATACAGTACAGTCACTTTAGTGGATCTCAGGTATGTGAGCATGGACCTTATAGGGGAGTATGTTGATTTTGATTGTACTGTAACTGCACTGTTTATCACTACCGCATAGCAGTAGTGATAAATAATGCAGCGCGTAGGTAAGATTTTGCGAAGCAAAAACTTACTAGCGTCTATGTAAGGGCCAGCATAATGTCTATAGAACTCAAGCTTACTGGCGTCGATTCAAACAAACCGGAAAAATGTGAATAAATTCCGGTTTGTTTGAAATTCAAATATATATTTTTACTTTTTTAATAGTATAGATATACTTGTTGTGAATAAACGGTTGTGTTATAATTTAGTGTACCAAACAAACCGGATAATTTAATATAAATTCCGGTTTGTTTGAAATTAGGAGATGAGTTATGAGCGACACGAAAATGAAGACGGATGATATAATAAAGCATTTTGGATATGGAAATACTTTTACATCAAAAAAACTCTTTGAATTTTACAGAACGCATGAGGCTGATCTAAATGAAAATACATTTAGATGGCGCATTTATGCACTTAAAAAAGAGGGTTTATTAAGCAGCGTCAAAAGAGGGGTGTATGTTTTAGACCATAGAAAGAAATATCACCCTGAGCTAACACGAAGTACAAAAATGCAATATAACATAATTAACAATAGATTTCCATATATAGAAATGAGTGTTTGGCAAACATCGTGGTTAGATAACTTTATGAATCATCAAATTTACAACGCATTTACTATATTTGAAGTAGATAAAGACGTGGTGAATTCAGTCTATAACGTACTGAAAGAAAAGAAATATAATGTCTTCATGAATCCAACGGAGAAAGATGTAGAAAATTATATTTTGGGTGAAAACGCAATTATCATCAGGTCGATGGTAAAAGAAGCACCAGTACAAGAAATAGGAAAATTCAAAGTATCAAAATTGGAGAAAATACTTGTGGATCTCTTTTTTGACAAAATATTATTAACAGCCTATCAAGGGCATGAAATGAAGACTATCTTTAAACAAGTCTTTAATAACTATGAAATTAATCTTACAACACTTTATAGGTATGCACGTAATCGAGGTATAAAAGACAAAATTGAAAAGTATATTCAAGATGAGATAGGCATACGCCACGACGCATAAGGAGAGGTCATGATTGATAAAAAAACATTTACACGAGAATGGATTGAAGATAGGAGCAATCATTTCAAAAAAGGCAAGTCAAAAGGCAATAGTGAATTGATTGAAAAAATGATCAATGCGTTATATCTATTGGAAAAACTCGTTTTTAGTGGGATTGATCTGATATTCAAAGGTGGAACTTCACTGGTCCTTCTATTAGATGAAGTACATAGGTTTTCTATTGATATAGACATAATTCTTCAAAATGATAAAGGTTTGGATGCATTGATGGATGCAATCACAAAAGATAATTTTATATTTAAAAGATACGAAAAAAACGAACGAAAGAATACAAAGGGCATACCTAAGGCCCATTACAAATTTTACTTTACATCCATTCTAGACAATACTGAAAAATATATTCTTTTAGATATTCTTTTTGAAGAAAATCCATACGAAGTGTTAGTGACTCAGCCAATTGAAAGTGCATTTTTAATATCAAGTGGTGAAGCTGTGAACGTTGTGATGCCATCGATTAACTGTATCTTAGGCGATAAACTAACGGCATTTGCACCCAAAACGACAGGGATTCCATACGGAACAGATAAAGAACTTGAAATTATAAAGCAATTATTTGATGTTAGCAATTTATTTGATCGAATTTCAAATTTAGGTCATGTTAGAGAAACTTTTAATCGAATAGCACAAAATGAGTTGAATTATCGTGGTTTGATAGATGTTACAATCCAAGATGTACTGAAAGATATCTACGAGACCTCTTTTGTCATTGCGATGAGAGGTGCACACATGGAAGAAGAATTTAAGCAATTAGAAATTGGCGTTAAGCGGGTGAAAAGTCATATTTTTTCTAAAAATTTTATTATTGAAGAAGCACTACTATGTGCATCGAAAGCAGCTTATTGCGCTGTACTTTTGACAAGGGAAGGTCTTGCCATCGAAAAGTTTGACGTCTCAATTGATTTAAGTAAAGATAAAATTGAAATAGATGGGTTTGCAAAATATTTTACTACCATTAAAAAAATTACCCCGGAAGGATTCTTCTATTGGAAAAAAGCAGTTGAACTGAGAAACAAAAATAACTAAATATTTACTGTAGTTAAGCATTTGATTGTTGTTTTACCACGATTGGGATTAGATAACTAAAAAATATCAGAATTCCAATGGATATGTTATAATCCAAGTATAAATGAATCCGTTGACATACATAAGGGGGAGAGTTTATTGAATGAAACATGGATTAATCTTTATGATACAGTTAAAACTGCTGAATTTCAGCACATTCAGGATAATTTAGCTAAATCGACTGACCTTGCAATCATTACTGTGGACTACAAAGGGAGACCACTTAATTCGCACAGTGAGTGCAGTGAATTTTGCAGTCACATCAGAATTTTACCTGAATATGCAGAACTTTGCGAGAAATGTGATTCACACGGTGGCCTTGAAGCTGCCAGATCAAAGAAACCCTTTATTTACATGTGTCATGCGAATATTGTTGACATCGCAGTCCCTATTATCATAAATGATATGTATCTTGGTGCCATTATGGCAGGACAAATCAAACTGGATCAAAATGAACCATCACCGGCAATTGAAGCAATCTACAGATTGAGTGATTTGAAGAAGCTTTTTGATGAAAAACCGATTCTTAAAACTTTATATGAGAAATTACCAACGATTTCCTATTCGAAAATTGAAGCATCCTCGAAAATACTCCAAACCATATGCCAGTATATGGTTCAAAATCCCGGAGAAAGATTACTGAATGAATTGACTATTGCGTCAGAACCGGTAGTGGATACAAGGCAAAGAAACAGTTCAGAACTATTGTTGCCTGCTATGAAATATTTAGAGGAACACTTTTCCGAGAAACAAACTTTAAAGCATTTGGCACAAATTTGTAATGTATCAGACAGCTATTTTAGCAGACTATTTTCGAAGACATACGGCATTAGTATAATGAAATATGTTGAATCCCTTCGTTTAAATCACGCGAAGCAGCTGCTACTGAATCCAGACATAACAGTAAAGTATGTGGCGTTGTCCTGTGGGTATGAAGATGCAAGTTATTTTATAAAGCTATTTAAAAAAGCAACAGGAATCACACCTCAAAATTATAGAAGAACTATAGGATAAAAAAACCTTCTGCAAAAGATTCATTTAATGAACTCTTAGGCAGAAGGTTTTTTTTATTGGATCAGATTCGCTAATTCAGTAAAGATGATGCCTAAAGCCTGCGCACCTGCATCTGGATGACCAATGCTTCTATCACCAACGGTTCCAGCTCTTCCCATTTTAGCAGCTATGAGTTTTGTACTATTCGCCCCTTCAACAGCACTCGCTGAAGCCAACTTAAAAGCTTCTTTGAAAGTGAGTTGATCAATAGCGCTTGCTTTTAAGGAGTCCGCAAAAGGAACCAGTGCGTCAATTAGCGTTTTGTCACCGACGACTGCACCGCGACCAAAGGTTCTTTCGCCTGTCTTTTGGATCGCTATAATGGAAGACTGAATCATATCAGCAAATTGCATTAAAGACATATCAGAAGCATTTCCCGCGAACTTACTTGCACCTCTGAATGCGGATCCCCAAATCGGTCCTGAAGCTCCACCGCAATGCTCCATAATAATCAGTGAACAGCTTTCCAAAAATTCGCCTATTGAACTGGAAGTAGTGATGATCTCAGGCCACTCAGATTTCAATCTCTTGAATCCCTTGGCAATACTCATCCCGAAATCTCCATCCCCAGCAATGGCGTCAAGCTCGCAAAAAGGCACTTCATTTCTTATGATGCATTCAGACATTGCGTCAAGCAAATAATGTAAATTGTTAAGTGATAGTCGTTCGTTGTCAATGATTGCATGGACTTCATCCGTTTGAATCTCGTACGAAATGTCGTTGGGCTTTGAACTAACATTTTCAATTGACAAGGGGACATATTCTACCTGTGATTCTGGACCATAAATATTGAGACTAGGTGATTTGCATGGCGTGTTGAGAAGCGACTTCAGTTCATCGTCAAGCTTCAAAAGTGATACAGAAGCCCCAATCATGTCGATGCTTGTCATATAGTTTCCAACAAATATTCTATGGACTGTAATCCCTGCGCCCAAAAGCTCCTTATATACAGCGTGATTTAGAACATAGAGTTCCTGGAGTGGAGTGCTTCCGAAGCCATTGATCATGAGGGCCACTTCTCCCTGTGTCATATCCAAAGAGCTTAAGAGCGAAGCGACCATTCTAGAGGCAAGTTCGTTGGCTGAGATGATTTTTTCACGTTTAATACCGGGCTCGCCATGAATTCCAACACCATATTCCATTTCATCATCTGCGATGTCGAAAGTAGGAGACCCTTTTGCGGGAACAGTACAGGAGCTAAAAGCAAAACCAATACTCTTGACGTTTCGAGCCGCTTTTTCAGCCACAGCTTTAACTTCCTGCAAACTCTTTCCAGCTTCAGCAAGTGCACCAGCAATCTTGTGAACAAAGAGCGTACCAGCTACTCCTCTTCGGCCAACAGTATATAGAGAATCCTTTACGGCGATATCGTCATCGACTTTTACATAATCAACGGCGATTCCATCTTCCTTGGCAAGATGAGCAGCGTTTTTAAAGTTCATCATGTCACCGCTGTAGTTTTTGATGATGAGCAGAGTACCCTTATTGCTGGCTGTCTCTCGGATCGCTTGATAGACCTGTATTTGTGAAGGTGATGCAAAAACATCACCGCAGACAGCCGCATCCAACATGCCTTCTCCAACATATCCGGCATGTGCGGGCTCATGTCCGCTTCCACCGCCACTGATCAGAGTAACCTTCTCTTTATTGATGTTTCTTTTCTTTATGATTTTGAATTTTTCAATGAATTGAAGCTCGGGATGAGCGAGTTCGATCCCTTTGCACATTTCATAGACCAGATGGTTGGGGGTGTTGATTATTTTATTCATGTGAATTCCTTTCGAATTTCATTTTGTAAGCTTTTCCGATGATATCGGCTGTTTTGATGGCAGCTGCCACAGTAGAGCTTGTTACTGGGAAAGGCATAGAATGAATGGATTCTTCAGGAATACACGCTTTTGCAGCCACCGCATTAAGCTCTTCGTCAGAAAGCGAATCAACACCTATGTCTTTAAGACAAACTGGAAGTCCTACGCTCAAGCAGAAAGCTAAAACCTCTTCAATTTCTTCCGTTGGTGCATTTTCCAGTACCAATTGGACCAATGTTCCAAAAGCCACTTTCTCACCATGGAAATACTTGTGTGTTCCTTCCAGTATGGTCAATCCATCGTGGATGGCATGAGCTGCGGCAAGTCCGCCACTTTCAAATCCAAGACCTGAAAGGAGTGAATTCGCTTCAATTATATTTTCAAGCGCTGGGGTCACTTGGTCAACATCACAAGAATGTTTCGCTTTTAGACCGTCTGAGAGGAGTGTTTCGTAACAGAGTTTTGCAAGTGCAAACGCAGTGTTTGTTCCTTTTGCTCCTCCACAATGGCCTTCTCTGAAACCGCAAGGGAGTCCAGCGTTGACATTTGAAAATGATCTTCTAGTTGCTCGCGCTTCGAAGTATGTTGATAGGGCATCTCCCATACCAGATACAAGAAATCGGGTAGGTGCTTTTGCAATGACAGTTGTATCCACCAGTACCACACTTGGATTTTGACTAAAATAGGCATAATCATCAAAAGCGCCTTCAGGAGTATAAAGTACTGCGGAGTGGCTTGTAGGCGCATCCGTTGCCGCAATGGTCGGGCAAATGATTAGAGCATGACCTTTTGCAACACACTTTGCCGTATCAATAGCTTTTCCTCCACCGAGTCCTATGGTGCAGTCACAATTATTTTTTAAGGCAACTTCTTCTAATCGCTTGATCTCATCTCTAGAGCACTCACCGCCAAAATTGCTCTCTATAAATTTAATTCCAAACCTTTTTTCTGTTTCGTCGAGTTTGGTTTTTACCCTTTTGACATCCTCTGCATGAGCAATCAAAAGTGCCGACTCTCCAAATGTTTTGACAAAGTAACCGAGATTTAAGAGTTCATCTTCGCCCTGCACATACTTTGATGGTGATATAAATGCCTTTCTCATAAAAAACCTCCTAATTTGATTTCATTCGTTATATATAATTATAGGATAGTTTTTATTTTAGTACATTAGATAGAAATAGACAGTCATAGGACGCTTTGATAGAAAAATTATGTCGTGATACAGCAAATGATTCTTATCATCACAAAATTATCATACATCACCCCCTAAATAAAAAAGAAGCCAAAAGTAACTATGTTCCATCCGTGATAAGCCATGAAGCATTCCAGCCTATCAAATCAAGTCAAGTCAACCTTCTGATCAATAGAGTTAGCGTGTCAATATATTGGTCCAAATTGCTGATGTTCTCAGAAATTAAAAAGTACTCTTTTCGCAAGTCTTACCTGCGAAAGAGTACTTTTTTTAATCATTATACACATCTAATTCAGAAATACTGGTCATCAACTTTTCATAATATGTGTCGATATTAGAATATTGATCACGGGCATTACGATAGTCCTCCAAAAAGCTTATGACGGATTCAATATACACAAAATTTCGATCCAGTTCATAATCCAATATTTTCGAATTATATTCACCATTATAAAGTTGTTCCATAACTAAATAGGTACATGCTCTTACAATATGTTCATTAAGGGAATTATCCCACTTAGTATAAGCTTGTTTTTCCATATCACGTTTGATCGGTTCAAACAAATATTTGCTGTTCGTTACAAGCTCAGGGTACAAATCTGTTTGTGGATTGATATATGGGTGGGATAATTCATGAACCAAAAATGAAATAAAGCTATATTCATTGTCATAAACAGGTAAAGTGGGGATGGCGTCCACACGATCTTGATAGGTGTTGCTGATTCCAAACCCACCCATTGAATCGGGGATGATGCAGACGCTTATGTTCTCGAGGGCATATCCATAAAAGTTTAAAAGTTCTTCTGAGAGTTCAACTGAAGTAATATGTTTTTTCGCAAGCTCCAGTTCCCGAATATAAAAGTCTTTGTTTTCTTGGAAGTAGCTATCGTAATCTGAGTACACTCTAAAATCATTGAGTGTTTCTACAAACAATTTAAGCTGTTCTGCTCCTCCAGCCCGTTTTACTCGATTTTCATCAATTAAGAGTCCTTCCAAAAGATCTCCGTTTTTGTCAACACTATGTAAATTCCCGGAAATGGCATCGTAAGAAAAACCATTCTCGTACATTTTACGTGTCATATCAAATATTGGATGATCAAGGTAAGCGGTAAAATGTCTGACTTGCTGATCCATGTAGTTCGATTGCCTATACATCGTATATCCTGTATCATCTTTAATCAGCTCCATAACCAGATTTGCAGCTTCCATACTAGGATCAACAAAAACTGTGATTTCTGGACTTACTTCAAGTTGTATCGGGTCTGAAAACTCATAGTTAGTGAGTTCAGCTTGAGATGAAGTTTTCTGAACTTTCGTTATATTATTACTTGTACACCCCGTAAGGAGTAGGATTGCTAAAAAAATTAGGATCAGCTTCTTCATGATGTCTCCTTTCATCAACAATTTTCTCGTAAAGCGAAACTATACCTACCTATCAAATCAAAGCAATAGTCTGATCGATAGAATTAGAAATATTTTTAATCTCATCCATATCCCTGTCAATACTATCAGTCGTAGCTTTGACTTCTTCGATAATCGCCATGCTCTCCTCGAGCGTAGCGCTGATGGTCTCAGTGTTTTGAGTCAGTTCAGAATTTGCAGTGACAATCTCTTTGATTCCTGAATTCATCGTCATTGATTTTGCTTTTAGCGTGTCAATACCCTGGTCCAAATTGCTGATGTTCTCTGAAATTTGATTCAGCGATTCCACAGTACTTCCATTGGCCTCAACCAAACCGCCAAAACCGGTCAGCAAGTGATCAAACGATTTCGTTACAGACTCGATTTCAACATCAATTTTACTCGATAAAGCGTCTGTATCTTCTGCGAGCTTTCGGATTTCTTGTGCGACCACAGCAAATCCCTTGCCGCTTTCCCCAGCTCTAGCCGCTTCAATAGAAGCGTTGAGTGCGAGCAAGTTGGTCTGGTTGGAAACCGATTTTACAAGTTGGAGAACCTCTTTGATGGTGCCCAGCTGAGCGGCATTGCCTTTGACCTGAATATTGAGCCTGTCAATGGTTTCAGTATTGGAGGAAGCGTGTATGCCAATCTGCTTATTGGACGCATTCAGCGCACTACTCAGTGTCGCTATTTGGCTTGATAGTTCGCTTACATCCGTGACATTTTCTCTGAAGGTGTTGATTTGATTCAATATTTGTTTGCTCTTTTGACTGATTGTCTCCGTTGCAGTCGTTTGATCGTATGAGCCTTTACTGATTTCATCCATAGCCTGAACGAGTGAATTCATAGCATCTGACGACTGCTCGATTCTTAAGTACATATTGCCGATGCTTTGCTTGACTTCATCAATCGTCAATTGTCGTTTTGAAAATGCTTCAAGTTCCGCCTCAGCTTTGACCTTAATTTCCTCTGCCGCATCTGAAGCTTGCTTCAGAACACCGGCAAAGCCATTTGAAACCACCATAACCACTGCAAAAATCTGGATTTCAATCACAAAAAGCATTGCCTTCTCGGTAGTTTCAAGAAGTCCACTGACGAGGGTCCAATAACCGAGCGTCACAAGACCCAGAGCACCAAAACCAATCGTATATCGGCGCTTGGAATTGAGCGCAAGTGGAATCAAGAACATCACAAGGGTCAAAAATGACAGCCTATTGGATTGAACCATCAACACACTAAAGAACCCCAGTGGCAAATAACCCGTCATCAAAGTAAGAAAAGTCGAGAAATGATTGATTTTCTTTCTAAGATACAATGCATTGAATGTTGCCAAAAGCGCAAAAAATGTGATGATGCCGAGCGAGATGGCAGTGAGATCACCAGAATAACCCGGTGCGAGAAAAACGGCGTATCCACCGATCAATGAGATAATGCCAATGACGGAGTAGGTGATTGCGATAACTCTTAGTATTTGATGATTGCGGTCGATATCAATTTTTTCTGTTGACATAAATCCTCCGATTATTTAATTGTATAGGTATGAAGTTTTATTAACATTCAGCTTTTTATATTTTAGCATTATAGATATCCATAATCCATAAAATTTTGGGTAAATATAATATTCAATGCAATAAAATGAGACTTTCATCCGTTATCTATATATAAAGGAGACAGATCATGCTTACTTTAGCGACGCTGGTTGACGAATCAGCCATCTTAAAAAAACGACTCAATATAAAAATAAACGACAATCTGTTTGAGCAAATTGCCCAGGGCAACATGGATGCACTTGAGACACTTTATAGCTCAACAGAAAGAGCACTTTATGCATACTTACTTTCACTGACGAGAGATCATAATCTGGCAGTGGACCTGCTGCAGGAGACCTACATCAAAGTCATGGGAGCTGCACATTTGTACCAACCTCAGGGAAAACCAATGGCCTGGATATTTTCAATCGCCAAAAACCTGTTTCTCGACGAACTCAGAAAGAGAAGCCGCGAAGTGGTGGTTGGAGAAACCGAAGTCTTTGACAAGATTAATTTGTCATACGAAATGCACCCTGAAAACAGATTGGTACTCGAAGCGGCACTTTCAGAGCTCAGCGAAACTGAGCGTTCCATTATTTTGCTGTTTTCCGTATCAGGAATGAAGCATAGAGAAATCGCAGGTTTACTTAATCTAAACTTATCAACAGTATTATCCAAGTATCATAGAGGACTCAAGAAATTGAGAACATTTCTTGAAGAAGGAGGAAAGACTTATGAACAATGATCAAATCATAAAGAAAATCGAGCGCGCAGTAGATGAGGCGCCAATAGACAAGATGGACCAGATTAAAACCGCAAAAGTGGAAAAGATGGCAATGCATGATCACATCACAAAGCAGTCAGCCAAAAAACTCCCGATATACAAAGTGGCCGCTATAGCGGCGATATTCCTATTCGCATTTTTCGGATACAGATATCAGTACGTAACTCCTGACACCATGGTTTACCTGGACGTCAATCCAAGTTTTGAAATTGGAATCAACCGTGCAGGCAAAGTGGTAGAAGTAGAAGGTGTCAACGACGATGCAAAAGCAGTCATTGAATCCCTTTCCCTTGAAAAAATGAGTATTGAAGAAGCGGTGGAAACCATTACACACAAACTTGTTGAGATGAACTACCTCAGGTCGGACCAAAACATGATTTTGGTTTCAGTCTATAACAAAGATGAAAGCAAACGCATAGCACAAAGCGACACCATAGAAAAAGTCATAAAAATCGAACTTGAAAAAGATCTTATTGAATCAGTGGTACTTTCACAATCCATCAGCTTGAAATCTGATGACGACGATGATGATGACAATCTAGACGTATCAAGAGGTAAACTGCACTTCATCAACACACTGCTCAGCATGGATTCTACTTTGAACAAGCAAGACTTGGCTTCCATGTCCATACAGGAACTTGTGGTTGTAGCCAATCGCTCAGACTTCTCACTGAATGATTACTTTACTGAGAAAGAAGTAAAAGCGATCAAGCAAATATTGTTCTCTGACGATGACGATGATGACGATATTGACTCTGATGACGACAAAGGTACTCGAATCACACTTGAAGCTGCAAAAGTAATCGCATTAACCCGTGTCAATGGAACAATCGTTGATATGGATCAAGATGATGACGAATACAAATTTGAAATCACACTTGATGGCACAAAATATGAAATCGAAATCGATGCTTACACTGGCAAAATCCTCAAAGTTGAAATGGACGATGATGATGACGACTCAGATGACGATGTTGATACCAGTACTAGTGCGTCTCAAAGTGATGACGACTCAGTTAATGGTCAACAAGGCCCACGCATCACAGCGGAAGCAGCAAGAGCAAGCGCACTTAAAAGTGTCAATGGTACCATCGTAAAAATGGAAGAAGAAGACTATGAATTTGAATTTGAAATTCAGTTGGAAGGCACACTATATAAAGTCAAAGTCCATGCTTACACTGGATTGGTCACTAAAGTTGAAATGGAAGACGATGATGATTCAGACGACGATGACGACTCTGACGACGACAGTGATGATCAAGGCACACGCATCACACTTGAAGCTGCAAAAGCAAACGCACTGAATCGTGTCAAAGGCACAATAGTAGATATGGAACAAGAAGATGACAAATATGAATTTGAAATCGAACTTGAAGGTACAATATACAAAATCGAAGTCCACGCCTACACTGGTGAAATTATAAAAGTTGAGATGGAAGAATCTGAAGATGATGACTCAGACGACGATTCAGTTGAAGACGACGACTCCGATGATTCAGAGGATGATGATTGATTTTCAGCGTAGCTGAAAATCACGCGAACGTAGCATTTTGAAGAAATGCAGGAGCGAAAGTAACTATGTTCAACTCGTACAAGGTTACTCAAACCATATTAGCTATCTGCACCTATGTTCCAACTCTCAATAAGCTCACCCGAACTAAAATAATAATAGATCAAAAAGCGCCTCAATCAACAAACGAATGGCGCTAATCCTATCCTCTTAGCCTGCACCCGTCATAGTGCAGGCTTTTTTTCGTCTTATAAAAGGAAAACCCTGAGCAAATTTGCTCAGGATTTTCAGTCTTATCTATACTTTATTTTCAATTATCCCTAGCAGTCACCTGTCTCGAAGCAGTAGAAACCTGAGGCTTCACCACCTGTATCTCCTTAATCACTTGAGTGGCATGTCCCCATCGGACAGACCACACACCAGCTTCTCGGCTTGTATGTGATGCCCATGAGGATACCGACGATAAACGAGATCCCCATAAATCTATAAAATGCACTGGCAAGCTTCGTAAAATCACCACCAGAGTGGAAGATGGCAAACGTAAAAACAGTTCCCATAAGTATTAAAAGTCCATTTTTAAAATTTCTAGTGCCCATAAATTTCGGAAGGGCAACCCCTAAACTGATCTTAGCCAGAAACTTACCGAGAAACGAGCCCCTCGGACAATATTGATTTTCAGCACAGCTGAAAATCACGCTAATAAGTTTTCCGGAGGAAAACTTATTAGCGATAGCAACTATGTTTTAATAATCAAATAGAAACGTTACGACACCTCAGTGACCTCGCATAACCAGAGGGGGAATAACTTGATAGAACCACCAGAGTCAAGCAATGTGAACACATTTTAAAAGTTTGAAATATTCATACAATTCCCATTTCTGGAAAGGACAATCCATTCCCATGTCGAATAGTTATATAAAGACCAGGCATTATCACATATAGACACAGGAGGAGACCCATGTCAGCCATAACCCTCACAAAACTCAGCTTCACCTATGGTACATATTACAAACCCGTTTTCAAAGACGTCACCGCCACCATTGACACCGATTGGAAACTCGGACTCATCGGCAGGAACGGCAGAGGAAAGACCACGCTACTGAAATTGATCCACGGCTCGCTTTTGCCAGATAGCGGTAGTATCTCAAAATCAGTAAAGACCGAAATCTTCCCATACGATTACACCTGCGCATACACAAACACTCTGGATATCCTGAGTGAGAATATCGGTGGATTCAGGTCCATGGAGAGCGCCATGGAGACACTTCTATCAAGTGACGACGAGGAATCCATGATGAAATACTCTCGCCTTCAGGGGGAGTATGAAGCGCTTGGTGGCTATACCGTGGAAACCGACATACATAAGGAAATTGCAATGCTGGGGCTGGATGCCTCATTACTTAAGCGCGACTTCGACACCCTATCGGGAGGCGAGCAGACCAAACTGCTGATCCTCGCCTTGTTCTTGCGTCCCAATCATTTCATATTACTCGATGAACCCACCAACCATCTCGACATCGAGGGCAAAAGAATTCTTGCGGAATACCTCGCAAAGAAGAAAGGCTTCATAGTCATCACACACGACCGTAAGTTTCTCGATACTACCGTGGACCATATCATAGCCATAAATAAATCGAACATCACCATAGAAAAAGGCAATTACACCTCGTGGCATCATAACAAGACCCTCTACGAGGCATTTGAACTGCGCACCAAAACCAATCTCGAGAAAGAGACCGAAAAACTCGAAGACTCCTCAAATGCCAAACGCCATTGGTCCGGAAAAATTGAAGGCGTCAAGAATCCATACAAAACGCACAACAGGGGAACCGGTGCAAGATCCGCCAGACTCATGAAAAGTGCCAAAATGCTCGAACGCCGAATGGAAAAGCATATTGAAGCCAAACGAAGGCTACTTCAAAATTTTGAAATGGTGCAGGATTTCGACATTGACCAGGATGACATGGATGCCCAAAATCTCATCACACTGAAAAACATCACCTATGGGTATGACGAGAAAATGATCCTCATGGACATCCATATGAAAATCAACACAGGTGATGCCATTTGGCTTAAAGGTAAAAACGGTTCTGGCAAAACGACACTGATCAAAATCATTACCGGAGAAATTCAGAATTTCAAAGGGGAACGCACCATTACAGATGATCTGATTCTTGCAGAAAGCAAACAATTGCCAATTTGGCAATTCGGACACATAAAGGAACATTTGAGGGAAAGCGACATCGACACGGACCGGTTCAAAGAACTCCTAAAACGCTTCGATCTGCCCGACGAACTGTATGAACGCCCCATAGAATCCTTCAGCAGTGGCGAACAAAAGAAGATCGACATCGCAAGGGCACTCTCCACCAAGAACCATTTGCTCATACTGGATGAACCGCTCAATTACATGGACATCCAGTTTAGAGGACAACTTGAAAAGGCAATGATCGATTACAAACCCACGGTGGTTTTTGTAGAGCATGATGAATGGTTTGGAGAGGCTGTGGGGAGTAAGGTAGTTGAGGTGTAAAGGGGTGTTGTTAGACGAGTACATCAGATTATACAGGACCATAGTATCAATATTCACTTCAAAGGAAAGATATACAAAGAGAAACTTAAGTGGTGTGTTAAACTTGAGGGGAATGGAAGAATTGGGAAAAATGGAAAAAAGATTGTTTTCAGAATAATTGTTCAATTTGCATAATGTTATTTCATCATATTATGTTACAATGAGCCCAACTGGTAAATATGGAAGTCAGAACACTTTGGGGGAACTGATGAATAATAGATTTACTGGAAATAGGATTCAAATTAATATGCAGATACAATTTCGCCTTCTCACAGGAATCATGTGTTAAGGTGATTTGTCGTGCCTGAATTAGAATTGATGATGTTCGAAGGAGCTTTTTATGGATAGGAAAGCGTTACTTGATGCAGTTGAAAACATAAACATATGGAAAAAGCATTCTCAAAGGGCACCACATAAACCTTTGTTGATTTTATACGCATTGGGTCGATTTCAAACCGAACGATCAGAGCGATTCGAGTATGAAGAAATCAAAGATTCGCTAAAAGGTTTATTAATAGACTTTGGTCCTAATAGAAAATCCTATGACACAAAAGATCCTTTCGTGAGATTACAGAGAGATGGAATATGGCAGCTCAGTATGGAGAGAGAAAGTATCGAACTTAATGATCGTTGGTTACTCAACAATCATGTGACAGGTGGTTTCAATTCAGACGTTCTGAATCTGATCAAGCAAGATGATAATTTGATCAGAAAGATTGCAGAAAATATACTGGACAGTCATTTTCCTGAGTCCATCCATGAAGACATTCTTAGTGCAGTGGGACTCGATTTGAGTCATACCACTAGACGAGTGAGGATACGTGATCCGAAATTCAGAGACAAAATTCTTAGGGCTTATGGTTACAGTTGTGCAGTGTGTGGTTTCAATGTACGGATGGCACATCAATTGGTTGGTGTGGAAGCTGCACATATCAAATGGCATCAAGCGGGTGGACCAGATATAGAAAGCAATGGTTTGGCACTCTGTTCAATGCATCATAAACTGTTTGATCATGGCGTGTTTACAATAAACAATGATCTTCGTTTTATCGTTTCTCAAAATGCTAATGGTTCAAATGGACTGAATGAATGGTTGATGCAATTTCATGGTAAAGAAGTTCGAGGTCCAATTCAGGAAATATATGTGCCTAATGAAGATTTCTTACATTGGCATGTTAAAGAGGTTTTTAAGGGTGATGGTAGGTATTAATTTTACTCTTACTGTATAATAAAGGAGTTTTTTATGGAAAATTCGCTTAACAATGTATTAATAATTCAAGACAATTATTATGAAATAGTAAAAGATATAAGTAAAATGAAAAAATCATTACCAACGATATCTAACGTTGATAACGCAAATTTTCCAGGTTTTGTATACCCTATAAATGGGAAAACAATAAATACATTAGATAGTGTTCATAAAGTGAAACTAAACCCATATGATAGTGAGTCTTTTGAGAGACCTGTATTTGCTTATGATGAGTCAATTAGAAAATTTAGTTGTTTAGAAGGAGATGGATATCTTACAGGACATTCCTTGGTTCATATTGAAAAAAATGATTATATTCCTGTTGGATTGATTTCATTCTATTTTTACACTAGATCGAAAATTATTCAGGAGAGTTCAAGCTTTATACGTTTCAGCACGGATATTGAGATGGATTCAAAAAGAGACTACATAAGAGACAGAATTAAATTCCTAAGTGATCATACACCTGAAAATTCTATATTATTAATTGATGGACCTTTAATAGCTGGTGATGTGTACACATATATGATTCAATCAATGAAATTATTTTTAGACAAAAACATTATCCCCGTTTTTTTTGTTAAAAACAGTAACAGTAATATGGTTAGTGATGCTATTGAAACAATAAGAAATCAATATAATTCTGATTTGCATTGGGCATATGAATATTTATCACAAGGCGAAAGATCAAATTATTTTTACTATCAGGATAAGATTAATTCTAAAAATGCTAAGGTATTTTGCTATATAAAGGCATTTAATAAGAGCCCACAAAGAATTGAATTTTATGTTAGTACTTTCGAGAAACATAAAAACGAGATAGATAAGATAATTGAACAAGTATACTATTATCTCTTGGTTCAAGGACCTAAAAACCCACAAGTTAGACCCATTGCAATTGCAGAGTTGTACGCGAGAGAATACTTGAGCATAGTTAATTTTGAGAGTGTATTCATGAATAGTGGTTTGATTCCAACTATGAATCAAGAAAGATTTGGAGGTTAATTGATGAAGTGGATAGTTCTTGGTGAAGAAAAAGGGCTGATAAAAATGGTTTCTAAAAGTGGTACTGATGGATTGATTCCAAAAGGTGCATACTTGACAATTGAAAAAGCTGATAACAAGTTCATTCTAAGAGTAGATGATAGTAAGCAAGATGAACCTTATAGTCCATCTCCTTTGGTAATTGATATGAATTTAAAACCAATGCTACAGGATCAAAAATGCCAAAACATTATTTATGCTAGAAGAGTAAAGGATTTAGTGGAACGAGTTGATGGATTAATTGATTTTATTCCAGCACTTTCCATTGCTAGAAGATCAAATCAAGAAGAGATTGAATTGGCACTAGGTGGTGGTTCAAAAAATAATGGACCAACAGTTATGTTATCAACAATACACTCGAGTAGAAGCCAACTCTTAACGGATGAAAACAATAACCCAATAATTATTAATATTCCCGAGAATTTTTTCTATCATCAAATTATGATCTGTGGTAGAACTGGAAGTGGGAAGACAGTAGCTTCTAAATATCTGGCTGAATACTTTACAGAAGTACTTCAAGGTGCAGTTATTGCAATAAATGTGAAGGATGATGATTTTTTACACATGGATAAGCCTTCAAGAACATCAAAGAAAGATGTTTTAAAAGAATGGGAAGTGTTAGGATTATCACCAGTAGGTTTGGAAAATTATACTATCTATTTCCCAGCAAATATTGATTTTAAAACTGTCAAAAATATAAATGAAAAGAAATGCAAAAAAATTACATTAGATGTGAAATCAATAGATCCTGAAGCTCTGTCTGGTTTAATTCGTGGAATATCTGATATTGGAGCACAAAGTTTACCAAGTATTTTTAGATATTGGCAACAGTTGGAATCTAAGAAAAACGCTAATTACAGATTTGTTGATTTTGTAAACTATTTCTCTTTGGCTCAAAATGATGGAAAGAGTTTTAGAACTATGAATATTAGATACGAGGAATCATCAGAAATCACACTACATTCAGGAACATATAATAACATTCTAAGAAATTTAAATAATGCTGTAGATTTTTTTGATAATCCAAACTCTGAAACAATCGGTGCAGACGATATCTTACAAAATGGAAAAATGTCAGTGATAAACGTAGCTGGTCAAAAGGGTGTTGAGTTTGGAGCTATTCTGTTAAGGCACCTTCTTCACCAGATTGTTGAAACAAAATCTCAGAGAAGAAGCGATGTACCAGTTTTGATAATAATTGACGAAGTCCATCAGTTTTACAATAATGAAAGCTCTAAAGAAACCTTGGGTGATATTGATACAATTTGTAGGACGGGAAGAAGCCAAGAAATTGGTGTGATTTTCTCTTCTCAAAATCCTTCAGATATTCCGAGGGGGCTTTCTAGCGTTATAAACACAAAGATTATTTTTAAGTCTGATTCATCTACTGTTAAAGCTCAAGGAATTAACTTCAATACAGAAGAATTAGAGAATTTAAGGACAGGTTATGCAGCTGTATCTATTCATAATTTATCACAGGTTAAGTCAGTAAAGTTTCCAATGGCATCGTCAGGAGTTTTTGAAAAGGAGGAAAAATAATGGATAATCTACTTTTAGAGTTTTTTGATGAAATTCTTGGAGATGATCTGATATTGATGATTGATAAACTGTATGAGCAAGGATTATCTTCAGAAGAAGTATTAGAAAAAATCCTGTTGAAAGGAGATGATCTTAAAAATGATTGAATATAATTATTTAATTGATCGTAATGAAGGAAACGAGTGGGTGAGATATACCCCGAAAGGAATTCCCCAAAAGTTGCCGCCTCTTGTTTATATTGAAGGGCCAAACTCTTCTGGAAAAAGCACACTATTAAACTTGATAGCACTTTCATTTAATGGGCATAAGAGGAATGATATAAATCCAAATTTACGAAAAAAAGTTGAAGCTTTACTTGATACTACTTATCAAAATTTAGATTTCAACCTAGAAATCGCATATGGACAAAGTAAGCTTAAGATTTCTAAAAGTAATAATAGTGATAAAATTATTCGAGAATTGGTTGACGATACTAATCAAAAGAGATTATTAATGACTACCGATCTGATGGAAGAAAAATATAATTTGATTTATGATATCCCAGAAAATCCAATTACAAGACTTAATGATATGAGTAAAAATTTACATCTTGCACAGACAAAGCAATTAGAAAAAATCACTCACTACATTGAGCAATATAGGGATATTTTGAACGATGTGAAAAATTCTAGAGATGAGAATAGAGTTAATAGTTTACAAATTGAAATAAGAAACCAGAAAACAATTTATGATGAACTTCAAGCTGAAATTGATAAAGAAAGAGAAGTATTAGAAATTGTTCAAAAGTATGCATACACAAGAGCATATAGAAAAACCACATTGGAATTACAAGAAGTTGAAGAAAAAATTGCAGATGAGAAGTGGTTTGAAAACAAGTCTAAAATTAAAAGGAATAAAGATTTAGATAAATTGCTTTCAGAATTTGATAAATTCAAAATTAGTGTTAAGAGTGATTTAAATAATTTAATAAGTAATCTTGGGTTGATTAAATATGATAAAAAAAAGATAAATGAGTTTAGTAAATTTCAAAAAGAACCTGTCTATAAATTGACATTTATTCAAAAGAAGTACTATAACTTGATTGATAGTACTCTTGACGACTTGAAAAAAATTGATAGAACACAGGCACAAAAGGCATATTCTAAGATTTCTGCATATAATGAATTGATTAATGTTCTTGAGAAATATAAAAATGATGACTTGGAATTACCAGGTGAAAAGGGAAAATTCTATGATTTGTTAATAACTTTGAAGACAGAAGTGTACAAAGACTATGAATTAACAACAAGTTTTCAAGCAATTGATGATTCAATTGATTTATTAAAGTCTCTAAGAGATTCAGTAAAACATATTGACACTCAACTTGTACCAAAATACCAAAAAATTAAATCAAACGATAATGATGATGGTTTTTCAAATAATATTGATGTTGAAAAACTGGAAGAAAGAAAAAAATATTTGAAGAATCTGCAAAGTGAATATTCTAATTATTGTACTTTGTATAATGTAAATTTAATTGATGATGACAATATTCATAGTGCAATTCAAAACATTAAGAATATTCAAGGTAATGAAGTTTATCGCAATAACAAGGATGATGACAATTTCAAATTAATTGAGTCAATGGAAATCATGCTCAATAAAAAAATAATGAAAGCAAATATGATTGATGGAATGATAAGTCGAGAAGTTGAGAATTTAGAAAAAATAAAGAAAATGAGTCCTCATGGTTTACACGGGAAATCAGTGCAAATTGAAGAGGTTATCAAACGATTGCAAAAAAGCCAAACTCAATTAAAAAAATATAATGAGTATTTAGACTCTCTGATTCATCACGCTGAATCAGAACTCAAAAATATTGATCCTGACAAAAAAAGCTACTTTGAAAAAGTATCAATATATTTGGGAAAGCATCTAGGTATTGTTAGGCACGTAGATCAAAATTATAGAGTTGAAAAGGTAGATTTAATTACTAAACAACTGATTACTGAGGGCCATAAAGTCATTAGGTTTAATGATATGGGTACCGGTCAAAGTCAAGCCGCTTACTTGTTAAGTAAACTCAGCTCAATAGATGAAAGAAAAGTTGTTGTTTTATTTGATGAGATTGCAATGATGGATAAGGTTTCTTTAAAACCGGTCTTTGATAAACTACATGAATTATACGAAAAAAAAATATTAGTTTGTGCTGTAGTTGTACAAAAATCAGATGTTATAAATGTAAAATCACTTGGAGAATTTTTATGAATCCTAAAATTGATCTGTTGAAAGTATTACATGATAACTTAATGACGTTATTAGCATTAGATAATAAACTTGTTCAAAATTCTGTACTATTGTCATTTTTTAATTTCAAATCAAATATTCGTTTTAACTATCTATTAAAAGCAGCTCAAAATGCAGACAATATTCCAGATATAATAATTAAAGATCTATTGGAAAGTGGTGATATCCGAGAAATAGGAGATATGAATAATTATACAATTACTGGTAAAGGAATTTGGGAAATCGAAAGGGATTACAAATTAACAGAAAATCAGTTAATTAACTTTATTGATACGAAATATTTCGTAGTAGAGTCTGAAAATAAAGATTTAAGTGATAAGGAAAAGGTAATTCTACTTTCGTTGATTGCAATTAGAGCATTCTCAGGTGAATTTTGCATTGATCTTAAAAGGAGTGAATATTTATTAGAATCTATGAAACGAATTATTGATGCTTCGCATGAAATATTGTTCGATTTAGGTGTAATCACAATGCAATATTCAAAGTTATATGGCAAAAAAGGTAATGAGCACATGGTAAGTAATTTGATTAGACATACAGACAGTTTACCCAAGAAGACAAAATCATTCTTTTATGCTCCAGGTGATCAAAAATATTATTTAAATATCATTGAGGGTGGTACTATAGGTAAAAAAGATTTATTGTGGTTGTTGAAAAGAATACTTGGAAAGAATGTGATAACGGATTTAGAACAGTATGACAGATTAAAAACATTTTTCAACACTATACCGTATAAAGAGGGATACTTTGTCTTTGAGAATATTGATAAATCGTTTGTCAACCATGAGATCGATGATCTTATTGAGGTGATTTTAAAGGAAATGATTTTTGAGTTCTAGGGTGATTAAAATTGATCAATTTAGGTGTTAATTTCAGTTATTTAATAAAATTATGGAGTAAGTAAATGAAAACAATAGAAGTAGTTGCAGCAATCATATTGGTCGAGGGAAAAGTCCTTTGCATGCAAAGAAATCACTCGAAGTATGAATCAGGTGAAAATAATTCTATAGATTAAAAGATTGAGATTAGTGAAGTCATGGATTTGAAATTGACAATATGTGACCAATATTTTTTTATGACAGTTGATATGACTATACTGATTGATAATGTTTTTTTATGTCTATCTTTGTATAACTAAAAGTATTTAATTCAAAATGAATGGAAATATAGCATCAACTTGATCAATGCAGCAAATTGATCAAGCAGATATACCACAAAGGATCTTGACTTGACAGGGGCTGATGTTCTAAATTTTGAGAAATTAGTATCAGAGGATATTATATGAGTTCTTCTTAAGATTTAAGACGACATTTTTAATAGATACATTGATGATGAGATAAAGTATTGTGATGAGTCTTGGCTCTCAATTGCTGTTGTCACAACTGCTGGAATGACAACATTAAAAGAATTTGAGAAGAGAAATGTCAAAGATGTGATTATCGCTTCTCAGGATTTGAATTTTTCTCGGCCAAATGATCAACTCAATGTATCAATGGCAACTTCGAGAGTAATTTCGCAATAGCAATATTTTAAAGGATTCAAATGAGATAATTATTGAAAGTGGTACTGAGTTTCTGACACTCACTAAACTGTGTGGCAATGAGAAAAATCTTGTGGTATTTGACGATAATCTAATTTGTAAAAAAGTTTTGATGATTTATAGTATTCACAAAACAATTTATATAAGCTACTACAATTCTATAGCTTAACCAATTTTACAAGATTTGAATACTCTGGAAATTACTTCAGATATATAGTTATGATACACATTTAATTAATATAGGATATACTAGTATTATATATAATACTGAAAAGTTTTATACATTAAGTTATGATGATATAAAGTCAAAGAACTACTAAAAATATGACGTTTATGAATTCTTATTATTAAATCAAATGACAATAATAAAAGCGGGGGTAATATGAGTACGAAAACAATAAAATCAGTTAGTAAGTTTATTGATATTTTAAAATCAGAAAATGCTAAAGATACAAATGCTATAAACTGGTATAGAGGTCAAGTCAATAAAGAATGGGGGTTAATACCATCATTGCTTCGTACGAATTTTTGCGAGGAAGATCTAATCAGCAAATTTAAGCAAAATGCAAAGTTACTTATTTCATCTCCTCCTGTACATGAATTAGAATGGCTACTTATAATGCAACATTATGCGATGCCCACTAGACTACTTGATTGGTCTGATAATCCCCTTGTAGCATTATACTTTGCTGTTGTTGATGAAGAGCAGTCAAACAATGAAAAAGACGGTGCGTTCTGGATATTATCACCAACAAAGCTTAACGAACTTGCAAATATAAAACTTGACGAAGTTAGGATCCCCTCAACTGATGATAAGCATATTGAAAATTACTTCCCATCAACACTAAAGTATGAAAAAACTACAAGTATGAAGCCCATTGCTATAATTCCTCCTCGTAATACTCAAAGAATGCAGGCCCAATCAGGTGTGTTTACCATCTGGCATCGTGATATTACCCCGATTGAAAAGTTAGAAAAAGGTTCTTGTGTGTCAAAATACATAATTCCAGCGGATTCTAAACTGCTCATTCTAAACGAGTTAAATTTCCTTGGATTCAATAGATTTAGGTTGTTTCCTGAATTAAGTAGCATAGCAGCATTGATTAAGGAGGGCAGATAATTATGAAATCATATCCTTTAGTTAATAATAATATTTTGAGAATAAATTTTGAGAAAAAAAAGGTATTTGTAAACCCAGAATATCAAAGAGAAGGTGATATTTGGACATTAGACAAAAAACAATTGTTAATTGATTCTTTGTTAAATGATTATGATATACCAAAATTATATTTTCATGTATTATCTGAAAAATTTAAGAAGGAGAAAAATATAAACTCTGTATACGAATATGCAATTGTTGATGGAAGACAAAGAATGGAAACTATTTGGGGATTCATTAATGGTGATTTCAACTTATCTCCAGATTTTGAATATTTTGAAGATAAAATAGTTCGTGCTGGAAACTTATCTTATAGTGAATTAGGGATAAAATACCCTGAGTTAAAAGTGAAATTTGATTCAGTTCAGCTACCAATTGTATGTGTAGAAACAGATGAGATCGATGTAATTGAAGACATGTTTTTAAGACTTAATGAAGCAGTCTCTCTTAATGCAGCAGAGCGCAGAAATGCAATTGGCGGCTTCTTAATTCGTACAGTTAGCAATTTGTCTCTGCATGAATTTTTTAAAACTAATGTTAAGTTTTCCAATAAAAGGTATCAACATCGAGAAGTAGCTATTAAACTATTGTATTTTGAGCATACAATAGATGAGGATAATAAAATCATGGATACGAAAAAAGTATATTTAGATGAGTTTGCTAAAAAGAATAAAGTCAAAAATAAGAGTAAAATTGAACAATATGAAAAAAACGCTAAAGAAACTCTTGATTCTTTCAATAAAATATTCAATGAAAAAGACATTTTACTTCGATCTCAATCAATTGTCCCTATATACTATTTAGTTTTTAACAATTTAAAGAAGAAAAATTCAAATTCTCTTTTCACTAGAGATATGATTGAAGAATTTAGGATCGAATTGAGTGAGAATTCTAAAGTTGCAGCTCAAAATATTGAAAAAGCCGATTACGATCTACTTGAATTTTCACGTTTATCATTGCAAGGTACTAATGATGCTAATTCAATAAAGGAAAGAGTCAGAATATTACAAGAATATTTGACTAATAATAAATAGAATATATTCAAATAAAATGAGGTTATGTTAAGTTTGGAATAATGTTTTTTGACACAGTAGCAGACTTGGTTCAAAGCGTTCAAAATGAACGTTACTATACACTAGAACTCCTGTGCACCCAAATTTAAAACACCAACGTTAGTATATAATGTTAACAAGAACATATATTCCCTAAGAACGAATATATGTTCTTGTTTTGTATTGGAAAAAGGGTTATAATTGATACAACAATAGACCCGGAGGACCATATGAGCAAAAAAAAATTACATGTTAGTTTAGATGAGACCATATACGAGACTTTACATGAAACAGCAAACACTAGCAACACATCCATGAATGCAATTGTAAAGGAGTCGATTATCAGTTATCTTCATCAACTACAACATAAGCAGAAATTGGGAGACAGGTTGTTTACATTTATCGATCTTTTTGCAGGAGTAGGTGGTATGAGGTTGGGGTTTGAGAGCGTTGGTGGTGAATGCATTTTTTCAAGCGAATGGGACAAATACTCTCAAGAGACATACTTAGCAAATTTTGGTGAACGGCCAGCAGGTGATATTACTAAGATTGATGAATATGAAATTCCTAATCACGACGTTCTGGTTGCAGGTTTTCCATGTCAACCATTTTCACTAGCAGGTGTTTCCAAAAAAAATAGTCTCGGACGAGAGCACGGTTTTAAAGATAAAACTCAGGGAACTTTATTCTTTGACATAGCGAGAATTTTAGAGGTGAAGCGGCCTAAAGCGTTTTTATTGGAAAATGTTAAAAACTTAAGATCTCATGACAAAGGAAAAACATATAAGATTATTATTGATACACTGAAGGAATTGAATTATCACATATTTGAACAAGTAATCGATGGTAGTGGCTATGTACCTCAACATAGAGAGCGAATTTTTATAGTAGGTTTTGATGCAAATATTTATGAACAAGCACCTAAATTTATATTTCCGACTTCCAATGTCAAATATAGGGTAAGTGATATCTTAGAAAAAGATGTTGAGGATAAATATACATTATCGGACAACCTTTGGTCTTATCTTCAATCACATGCAGAAAAACACAAAAAGCTTGGAAATGGTTTTGGTTTTGGAATTGCTGATTTGAATGGCTCAACCAGAACTTTAAGTGCTAGATATCACAAAGATGGATCTGAAATACTTATACCTCAAGATCAAAAAAACCCAAGAAGATTAACACCTAGGGAATGCGCTCGGTTGCAAGGATATCCAGAGGAATATAGAATTGTTGTTTCAAATACACAAGCATATAAGCAGTTCGGAAATTCAGTTGTAGTCCCTTTGATTTCTGCTATTGCCAATGAAATGGTGAAAGTGATCGAAACAGATGAAAGGATAGTACAAAATGTCGTATGATATTCATTTAAGTATATCTGATGCCCAACTTGTATATTGCAAATTTTTGTCTGCAAATGATGTTGGTTTAACTGGAGGACATCAGAGTGGTCCGTATGTTGCAAAATCAGCAGTATCAATTCTTTTTGAAGAACCTTGTGTCAGAGGAAGAAATAAAACTAAAACAGTGAATATTCATTGGCATGATGATAGTATCACTGAAAGTAATTTTAAATATTATGGTTCGGGAACTCGAAATGAATACAGAATTACGACCTTTGGACGAGGATTTCCATACTTTAAACCATCAAATATTGGTTCTTTGTTTATTTTATGTAAGATAGATACTGAAACATTTAGAGGATACGTGATTGAAGATGAACTTGAAATTGATTCTTTTTTGGATTATTACGGTTTATCACCTGCAGAAACCAATGCTTTACTTGATGTCAATGATTCAGCACATGAAGATGCACAACTCAAAAGATTTGTTGATCAGATAAGTGGTGATTTTCCCTCTACTTCTGAAATTGCTTTGCAAGCTAGAAGTGTTCTTACTGGAATTCTGTTGAGAAAGCACATGAATGCGATATCACAACCAGACCAAACATTGGTTAATTGGTTGAAGTATGAGTACTTGTTGTTCAAAGAAATTGAAAAAAAATTCAATCAAGATATTCTAGAAGTACCATTTACATCAATTGATGATTTTGTGAATAGAGCAAATAGCGTGTTGAATAGAAGAAAGAGCAGAGCTGGAAGATCACTTGAAAATCATCTATCAGAAGTCTTTAGAATAAATTCATTAAGATTTGTGGAACAAGGAACTACTGAGCAAAATAAGAAACCGGATTTTCTTTTTCCAGACGAGAGAACATATTTGGATTCACTAACTACCTTTGAATATGATAAGCTAGCAATGCTCGCAGCAAAGACAACCTGCAAAGATCGTTGGCGACAAATTCTTACAGAGGCAGATAAAATTGAAACAAAGCATCTTTTTACTCTACAACAAGGAATTTCGTCCAATCAATTGAATGAGATGAAAACTCAAAAAGTCCAGTTGGTCGTACCGAAACAATATATTTCAACATATCCGTTAGAGCATAGAGAATGGATATGGGATCTTAGTAAGTTTGTTCGGTTTATTAAGGAAAAGCAATCGTAATATCATTTTCAAATGCAAAGCACTTAGAAAGAGCAAGATTTATTTAGTCAATAAAATGAGATGTCAATATTAGCAATTAAAAAAGTTTCTACCAACAATTATACCTTATAGATTATGAGTGGTGAATCTTATCAATTAAGTAATTCCTATTCTAATTGGCTCAAAAATTATTAAGCCGAGTGGTTCATTTTTTGCATTCATTGTGATATAAGAATTCGTGATCAAGTGGTTCAATTTTTCATTAACGAGCACAAGGTGGTCAGATTTAATCAAAAATCAATAACATTACTTTGATTCAGAATGTGGTTTTTTTACTTTCGAATTGTAGCCATAGAAGTTGAGTTCTAGAAACGATTCTGCGAATGAAGAAGATGATTATATTACAAAAATCACCAAGACCTTAATAAGAGCTTGGTGATTTTAATATTCAACTCCAAATTTTTGCGTTTCTTCTATATCTTTTCTTAGGTAGTTCAGATTATTTTGTTGCTATGTGCGGTGATATCGCTTTGATTCAAACTGTAATTTTAACTTCCGAATTGTTTCCTGAGAAGTTAAGTCGAATTTATGGGTTTTCTTGATGCTTTTGGAAAGCACATAATAATTTGTAGCTATATATGTTGGTATCACTACAATTCAGAACTTGTTATTTTGCACAAATTGTTTCTAGGGAAGGTAAGTGCATTAAGTAGTTGCAATTTCTGATCTTAATCGCCATTCATCACGTTCTAAAAATCCCAACTTGGTGTTGATCTTTCTCGATTCTTCGATAAAATCTTTGTACATTATATTCACATTATTTAGGATTCTTGAATATTTCAATATTTCAATATTGTTTTGGTCAAGAAATCTATCAAGTTCTTCACTATCTAATTTATCAATCTTATCATTCTCTTGCCATATTAGGATACATTTAATATCCAATCCTCGGATAGACCTTCCTTCCGCATCGCTATAATGACGAGCAGCTGATTCTCTATAATTATCAATTTGCTCATTGATTTGATATTTAGTAGGTGTGTAACTCAATGGATCTGGTCTTTTTAACTCAATTAAGACTGGATTTGAAGATCGGTTGGGTTGTCTCAACAAGATATCAAATCTTTTATTTCTTATTTTGGGATCCTTCTCATTAAACTCATCCTGTAACTTTTTCTCCATAGTTTTATAATCGTGAATATCATCCCAATGTGGATCTATTAACCATAAATGTTCAAATAACAATTGATGAAGTATTTTTTCTTTAGCGTTCGCCTGAACATGTGCTTCAAGCTTAGTTATAATACTTAATCGGTCATCAATAATCTTTCGATATTTAATAGCTTCTAGATGAGCTAGTTGTCTAAATTTCAAAATGATATGTTCAATCTGTTGATCTTCTTCTTCCAAAGCTTCGTGAAAATCAAGTAGCGTATCCATAGTGAACGCATCTTCAAAAGCAAAGATCGCATTTTTTATAATTAATCGTTCTTGAGTTTGATCATGAAATTCAATTTTGGCAATTGATTGAAACATTTTCTGTAAAATTTTTTGAGCAGTACTGTTATCTTTATAAGACCTTACCCACTCAGTAACATCCGGATACTTATCTTCAATAATTTTGATATTTGCTAATGGTCGTTCTCTTGCCCAAATATTAATTACTTCTTTAAGTTTCTTGTCAATAAAATCAATAAAACAAATCACTTCGGGAATTGAATCGTCCAATCCTTGACGACTACTAGTTATCGGATCATCTAAAAGATTTATAAAATCGGCGTCAATTCTACCTACTAGGTAAGAACGTGACATTTCATTACCTGAAATCTTCCTCATTAAATCTTCATCTGCTACTTTATGATTATGAAGTACTTGAATTGTATTGAGGTTGTCTCCTTCTTCAGTCTTATTATACCCACTTTTAAAATATGTTCCAATCCAACCACTGAAGTTCAGTTCATCTCCTTCATCTGTTTTCAATATACCGCTTTCTCTAGTAATTCTACTAAGATCAACAGTTACTTGACCCTTAGTATCAGTAAAGGTCTGCATAATTTGATTATATTCATCTTCTGAGTTTGAAAATACCCACAAGAACTGAATTTTCCCAGCAAAATATTTTTCTTCAAAGTCCATAGAATTTGAATCAATAGTTACTTTAAAGTCATCATTGATATTAAGGAGTGAAAATCTTCTTCCTAATTTTTTGACAAGAGCACTCTTAGTTTGCCCAGCTATTGGTTTTCTCAAATTAAAGATTTCAATTACTGTTCCGGTTTCAACACTACTGAAGTATTCATTAACTTCTGGAAGAATAGTCACCTCTACATTAAATTCGCCCTCTACTTCTTTCATTTCATCATAATTCAACGTAAATTTTCTTGAGATATTGTCAGTATCTGACTTAGTAATTACATTATAGTCGTCTCCTAAAGAAAAAGCAGCTAGTTTACCAATCCCCTTTTTTCCCATTGGAGACCTTTCGCTCATATCTGTTGGGATTCTTATACCCCTCAAGCTTTTCTCCGCACCAATTGGGCAATATCTTTCTTGTAATTCGGTGTATGACATCCCAATCCCGCTGTCCCGAATAATAATACGATCTCCTTCGAATGTAATTGATACACTTTTAGCATATGCGTCCCATGAATTTGCTACAAGCTCTGCTAATGCTGCAGATAAATTATCGTATAGTTTTCTTCCTAAATGAGTTATAGAACGCAGTCTTACATTAAATAGTAATTGTTCACTCATGAAATTCTTCTCCCTGCCTAATATGATTAATGATTTGCTCTCCAACTATTTCACCTAGCCTTACTGGAACAGCGTTTCCTATATGTCTTGTTACTGCACCTTTTTTGAATTCTTGGCCTTCTTCATAGAAAATATAGTCCATTGGAAACGATTGTAGTATTGCTCCTTCTCTAATAGATAACGCTCGATCTTGTTCCGGATGTCCAAAACGTCCGTTTCCAAAACCATTAAACTGCGTCGTAATAGTAGGCGAAACTTTATCCCACATCATCCTTCCGTAGACGCTACTATACGTTCTACCGGATTCTTTTAAATGACACTCAGCAACTAACTCTTTGTCCCAATCTCTCCAACTACCACCTGGAACTGATTGCCTAATTCTTCTCATGTTTAAATCTGAAAGCGATGAACATTGATGAATAATATCCTCTTGATTTATTTCTCCAGATATAAGTGGTGGAAGATGTCCAATTGCTTCTCTCACTGTCACATAATTTTCAGGTGTATGTGTCGCATCAGGCATTCTTATTTCGCCATGTCTTGTTGCAATAAGTACCAATCGAGTTCTATTTTGAGGAATTCCATAATCAGGGCAGTATATCAGATCATAGACAACAGAATATCCTAACTCTTTTAGTCCTGTAACAAAACCTGTAAATACTTCCTGTCTTATGAGATTAGGAACATTCTCCATAGAAACATAATCCGGCATAACTTCTCGAACAAGTCTTGCAAATTCATCTAGCAAGTACCACTTATCAAGTTTCCTTTCCATGCTAACACTGTTTGAATAATTTGAGAAAGGTTGACAAGGTGCACATCCAACCAAAACTGTATAATCAGCACCTTCGAAGTACTCATTTATCATTTGACTTGTAACAGATCTGATGTCTGTGGGAATAAACTGAGCATCATTATTCACTTCATATGCAAATCGGCAGGTTTCATCAACATCAATCCCAGCTACTACATTAATTCCTGCTCTTTGTATCCCATGGGTTAAGCCTCCAACCCCGCAGAATAAGTCAACTGCTACTGGCATAATTACCTCCATAGATTTTCTCACTCTATTATAGCATATTCAATCGTCATTCTTGATAAGCATAATTAAAATGATAGGTTATTTTTTAATGCTCAGCGTACTATGTAGAACGTTAGATGGACAACGAAATAGCTACCATCTCAGTATCGGTGATTACTCAAAAGAAGAAGCTGAGTTTTTGACTATTGTAAACACTTTCGAAGAGAAATGAAAGAAAAGCATACTTGGTACAGAGAGAAGGTTCCGGCAATAACTCACTTTTCACAGTGTCATGACCAGCCTGTTACTCAGATAATCAGCGAAAGTAGAAATTGCATTGAATGCCTTGGGGGTTCATTTATCAAATAAAGCCTAATGGAATACATCAAAAAAACGGAGATATCATATGGAAAAGTAAGGATATAGACAAAATTCAGTAGATAATAATCCAGAAATAGTAACCATGCTGAGTGGTTGATTGCAGTGTTGATTTTGTTGATCCCGATTGTGTACTTAGTGATGCCATTTGTATGGAGATTTGAAAGATTTGCCAATCTAGGAAAAGCTAATTTTTTCAAAGCTCAGTTGGTCTTTATGGTTATTGGAATCATATTTTTGTTCATTTTCGCTGGTGTACTAATGGGATGTTTTATGAATTTTAGGTATAGTGGGTGAGTGTCAAATGATAAGAGAAATCACCTCTGCATCATAACGGTATAATACTGAAAATGGTCACCATTTAAGAATAACAATTCTTTTGTGGTGACTTTCCCACACGAACTCATATACAAAAGTATAGATAAAAGTACATTTTGGGTGTATGCTTATCTAAGGAGGTGAGTTAAAATGAATATAAAACTTGATAGTTTAATTCCATTTGATGATTTACAGAGTGATTTACAGCATGTATTCTCTATTGTTGAGAAAAATGGGAAAGTTATACTACTTAAAAATAATAAACCTGCCTATGTGATCTTAAAGCATGATTCCTATTTTGATGATGCAAGCTTTCGAATTAGTTCGAACAACTTAAAACTTCATGAAGCAATGAAAATAGTGTTATCTGAGACCGGAAATCATACTCTGCATGCATCTAAACTAGCAGATGAAATATTTGAACGCAGACTTTATTTAAAGAAAAACGGAGAAAAAGCACATTATACGCAAATTAGAGCAAGATGTGGGCATTATCCAGAGTTATTCCAAGCGCTTCCCGGTAATTATATAAAATTGATAGAGGCGAATGAAGAATGAGAATACTGAGTGCCAGCTACCAACACGGCTGTAATGGCAACAACTCATTACTTCCAAAGCCCTGACAACCCCAATGCATTGACCAACGATCACAGTCAAATTAGCACAGAATGCCTCCGGCATTCCTCCAACCATAAATCAATTTCTCACAGAGGTGATCTGACTTATATAATAACGAAAGGACTATGCTATGAAAAAAGTATTGCTAAGTTTGGTTTTTATATTGTGTTTTTCACTGACAGCATCATTCGCTGCGCCTTCGAATTGGGCAGAAGCTGATGTCAAGCTGGCTCAGGAGCTAAATTTATCAACAGACAAATTGATGACCGACTATCAGAAAAATATCACAAGAGAAGAATTCTCAGAGATGATTGTCCTACTGTATGAATCACTTTCAGGCAAAAAGGCTGAGCTGGCTGGAGTTAGTCCGTTTTCTGATACTCAGAACACAGAGATTTTAAAAGCATACAATTTAGGAATTGTAAGCGGAATGGGTGGTGGATTGTTTGCTCCGAATGATACGATTACAAGAGAACAAATAGCAGTCATGTATTATCGTACATTGCAGACAATTGATCCGAATTTAGTGTTAGGGATTTATCCTGTTGGATTTGATGATAAA
>JAGXHV010000115.1 GCA_024636005.1 Bacillota bacterium
ATATGCCATTAGAGCTTTACCCGGATACAACCTCATATCTAGGTACAATGCTGGGATTTTTGTTTGTACCGGCATTATTCACTGTTTCATCCGTTATTTTAAAAAGTCATGGGCAAACAAAACTGTCAATGTATTTGGCGATAGGGATGAACATCGTTAATGTTGTAGGAAATTACATTTTCCTCTTTGGACCATTTGGTCTTCCGATTCTAGGGGTGAAAGGTGTTGCGATTTCCACTGTTTTCAGTCGTTCTATCGCAGTGGTCATCATGCTGATCGTCTTGGTGAGATATTATGGCGTCAAACCATCGCTAAAGCACTTGTTTCCAGTGCCTAAAAAACTGGTGATCCAGTTTCTAAAACTTGGATTGCCCTCAGCGGGAGAACCGATATCCTGGCAGTTTTCCCAGATGGTAATTTTTTCATTCATAAATTTGATGGGGACCACAGCGGTTACCACAAAAATTTATGTGCAGATTATTGTTTGGTTTACTTTTCTAGCAACACTTGCGATTGCACAGGCCAACCAAATCATTGTCGGACATCTGATTGGTGCGGGTAAGGAAAATGAAGCTTACCGAATCACAATGAGGTCGGTTAAGCAATCCCTAGCCATTACGATGTCAGTATCTTTGGTATTTGTTGTTTTCAGGCACTCGATGATGTCTATTTTTACCGATGATCCATTAATCATTAAACTGGGCGCTCAGTTGATCATGATAGATTTTTTGGTCGAATTCGGTAGAGTTCTGAATTTGGTGATCATCAATGCGTTCAAAGCTGCTGGAGATGTCAATTTTCCCGTCGTGGTAGGAGTGTTTTCAATGTGGCTGGTGAGCACTGCAGGAGCATATTATTTTGGAGTTGTACTTGAATTCGGTTTAGCGGGAATTTGGCTTGCGATGGCTACAGATGAAATACTCAGAGGTCTTTTGATGTTCAGAAGATTGATAAGGGGTGGATGGCGAGGCAAGCGGGTCATCCATGAATAACCGTTAACATTTGGTGAAAAGCATTGTACTTCTGAAAAAAAATGATATAATTTATAGTTGAGTGTTTATAATACGGATTAATAACAATTGAAAGGCGGTTGTTGCGTGATACAAGTAACGAATTTAGGATTAAGGTTTAGTGATCGGAAATTATTTGATGAAGTAAATATGAAATTCACACCAGGAAACTGTTATGGTGTCATCGGTGCGAATGGCGCCGGCAAATCTACATTTTTAAAAATCCTCTCGGGAGATATAGAGCCCACGGAAGGAGAGGTTTTCATAACACCTGGAGAGAGACTTGCTGTTCTTAAGCAAGACCACTTCGAATTTGACGAGTATTCTGTAATGGATACAGTGATCATGGGACATAAAAGACTCTATGACATCATGAAAGAAAAAGATGCTCTTTATATGAAAGAGGATTTTTCTGAGGCAGACGGTATGAGAGCGGCAGAACTCGAAGGCGAATTTGCAGAGCTCGACGGATGGGATGCCGAATCCAATGCTGAGAAATTATTGAATGGACTAGGTGTGGATTCAAACCTTTTCCAGAAGAAAATGGCAGATGTGCATTCTGGAGACAAGGTTAAAATCTTGCTTGCCCAGTCCCTTTTTGGATCGCCAGACAACTTACTCTTAGATGAGCCTACAAACCACTTGGACTTTAGAGCAATCAGTTGGTTGGAAGAATTTTTGATTAATTATGATAAGACTATGATAGTAGTTTCCCATGATAGACACTTTTTAAATAAAGTCTGTACGCACATGGTGGATATAGATTTCTCCAAAGCAAAAATGTTTGTCGGAAACTACGATTTCTGGTATGAGTCAAGTCAATTGATGCTTAGACTCATGAAAGATCAAAACAAGAAAAAAGAAGAGCGTGTAAAAGAACTTCAAGACTTTATCGCTAGATTCAGCTCCAATGCATCTAAAGCTAAGCAAGCGACTTCAAGGAAGAAGACACTTGAAAAAATCAATATAGAAGATATCCAACCTTCATCTAGAAGATATCCTTTCGTAGGATTTACTCCAGAGCGTGAGGCGGGTAAAGATATTTTGGCTGTCGAAGGCATAACCAAAATTGTAGATGGTGTTAAAGTTCTTGATAACGTAAGCTTTACCGTCAACAAAGGGGATAAGATTGTATTTTTAAGTAGAAATGATCTTGCTAAAACATTGCTGTTCAAAATATTGATGGGCGAAGAAGATGCGGATTCTGGATCATTCAAATGGGGTGTGACCACATCACAAGTTTATCTTCCAAAGGATAACACTGAATTTTTCGAAGGAATTGAATACAATTTGGTCGATTGGTTAAGACAGTATTCTGAAGAGAAGACTGAAACTTTCATCAGAGGATTCCTTGGCAAGATGTTGTTTTCAGGCGATGAACCTCTGAAGAAATGTAATGTTCTTTCAGGTGGAGAGAAAGTGAGATGTATGTTCTCAAAGCTAATGCTATCCAAAGCGAATGTACTTTTGCTTGACGAACCTACCAATCACCTTGACCTTGAATCCATCGAAGCTGTAAATAATGGCTTGATCGCATTTAAAGGCACTATGCTTTTCACATCACATGACCATAAGTTTATTGAAACCATCTCAAATCGCGTCATCGAAATCACTCCTTCTGGTTTGTTTGATAAAGAAATAGAATTTGATGAGTTCCTCGATGATGACGATATACAACAACAAATAGCTTCCATGTACGCAGTTTCCACAAATTAGGACTTGCAAAAAAAATGGAAAAAGTGTATCATTAAGACGTACCTTAGATCCACAGGAAAAAAAAATTAATTAAAAAGTTAGGAAAACAAAATTCTTTTTTGAGTTTAGTTTCCAAGATTTTGTTAATATTTTTTCTAATAGGTTTTTAAGGAAATATTAAATTTTGGAGGCACAACATGAACGGAACTGTAAAATGGTTTAACTCAGAAAAAGGTTTTGGTTTTATCACTGGTGATGACGGAAAAGACGTTTTCGTACACTTCTCACAAATTAACAAAGATGGCTTTAAGTCTTTAGAAGAAGGCGAAGCAGTTGCTTTTGAAATCGCTCAAGGTCCTAAAGGTCCTCAAGCTGAGAACGTAACACCAATCAGATAGTCAAACCTAAAGCCTCGGCATAGCCGGGGCTTTTTTAAATTTACAGTGCCGTTATACTATATATTGTAAAAGAAAGGATACATTTATGTTTCAAACTGGAAAAACACAAAAAGCTTATGTGAACAGATTTTCTGATTATGGTGCTTATTTGAGTGATGAACTCAATGGAGAAAATGAAGTTTTATTGCCTAAAAAATTGGTTAAAGATGATATGGAAGTGGATCAGGAGATCGAGGTATTCATCTACAGAGATTCAGAAAAAAGACTTGTAGCAACCACTAAGAAACCATTGATCGAACTTGGGGGCATTGCTGTACTGGAAGTCACCGGCAATATTGAAAATGGATTCTTCCTCAACATGGGATTGGATAAAGACCTTTATTTGCCTTATAATGAGGCAAAAGGACAACTCAGAAAAGGTCAAAAGTGCCTTGTGACGATGTATGTCGATTTTAAAGATCAACTTTGTGCTTCCATGAAGATATATAACTATCTCACTGTGGGAACCGATTATAAAGTAGGTCAACACGTGAATGGTACTGTAATTGAAATCAAACCGGATATGGGAGCGTTTTTTGCTGTTGATGACAGATATCACGGTCTGATTCCCAAACACGAGCTTTATAAAGAAATCAAAGAAGGTGCCAAACTTGAAGCAAGAATTACCAAAATCCGTGATGATGGTAGATTCAATTTGAGTATCAAGGAGAAGGCCCACGTTCAAATCAATAATGATGTCGACATCCTATTAAAAGCACTTGAGGAGTCCGACGGTGAACTCTATCTTAACGATGACAGTGATCCTGAAATTATCAGGAAGCGTTTGAATTTAAGCAAACGTGCTTTTAAAAGGGCAGTTGGCAAACTCTTGAAGGAAAATAAAATCACTATTTTTGAAGATGGTATTCGACTCGTTGAATAAAACTCTAAAAATTTGTGTAAAAGCTTGCATTTTTTTAGTATAATGATTTTAGAATGATTGAATATACGAGGGGTGTAGCTTATGACACAGAAAAACAAAGTCATCGTAAAAATTATGGATCGTGAATATACACTAGTCAGTGATGATTCCAGAGAACATATGCAAAAGGTTGCCAATTATGTTGATGATAAAATGCGAGAAACATTTGATGGCAATAAAAAACTGAGTACATCCATGATTGGTGTTTTGACAGCGCTGAATGTGGCTGATGAGTTGCATAAGGCTCTAAATGAAAAAGATGAACTTGAGCGTAGAATCAATTCACCTCAATACGAACTAAAAAGTGCTCGTGACGAATTGGATGCAGTGGTATCAGAGTTTGAGAGACGAAGCCTTGCATATGAAAAAATGGTTCATGAGTTCTCAAAATTGATCGATTCTTCCAGTATATATGAGACGGGTGTGTCTCAACTCCGAAGAAGAATGGAAAAATTGGATCAAGACCTTAAATTAAAAGAAGAGGATCTTAAAAAATCGAGAAATGAGGTTCTTGAACTTGAAAAAGAGTTTTCTCACGGTGATTCTCAAACAAGAATGATTGATTTCGAAGAGGGAACAACAGAGTAGCCACAAAGTGCCTTTATATATATTAAAGGCACTTTTTTTGAATGGATGAGGTGTTTAATGAATAAAATGGAATTGCTTGCTCCTGCCGGATCAAGCGAAAGTTTGAAGGCCGCGGTTTATGCCGGTGCAAATGCGGTTTATCTTGCAGGAAGACAATTCGGTGCAAGACGATCTGCAAACAATTTTTCAAATGAGGAAATCGTTGAGGTCATAAAGTTTTGCCATCAACGAAATGTAGCGGTTTATGTGACACTCAATACATTGATCAAGTCGACAGAAATGTCAGATGCTCTTGGCTTTGTTGAATTTCTATACAATCACGATGTTGACGCTGTCATATTACAAGACATAGGTCTTCTGGCCAATATAAAAATAGGTTTTCCGGATCTTCACTGCCATGCGAGCACCCAAATGAATCTTCATAGTCTCAAAGATGTAGAGTGGGCAGAATCAGTAGGTTTTTCAAGAGTTGTCCTATCCAGGGAATTGAATTTTGATGAAATTAAAGAAATCACTGAAAAAACAAATATGGAGATTGAACTATTTGTTCATGGTGCGCTTTGTATATCTTATTCAGGTCAATGTCTGATGAGCAGTTTTATTGGTGGGAGAAGTGGCAATAGAGGCGCTTGTGCACAGCCTTGTCGTAAAGCATATACTCTTGTGGAAAGAGGAAAAGAGAATGTGCTGAATAAACCAGAACAAGTTTACTTGATGAGCCCCAAAGATCTCAATGTTTATGAATATATAGAGGAACTTAAAGCATTAGGCAACGTCTCTTTAAAAGTTGAAGGAAGAATGAAGGGACCTGATTATGTTTATACTGTGGTTTCGTCCTATAGAAAAGCAATAGATGATCATCCGTTAAGCGTCGATCATGAAAAACTCTTTAAAGTATTCAACCGAGATTTTACAGAGGGACATTTATTTGATGCGGAGTACAAATCATTGATGAATTATGAATTGCCAAGTTCTTATGGAACAGTACTCGGTAAGACGTTGAGTTTGAATGATGGAATTTTGACTCTACAGCTGACGGATGAACTTAATAAAGGTGATGAAATTCAAACTCGGTTCAAAGGTAAAACGGTCGGTACGAGAACTGATGTCATAACAATGAATGGACAGCGGGTCTCATCGGCAACCGCCGGTAGTATTGTCACCGTTCCATTCAAATACAAAACAGTCAAAAACAGTATATTTTACAAGACCTATGATAAAAAGCACATAGATGCTGCTACACTTGAAAGTCAAATTGAAAAACCAGTTAATGAGATCAACCTTTTTTTTGAGGCACATCTGGAACAGCAAGCAAAATTAATCGGTATTGTGAATCAGACGTTGCGTCTGGAAGTTGTTTCTGAAATGCCACCTGAACGCGCCAATAACAGACCACTTAGTATGGAGCGGGTCACCGAACAATTTTCCAAGCTTGGTGGAACGCCTTTCTTCTTAAATCAATTTGAAGTGAATATGGATGATGGACTGGTTATTCCTATAAGTGAGCTCAATCGCATGAGAAGGACACTTGTAGACGAAGCAACTGAAAAATTATCTATATGGCATCCTGATCGCATTCACAAATCTTATGATTTGATCAAGTCAGACTCTAATGAGAGTGAAGGCAAAATAGAACTTCATTTGCATTTTTATTCCAAAGATTACTTGAATGAATGCATCGATGACTCGGATCATGTAGAAAACAAAGAAAAAGATTATGATTCCATTTGGTTCATGCATGATCTCAAAGCATATGAAGCAGACATGAGTAATATGGTAGAAAAAGGAGTGGTTCCAGTACTTCCTCGGATTGGAAGAACTGAAAATCATGAATTTTTAATAGAAAAATATCAAAATGAATGTGCCTTCCAAAGTGCTCAACCGAGAATTGTGTTCTCACATGTTGGACAAATGGTTTATTTAAAGCGATTTTCGGGACTCAAGTGGATCGCCAGTGAGACCATGAACTGTTTTAATGTGGATTCATATGACACATTGATTTCAAACGGGGCAGAATCTGTGATATTGTCCCCGGAACTGAGTGTACAGGAACTGGGTCCATACAAGAAAAGATCGAATTTAGGGTATTACGTCTATGGCAATATGCCGGCTATGATTTCTGAATACTGTCCGGTAGGCGGAACGCTTACTGGTCAATCAGGTTGCAATCTTTGCAAGTCAAAAGATTACGATCTCATTGATGAAAAGGGAATGCACTTTCCCATAAGGTGTGATGCTCAGCTCTGTAGAGTGGAGATTTTATTTGGCAAAACACACAATTGGCTAAGCAATATGCTTAGACTTCGAACACTTGGAATAAGAGTATTCAAAATGGAATTTGATCGTTTAAATCCAACAGAAGAACAAGAAATTCTTAATGCAATATTCACTATAAGTGAATTCAATAATCTTGTAAAAAAAATGCCGCAGTTTAATGACAATTTTCATATCACCGGTAAAGGTGTAGAATAATTTGGGGGAAGTATGAAAAACAAAACATTAAAAGTCCTAGAATTCAATAAAGTGATCGATATGCTGGAATCAAAGGCGACCTCCGCCTCAGGAAAAGCTCTTTGCAAAGAGTTGATTCCTTCAAGTGAACTCAGTGAAGTGAAAGATTCTATCGATGAGACCACGGAATCGGTCAATATGATCATCCAGCATAGCAATCCACCAATTGGTCCGATTTATGACCAAAGCTCCGCGCTTAAAATGTCAAAAATCGGGGGATGTCTGACGCCTAAGCAATTAATTGAAATTGGAGACAGTCTCAGAACTGCCCGAGTGCTAAAAAAATATATCGTTGGAAACGAAGCCAATACAATCAAATATCCGATACTGGCATCTCATGCCAATCAGATTTCGGTTTTGACTGATCTTGAAAAACATATTGAAGTGTGTATTTTGTCTGAGACTGAAGTTTCAGACAATGCATCGCCTGAACTCAGAAAAATCCGTAAAACCATCGACAGCAAGAACCAAGCGATCAGAAACAAATTGGATTCAATGATCACTTCACCAGTGTATCAAAAGTATCTTCAAGACACCTTGATTACCATAAGACAAGACCGCTTTGTAATCCCTGTGAAAAGTGAACACAAAAATCAAATCAAGGGGCTGGTCCATGATCAATCCGCCAAAGGCAGCACTTTTTATATTGAGCCTATGGCTGTCGTGGAACTCAACAATGAACTGCGTGAACTTAAAATCAGTGAACAAAAGGAAATCGAACGCATATTGAGAATGCTCACAGGTGAAGTGGCGGATGTTGCCGACCTGATTGCCATCAATCTGACTTCACTGACAAAACTGGACTATATATTTGCCAAAGGAAAACTGGCTCTTGAAATGAGAGCAGTCGAACCCGAACTGTCCATCAACAAGTGCTTCAGAATTAAAAATGGTAGACACCCGTTACTTCCTAAGGATGAAGTTGTACCTTCAAACATTTGGCTTGGTGAACATTTCACTACTTTATTGATTACGGGACCGAACACCGGTGGAAAAACGGTGACACTGAAAACTGTAGGATTATTGACTTTGATGGCACAAGCCGGACTACATATACCTGCAGACTATGGGACCCAGATTGCTGTATTCGACCAGGTTTTTGCGGACATCGGGGATGAACAGAGTATAGAACAAAGTTTGAGTACTTTTTCATCACATATGACCAATATAGTAGCCATTTTAAGAGATGTCACACCAGATTCATTGGTTCTATTTGACGAGCTCGGTGCGGGAACCGATCCAACTGAAGGCGCGGCACTTGCCATGTCAATTTTGGATGAGCTCGGGAAGAAATATATCAGAACCATGGCGACCACACATTATTCTGAACTCAAAACTTATGCCATTTCAAATGAAGGCATAGAAAATGCAAGTGTGGAATTTAATGTGGAAACACTAAGTCCGACCTATAAACTTTTAATCGGTATACCTGGAAAATCAAACGCCTTTGAAATTTCGAGAAAATTGGGGCTGAGTGGGGACCTGATTGAACATGCCAAAGAATATGTTCATAGGGACAACATAGAGTTTGAGGATATCATTGCAAGTATTGAAAAAAGCAGAAAATTGGCGGAAGCAGAAAGAGATGAGACAATCAGAGTTCGTCTTGAAGTCGAAAAACTGAAAAAAACACTTACTGACAAGGAAACCAAATGGGTCAATCAACGCGATGAAATGATGAAAAAAGCCAAGGAAGAAGCGAAGACACTTCTGAAAAGCGCAAAAGATGAAGTCGATGATATTGTGAAGTCCATGAGAGACATCAAAAAATCAGATGAAAAGAACAAAAACCGTGAAATAGAGGAAATGCGAAAAAGACTGCAAACCGGACTAGATCAAGTTACTGACTCCGTCATACAAGCTGATGTGGTGAGCGAATTTGCACCTGAATCGGTTTTGGTAGGAGACTCCGTGCGGGTACTCAGTATCAATCAGGATGGTTCGGTTCTGACTCTTCCAAATAATAAAGGTGAACTTACCGTTCAAGTCGGTCTTATGAAAATGAATGTCAATATAAAACAGTTGATGCCACTTTCGAAAAAGAAGGCTGATGAAAG
>JAGXHV010000116.1 GCA_024636005.1 Bacillota bacterium
GGAATCATGGAGAGAATAGATCTTCATATAGGACTTACCGTCCTGGTATTCCGCCTTTACACGGAAATCACTGTAGATCAGAATAAGTGATTCTATGGGAAGTGCTTCGAGTTCCAAATCCCAAGTGGAGTGATTGATTGCAACATTTCTGATGTAGACAATTTTTCTTTTTTCAAACCATTCACCGGTGTAATGATAGTGATAATAAGCCACTCTATTTGCCTCATCAGGCTTGCATCCGAATTTACCGATATCATGGCCTGCAGCCGCACCCGAAACCCTCCCAAGGTCTATGGGGAAGCCTAGGCACTTCAATTGACGCGCAATTTTCATAGCAATGTGATGTACACCACAGATATGATCAAGTGTGGTATAACCAATGACGTCCTGATTCATCTTCATCATCTCATAAACATACTCATGATTGAATGATTTTTGAAATGCATTGAATTCTTGAGGATCTTCAAGGGATTCCACTTCATCTTGAGTCAATAGACTCAATGCATACTTGCTTTGCCACGTTCCATCATTTGAACTCATTTGTATTTCAGAAAAAATCTTCAAAACCCTTAGAAACATTTCAGCAACCTTGTTGCATTCACTTCCAAGTTTAATGGTGACTGCATCGGGGAATGAAAAATTCAAACTGTAAAAATAGAAATATTCAAGCCAATTGTCAGGTTTGTTTTTTACAGGGTAACTCTCAATCAAATCGGTCATCAGTTCATAGACATCTTTACTGTCATATTTTTCTTCAAGCAACATCAGCTCGATCTGGTCTTTGAACTTCACTGTTGATATGATCTCGGATACAATTTTTCGATCTATTCCAAATTTTCGTATGAAATTTCTGTTGAGCAATTCTTTGGCAACTTGACGGAATATTTGATCTATCATAGACTCACCTCTTTTTTGACTTAATTAATCATATTATCCCATAATGCAAGAATGAATACAATTCCATGCTAAATAATTAGGATGATTCTGCCGATATTTAAAATAGAGAAAGGGGGAAATGACAATGGCTAACATATCCAAATCTCCAATTGTCAGTAATTATAGAAATGTTTCTTCCAGTAAGGTGAAATCAACTTCAAACACCGAGCCTGTCAAGCATGTCTATGGTAAAGGAGAAGTACATAACAATCCTGACCACCGGTCCGGAAATGAAAATTATATCATAGATACCTTCTACTCTGGCATCCACAATCTGATGGCATCATACAATCGATTGTCGACACATGAAGATCAGAAACAATCCACAGCTCAGTATTACAAGGCTCATAAGAATGAAGTTCTTAAAGGCGCAAGCAGTCTCGTATCCGGTATCAATGACCTAGTTGGACAGTCCAGGGATTGTGACCAAAGGTATGGTACTCATTTCAAATTTCTAGTGGAGAGCATTTTGACCGACTTTGTCGATGCACTCAAAGCGATAGGCATCCACTATGAAAGAGACGTTGTCTATCTGGACAGAAAACAATTTCTCGCAGAACTCATAGAGAATCCAGAAATTTTCACATTTCTTTTTGCCCCTCAATCTGGTCTGATCGACCGCCTCTCGTCAATACATTACAAAATAGAGCATATACTTAAAGGGTTTGAATCAGAGGGACAAATCATTGACTATAGAACATAAATTAAAATAGAGGATCGCTCCTCTATTTTTTTTTGTCCTCAATTTCAATGGCATTGATTTCCGCACCAATCATAATGATGTTTCCAAGAAAATATAGCCAAATCATGAACGCTATGATCGCTGATAAAGACCCGTATAAAATGGAATAGTCTGTCAGCTTGACAACGGTGGTTGAGAAAATCCAATTGGCGACCAACGAACCGACTATTGCGAACAATGAACCTTTATAGGTCTCCTCAAGATGCATTTTTTTGTTGGGTATTACTGTATAAATCGATCCGAAAACCAGTATATACACTGCTGGCAATATAAGTTTCTTGATCCAATAAAACAATGTGATCAAGTTCTGATCGATAGTAATATCGAAAATTTCGGACCCCCACGTTGCTATCCTACTCCCAATATTCGGAATCGTCACTGATAATACAATCAATGCGACAAACATAAGAGTATACATCATGCCATAGAGTTTATTCAATATGATATTGCCCTTTTTTTCAATGCCATAAGCTTTGTTTATCACTCTTTGCAACGCATTGACAGCCCTAGAGGCAGAATAGAGTGTTGTAATCCCCGAAATGGACAAAACTGCGTTGCCCTCAACATGAATCGTGCTCTCAATGAAATCAGTGACTAGGCTACTGATATTGGTGGGCAGAAAATTTTGAAGAGCCTCATAAGCAAAATCAAAATTCAAATTGAGTTTTGAAATGATTGTAAAGATAAAAATCAATAACGGGAAGATGGAAAGCATGAAAAAAAATGCCATTTGCCCGCTGAATGCCGCTAGTTGATGTTTTTCTACTCTGCTTTGAAGTTTTTTCAAATACTCTAATATGTTTTTTTTCATTTTAGCGCTCCAATCGATTTATTTAATACTTATTTAATTCCTTTATATCCATTTTACGGTTTTCTTAATCAAATGTTAAGTTGTATTTTAACCTATAAAAGCTTATTATATTATATAGAAACATTGAATCGACAACCAGACAAACAGGAGGATAAAACATGAAATCAAAGAAATTCCTACTGCTGATCCCCGTTATCATCATTTTAGCTGCAGCGGTTATGAGCAGTTATTACACACTTGATAATGCGGAAGAAGCGGTAATTGAAAGATTTGGAAAATTGCACCGTGTCAACACAGAAGCCGGTTTGCACTTCAAATTGCCTTTCGTGGACGAAATTTTCATAGTGAATACAAATGAAATCATTTCATTACAGTATGGCTATCGTCCCGATACTGCACCTACCGCAACTGAGGCGGCAACTTATCAAAATGTTGAAAGTGAAGCCATAGTGCTCACCAGCGGATCGTATCTGATCAATATAGGAGCGGTCATCCAGTTCAGAATCACAGATCCTGCAGCTTACATCTATAATGTAGACGATCAGGAAGGCACCATTCGCCTTGCGTTTGAAAGTGTGCTCAGAAGCAATATACAAAATCAAGATTTGGACAATGCACTGATCAACAAAGACAGTATCGCTAAAGAAATCATCCCTGACCTATCTAGAAAACTCGCAGCTTACAATTTAGGAATTTCAATTGCAGAAGTCAGATTGACTGACGTTTTGCTTCCTGAGGATGTCCAGTTTGCTTACGATGATGTCAACATTGCAAGCAATGAAAAAGACTCGTATAGATCACAAGCGGAGAAATACTCCAACGAAATGTTACCTAAAGCAAGAGCTGAAGCTTATCAAATGATCCAACAAGCTGAATCCTACAAAGCCGAGAAAGTGGCTCAAGCAAAAGGTGATGTCGTCAACTTCAATCAAGTTTATGAAAAATACGTCCTATCTCAAGACGTTACCAAGACTAGACTTTACATCGAAACCATGGAAAAAATCCTTTCCGTCGCAAAAGAAAAGTACATTATTGACTTAAATGGTGATGATGTCCTAAAATTCTTGCCACTCGACATCAAAGGAGGTCAATAATATGAATATCAATCAAGGCGAAAGCAGACAAGAAGCAAAAGAAGCTTTTGAGCAGAACTTCACTCAAGCAAAAACAGAAATCAAAAAGAACATGCGCTTTGTGGGACTTCTTTTTGTAGTCATAATCATAGGTTTTTTACTCAGCAATTCATTTTATATAGTCAAAGAGGACGAAGTTGCCACAGTCAGAGAATTGGGCGAGATCAAAAAAATTGTTGTGGACGCCACAAACGTTGAAGCCAAACTACAAAACGAGCGTGACCCGAGATTCAAAGACGTCGAAGTGGATACCACAAAGGGACTAAAATTTAAAATTCCTTTCATTACCACTGTTGAGAAAGACACCAGCAAAATCATCACTTATATTTCCAATACAGCAAAAATCAACACGCAAGATAAAATCAAATACGAGATCAATATGTATGCCCAGTGGAAAATCATCCATCCTGGTGTTTTTAGAACTTCTCTCGGAACCGTAACAAGAGCAAATTCAAAAATTGATGAAATCACTTACGCTGTAGTTATTGAAAAAATCAACAGCTTGATGAGTTTGCAGTTCTTAGCCAACAAAGAAACACTAGAAAGTGTTTTGGCTACTGCAAAAGACGAACTCAATGTGAATTTGGCTTCACAAGGCATCATGCTTGTAGACATCGATATTTACAGAACAATTTTGCCACCCTCTAATATCGAATCCACGTATAAAAAAATGATTGCAGAACGTGCGGCTATAGCACAGCAAATTCGATCCGAAGGCCTTGAAATTTACCAAAACACTGTAGCCGACACTGATAGAAACGTTGCTCAAATTAAGGCCAACGCCATTGAAGAATCAGAAACAATCCGTGGTGAGGCTGATGCAACAGCACTTGAAGTTTATGCAAGTGGATTTACAAAAGATCCTGAATTTTACCAGTTCTGGAGAACTCTGAATTCCTATGAAGAGACATTCGATGCTGACACAGTGCTTTACCTTGATAAAAATAATGCTTATCTTAATTTCTTTTCAAATGGTCAATAATAATAAAACCGTAAACGATGCATCTGCATCTTTTACGGTTTTTATTTTGAAATCATTTTGTTCATGTTTGTGATAATCTCGCCGAGTTCTTCGATGTCTATAGTCTGTTCCTTGTCTGATATGGAAAGCTCAGGGTGAGTATGCGTCTCAAGCATTAGACCATCTGCACCTGCAGCAATGGCTGCCATAGACATGATTCCCACCAAACTTCTTATGCCAGTGCCATGGCTTGGATCTACGACCACGGGAAGCCCAGTCTCTCTTTTCATTATTGGAACTGCCGACAAATCAAGTGTGTTTCTGGTATAGGGGTCAAATGACCGGATACCTCTTTCACAAAGGATGATTTTACTGTTCCCGCCTTTGGCGATGTGCTCTGCTGCAAAAATCCATTCTTTGATTGTCGCACTGAATCCTCGTTTGAGTAAAACTGGTTTACCTGTCTCTCCCACTGCTTTGAGAAGAGAATAATTGTACATGTTGCGGGACCCGATTTGAATGATGTCCACTTGTTCAACAAACTGTTCCAAATAAGTTGTGTCCATCAACTCCGTAATGATAGGCATTCCAGTAATTGCCTTTGCTTCAAGCATAAATTCAAGTGCTTCAAGTCCGATCCCTTGAAAATCATAAGGGCTTGTTCTGGGTTTAAAAATCCCTCCCCGGAGAATATTCGCTCCCTTTTTCTTCGCCTCTACTGCAATTTCAATAATCTGATCTCGACTTTCCACCGAGCATGGTCCTGCAATAATAATGGGGCTTCCTGCCCCAAATGAATAAGGTTCAACTTCGACGTTGTTACCTTCCTTGAGAAGTCTCATCCAAATGCCTCTTTCTATTCTTTATAAATTATTTTCTGAGTGTTCCAAATCCACCGTATAGGCTTTTCTTATCCGATATGGTCACAACTGCATTTTCTTCTACTGTTTTAACGATATTAGCGATGCTTCTAATTTTTTTTCTAGGGACGTACATCAATAGAATGCTTCTTGGGAAATTTTTCCCTTCTCCATGCATCACCGTCACTGCATACCCCTTATCTCTTAACATGCCCGCTAGTTTATGTCCTTTGTCCTCTTTAACGATTACTTGCATCTCAGATAACCCGATACCAATTTTTTCTTCAACCAGACTGCCCAAATAATTTCCGCAAGCAAAACCGAAAGAATATGCCACTATTTTGAGAGGATCCTGCATGATATTGTCCAGTACTGTGCTGACAAGTACCAACCATATTGATACTTCGAAAAAAGCTATGATGGCACCAATTTTTCGTTCTCCTTTAGTAATGAGAACCATTCTGATGGTCGCCAAGGATACCTCGAAGATTTTTGCGATTACAATTACTAAATACATCATTGTCTTCACCTTCTTTGTCCATTGTTTTATCAAGACTATTGTATCAATTATATTTGGTTTTGTAAAAGCAATTACAACGATTTAATTTAACTGACTTTTTGAAGATCAATATGGTATATTATAATTAATATTTTACAATCAACGAGGACAAACTTATGCTTAAGAATATTGAAAAAATTATTGGCTCACATAAAGCGAATCCATTTGGTGTCAAGAAACAATCTGCAGTTTTGATGCCCATGATTCTTCATAATGACACCTGGCATCTACTATTTGAAAAACGTGCACTGACCCTCAACTCTCAACCAGGTGAAATCTGTTTTCCAGGTGGAATCGTTGAAAAAGATGAGCAACCCAAAGAAGCTGCCATTAGAGAAACATGTGAAGAACTCAATCTCACAGAAGGTCATATCCGCCTGATTGGACAACTCGATTCGGTAATGACCAGTTTTGATATGTTGATTCATTGCTATGTTGGTGTTCTTGAAATTGAATTCGAAAATATACATCCATCCATCAGTGAGGTTGACGATCTGATCTTGGTTCCCTTGGATTATTTGCTTAATGTGCAACCAGAAACATATAAGATTTCATCCAAATTCGATTTGGACATCGATTTTCCTTTTGATGCAATCCCAAACGGTAAAAATTACAACTTCAAGAACACACAATATCCAATCGTATTTTATAATTATGATTCCGTCACAATCTGGGGACTGACCGCACGTATGGTTTATAACCTGACAAATCTGATCAATGGTAAAAATTAAAATGGACCCTCACTTATTTTATTTAAAGTGAAAGCCCATTCATCTGGTTTCGGCACGTAAATTTTTCCTATATTCAATTGTTATACGAAATTCAACTGCGATAAGCATTCCTCCTAACAGAACATTTTTAACAATTAGAAAAGAACCTTACAATTTGTCTTGCGTGGTGTTGCACTTTCAATCTATGAGTCTCAAACCCATATATGACGTCCCGATCAACCAATCTATAAAAAAACCTTAAGGTTTATTTATATTCATATATTACCCAATCGTATGTAAAATTAAACATTTTTTTGCATTTGTTTGTGTTATAATAACAATATAATAATTATGGGGTGAAAAGATGGAACTGAAGAATATATTATTACCAGCCCATTCCATTGAGATCTCTGTGGAAGAGAAAGATGAGGGTGGAAATTCCAAAATCAAATTGCTTAAAACCGTTGTGGAAACAGGTTACAAAGATGGAAGATTTCGTGCTGTGGCACCAATTTTACACGGGAACATCTATAATTTTCATCCCGGAGATCTCATCGATGTTCTTTTTTTATTAAAAGATGAAAATAAAGGTATCTTCTCAATTTCATGCAGAGTCACAGACCGGTCATTTGAAGACAATTTATCAATCATATCACTGGATGTTTTATCTGAGCCTAAAAAAAACCAAAGACGACAAGCCTTCAGAGTCAATGTCTTCAACACCTATACATTTAAATACAGAGGATCAGAACGAGCACTTGTCTCAAAAGACATCAGTTCTACGGGCATGCTTGCCTTGACAAATTCGTACATGAAACCATTGGACACTTTTGAGCTTCAATTTGATGCCAACACTTCTGATTCAGACCAAGAAAACAACCCAGAAAAAATTTTTAGAATCAAGTGTAGAGTTTTAGAAAGCACTGCAGAACCAGAAATCAGACGTTATTCCAATCGTATTAGTTTTGAAGGTATGTCGCCCACAGAGTCCAAATATCTGCTACAATTCTTATACTCAAAACAAACTGAAATCATACAAAGTATGCCAGAATACGAGAATTACCTAGATAAACTATTCAGTGATCAATCGTCGGATCGAAGAAAAAATAGGGACCTCATCCAAAATAGGGTTCATGTAATCGGTTACTTAAATCTATTTGTAGTGTTTTTAGCTTTCGTGTTCCTATTGTTTGCCCAACCGGCTCCTATTTATGGGCTGGATCGCTTTTTTGATTACTATAGGCCTAAAGTATGGCATATCGGATATCTTAGAGCCGCCATGGGCAGTACATTGATCGCAGTTTTGATGGGACTGGTAGGACTCATAATGAATGCGACTCGTCTTAAAAGAAAAAATGACACCTTGAATTCAAGTGTCATTGTATCACTTATACTCAGCTTAGTGATTATTGGAGTTATGCTTTATTTCGTAATAATGAATGATCTTGTGATTTTTTAGAGCCTTGTGAGACGTTACGTCTAACAAGGTTTTTTTCTATTCCGTTAAGGACACTTCTTTTGTTTTTAATCCACAAAGGAGCTATGACCGAATCATGTGCACCATCTCCTGTCATTCTATGGATTACAATCGATTCATCAAGGACCTCAATGGCATCAGTGACCCACTCGATATAATTCTCCAAATCGAGCAAATCAAAACCTCTCTCTTCGTAATCATGTTGAAGTGCTGTATCTTTTAAAATATTGAGCATATGAAGTTTGACACCAAATGGCTTCAATCTGGAAACATACTCCACCGAAGCCATGAAATCTTCATGTGACTCATCTGGGAGCCCCAGAATAAGATGAACCACCACAGGAATGTCAGCACATTTCAATTTCATAAAAGTTTGGTGAAATTGATCTAATGTATAATGAGTCTGGAGCCAGTTCATGCTTTCTTCATGTATGCTTTGAAGCCCAAGTTCCACCCACAAAATGCCTTTATGCTTATATTTTTTTAATAGTTCAATCTTTTCGTCATCCAAGCAATCCGGTCTTGTTGCTATGGCTAATCCTTCTATACCATCAAAATCCAAAGCTTCGTCATAAAGTCTTGCTAAGACGTCCACATTGGCATAAGTGTTGGTGAAATTTTGAAAATATGCTATATATCCAGTAGACTTCCATTTGTCAGCCAATAGTTTTTTTTGACTCTCAATCTGATCGTGTATGGTATAAGCCTGATTGGGATCATGGTCAACACCGACCACACCTGCGAATTCCCCTGAACCTTTCTCACTGCAAAATATACATCCAAAATTGGCCAGTGTGCCATCTCTGTTGGGACACGTAAATCCCCCATCAATAGCAAGCTTGACCATTTTTTTACCATACTCTTTTTTAAAATAATCACTGAGCGCATTGTATCTTTTACTCATCAAACCTCACACCCTAAAATTTCTATACTTCGATTCAAAATACCAGTAAAATAGGCCAATGTCAACCCGTAATTGGTCATTGGAACAAATTGAAGCGAAGACTTTCGGATTCGACTTTCCATCGTTTTTCGGTTGACCATGCAAGCACCACAATGGATGATTAAATCATATTGATCGAGCATAATAGGAAAATCCTGTCCCATTGAGAAATCTATCTGAATTTTCTCTGAGATGTTTTTTTTAATCAAACTTGGAATTTTGACCCTTCCAATATCTTCATGTGAATGGTTATGAGTGCAACTTTCAGATATCAATATTTTTGAACCAGCATCCATTTTCTCAAATGCACTAATGCCTTCAAGTAATGAACCTATATCACCCTTTTGTCTTGCGAGCAAAATTGAAAAGCTCGTCAACTTGATGGTTTGTGGCACCATTTCACTTACTGCTGCAAAGGCTTGAGAATCCGTTATGACCAGATCAATTCGTGGCAATTCGAGAAGTGTTTGCTCAAGTTCTGTGTCCCTCACAACATGACATTTTATGCCATGATCCAAACAGTCTCTAATCACCTGAACCTGAGGTAAAATAATTCTTCCTTTTGGTGCTTCGGAGTCAATTGGTACAACAAGTACCACGGTACTACCGTAGGGTAATAGGTCACCAACTAGAGGTAAATCTTCCTCTAGTTTTTCCAGTCTTTTTTGAATGTCATCAACGAGGCTTAGCACACTCTCTTGAATCTGAGTGGATACAAAAGTGATTTCACCAAAATTTGATTCTATTTCAAGTTTTTCTGTTTCTCCAATAATTTCCATTTTGTTGACAACTACCATATATGGAATATTGAATCGCTTGAACAACATTGCCGTTTCTTTGTAACCACCATAATCAGGGGAAGTTGCATCCACTAGATAAATTGCAAAATCCGTTCTATCCATCATCTGTTTAGTTTTTTCTATTCTTAAAGAACCCAAAGAACCAATATCATCAAGCCCAGCTGTGTCGAGCCATACAACGGGACCAAAAGGAATTAGCTCCATTGCTTTTAAAACCGGATCGGTTGTTGTACCACTCGTTTCTGAGACTATCGAAATATTTTGTCCTATAATAGCGTTGAAAAGTGATGATTTTCCTGCATTTCTGTTGCCGTAAATGCCAATGTGAATTCTATTTGAACTTGGAGTTTTATTCATATCGCTCTCCTATAGATAAATGTCTCTTTTGCCGTTGGTCAAATCTGTTAGACCATGTACTACTTTGGATTTGATGTCATCTCTTTGAATTTTTTCAATTTGGGTTTCAATGAATCCATCCACCGATGCTTTCAACTCGTCATCTCCAAAATCGAGTGCATATTCTTTTAATGTCATCAAAGCATTGGGTTGACACACATGCTGTATTTCGCCTGTTTTAGCCAAACTCATAAATCGATCTCCTGTCCTACCCATTCGGTAGCAAGAGGTACAATGACTTGGGATAAACCCATCATTGATTAAGCCCTTAATCACTTCAAGTGGCGAACGTTCATCCGATATAGTAAATTGCTTGATTTCCTCTTCCATATCGTTCTCTTTATACCCACCTACGCCCGTACATGATCCAGCACTGAGTTGTGAAACGCCGTGGTGTAATAATTCATTACGGATTTCTTTAGTTTCACGTGTGGACAATATGATGCCTGTAAAAGGGACTGCTATTCTTAGAATTGCCACAATCTTCTTAAACGTTTCATCATCGATCAAATGATCATACTCTTTGAGTTCCATACCTTCCGCTTTTTTTAGACGTGGAACTGAA
>JAGXHV010000117.1 GCA_024636005.1 Bacillota bacterium
GTGATCAGTTGAGACATGATGAGAGGCACTTCATGATACTTTTGAGCAAGTTCATCAAATGTAAAGACGCGATTATCAAATGGCAGTCGATCAAAAAACAAATTCAAACTTAAAAGATATGATTTTTTGAATCTAAATGAGATGGAGATGGTGTTGCCATCTGATCTCATGGAATGCTTTTGGTTGATGTAAAAGATGAAAACATGATCTGGGGTCAGTTCATATGTTTTTCCTTCACATTCAATTGTAATATTTCCTTCAAATAACCATATGAATTCCAGTTCATCGTGGATTTCTTCGTCGTGGTCGACATAGGCATTGAAATAACACTCAAAGGGTAAATCATACTTCTTGAAGGCATCAATACAATTTTTTCTCATGATTCATCTCCCAATCACTTTGTCAGTATTTGTTAATTCTATCACGAAATTTAAAATATGACAATTTAGCTAACTAAAATAGCGGCATCTCTATTGTATAAGGGACCCAATTAAAGTATTCTGATTGTGATTTTAGTCACAAATCTGGGGGGATAATATGTCGTTACTGAGTATTTTTGTTTCAATGGTGTTCTACATGCTATTTTTATTTTTATTTTTGGAATACTCTAGGGAAAAACAAGGGTTTTACAAATGGTTTTCAATAATTGCCATTTGTTCATTTCCACTCTGGTTTTTAAACATCGATTCGTGGTTCAGATGGGCAAAAACCATCAGTATTTTACTACCACTTTGTTTTTTTAATTATGTTCGGATTTCTAATGATGGCAAACATACAGATATCCTTGCATCTTTGAAAAAGAAGTGGCCACTGTGGGTGCTTTATGCCATTCTTAATTTGAACATCGCAGAAGCAATGTTACAGGATCTGGGTGCAGGGAATATTTTTAATGCTTTGAGTGGTCTTATTTTGTGTATCACGATACCACTACCGACAAAACACTGGCGCATCGGCAAGAATGATGGAAAGAATACCTTTGCAGAGATTGTTGCAGATTTGCCTTTGGCTTGGTGTCTGCTATATGCGACTTGGAACGCAGCCTTTGTCTATGGTGAAAACATCAGTTACTTTGCATCCAGTTTATGCATTTTGATAATACCTGAAATATGGATTTTATTTAAAAAGCGTGTGGATCTATGGTTAATGGCAAGAGTGTATACATTGGCGGTGCATCTTTTAATTCGGGCATGCTATGACATCTTCACTCCGGTGATGGATTCCAGTGCTTGGTTCAGTTCTACTTTCTTAAACAATTGGGGAATACTGAATATCGTGTTATCGGGTTTATATTTGATCTATTGGTTTATTAACTATCGCAACAAAGATTATGTGTTGAAGTATTCTGAAAAGTACTACGGATATTAAATGGGATAGAGGAGGGCATTCAAATTGACTGATCAAATGAAGTTGCTAGAGTTTGTTAACAAGGTTTCTATGACGAAGATGGGGTCTAAAAGTGGCGTTACAGATGAGGACCCAAGATTCAAATTATTAGAGAAAGTCGTTACTGAGGAAATGGCAGAGGTGGCTTTAGCTTTAGAATATCGTGTTCATTTAAGAGCGGAACAAATCGCTAAAAAATGTAATAAACCCGTTGAAAGAACTAGAGAATTGCTATGGGATTTAGCGATGGCAGGTGTTGCTTCCATAAAGCGCGAGGGCGAAGAGGATACCTATTGGTATGAAACTTGGGTGCCAGGAATTTTTGAGATGGTTGTGAACCATAAAGAAAATGTTGCCAAATACCCGCAAATTGGTCAAGCGTTTGATGACTACGGTCTTTTGAGAAACCCAATTGCAGCAGGAAATTTTCCAGTTGGACTTGGGTTGATGCGCGTTATTCCAATTCAGTCCTCACTGGATGCTTCGAGTAGACAGGCTTCTACAGAGGAAGTATCAAAGTACATTGATGAAGCGCGTGTATTATCGGTTTCGGATTGTTCTTGTCGTACCTCACGAGAGGAGTTGAATCAAGGCTGTGGGCATTTAAAGGAAGATATGTGTATTCAACTGGGTGATGCTGCGGAGTACTACATTCGAACAGGTCGCGGCCGCGAAGTCACTAAAGAAGAAGCTTTTGAAATCATTCGTAAGGCTGAGCGTGACGGTTTGATGCACTCTATTCCGAATACCGAAGGAGACGGACACACACATGCAATCTGCAATTGCTGTGGCTGTAGCTGTTATGCCATTAGAGCAGCAGGAATGTACAATAATCCTGATATGGTGCGTTCTAATTTTGTGAGCACTATTGATGAAACGAAGTGTGTCGGTTGTGGTGAGTGTGTTGAAGTTTGTCCGACCAATGCGATTAAATTGGGTCACAAGCTGTGTGTCAATAGTGAAGTTAAAACACCTTTACGCACGGAATTTCCTCATGATACAGAATGGGGACCAGACAAATGGAACCCCGATTATCGGATTAATAGAAAAGAAACTCTTGAAACAGGTACTTCTCCGTGTAAGACAGAATGTCCTGCTCATATCTCTATTCCAGGTTATATCAAAATGGCATCTCAAGGGCGGTTTGATGAAGCGCTTGAAATGATCAAGAAGGAGAATCCTTTTCCAGCTGTATGTGGTCGGATCTGTCCAGCATTGTGTGAAAGTGCGTGTACAAGGAATGGTGTTGATGCCTCTGTTGCGATTGACGATATCAAGAAATTTATTGCAGAACTGGATCTCAACGTGGAAAATCGATTTATCCCTGAGATTAAGAAAAGCTATGACAAGAAGATTGCAATTGTTGGTGGGGGTCCTTCGGGCTTGACTTGTGCTTATTATCTTGCAGTTGAGGGGTATAAGGTCACAGTGTTTGAAAAGGAAAATGAACTTGGGGGTATGCTTAGGTATGGCATCCCTGCTTTTAGACTGCAAAGAGATGTGGTTAAGGCAGAAATTGATGTTCTAAAAGAAATTGGAGTTGAGTTTGTAACCGGTGTAGAAGTTGGAAAGGATCTTACAATTCCAGAGCTACGTGAAAAGGGATTTGAAGCATTTTATGTTTCAATTGGTGCGCAAAAGGGAAGAATGCTTGGTATTGAAGGAGAGGAAGCTGCCGGTGTAATTGCTGGTGTGGATTTCTTAAGGAATTCTTCACTCAATCCAGTGGATACCCATTTGGGAAAAACGATTGTCATAGGTGGCGGTAACGTTGCAATTGATGTCGCTCGAACGGCACTTCGATTCAAAAATTCTGGTGTGCGCATGTTCTGTTTAGAGTCTAGAGATTTGATGCCCGCGTTAGCAGATGAAGTGCATGAAGCGCTTGAAGAAGGTATTGAAATCAACAACAATTACGGGCCAAAGCGCATACTTGTTAAAGATGGAAAAGCGTACGCCATCGAATTCAAGAAATGTATTCGTATATTCGATGAGAATAATAAATTCAATCCATTATTTGATGAGGATGATTGTATCACTGTTGAAGCGGACCATATTCTTCTTTCTGTAGGACAGCAAATTCATTGGGGCCAATTATTTGAGGGCATTGATGTTGAGTTGAATCCAAATCAAACGATAAAAGTCGATGTTCAAACTTTGCAATCAAGTGTCAAAGATATATTTGCTGGTGGGGATGCCGCAACGGGTCCTAAATATGCGATTCATGCAATTGCACATGGTAAGGAAGCAGCCATTTCAATTCATCGTTTTGTAAACAGGGGGCAAAGTTTGGTCTTTGGTCGCAACAATAAAGTATTTGTGTCAATTGACAAAGACAATGTCAATTATAGTGGTTACGATCAAGTGAGTAGAGAGCGTGTCTATACACTGCATTTGGACAATTTAGAAAATTCATTTGTAGATCCGAGAGGTATTTTAACAGAGGAACAAATTAAAAAAGAAACGTTACGTTGTTTGTCTTGTGGCATATCGGTTGTGGATGAGTTTATGTGTATCGGATGTGGCGCGTGCACCACAAGGTGTAAATTTGAGGCAATAAAAATGGTGAAAAAATACAATGCTGTTGGTGTGGATTTTCCTCAGTTAAAACCGTTAATTGTTAAGAATGTATTGAAGCGTAAAGTTAGGATAGTAGGAAAAAAAGTCAAAGTAAAATTTCTAAGAAACAAGTAGAATACTTCAGCCTCTCAGCGCATGGATTGAGAGGCTTTTCTTTTTATTTTTTAATATGGTAAAATAGAGGTGTGGAGTTGGTAGAGTCACTATTTCCAAAATGATGTTTGATTTTACAAATCCAGAAAAGGAGTGATAAAAATGAACTCAAAGGATCGCAGTGAAAATGATTATAAGGAACGACGACTCGTATTGGGACTTATTATCGTATTGATTTGGTCTTCCATAAATCCTGAAGATTATTTTGCTTGGGTAATGCTTACAATTCCATCGCTGATATATGCCGGAGTTTTAATTGCAACACATACCAAATTTAAATTCACCTACTTTGCATATGTTTTGGTCTTTATACATATAGTGATATTACTTATTGGCGCAAAGTATACATACACATTCAATCCATTATTTGAGAAATTTCAAGAAATTTTCAACCTTTCTAGAAACCACTACGATCGCGTGGGACATCTTGCGCAAGGCTTTGTACCTGCTATCATTACGAGAGAATTTTTACTGAGAAAAGGGTACTATACAAAGAGTAAATTCTTTTATGTTACCGTTTTTGCATTTGTTATTGCACTAAGTGCCTCATGGGAGCTTTTAGAATTTTTTGCAACCATCATTTCAAACAATTCTGCAGAATATATGCTTTCCACCCAAGGTGATTTTTGGGATACTCAGTGGGATATGGTCATGGCTATTATAGGGGCAGCATTGGCATTGGTATTTTTAGGTAAGACTCATGATAAGTGGATCCAATCGATTTCAAAGAAAAAAATTTAGGAGGTAAACGCATGTCAGAAGTTCTTGTCCATGTATTAAGAGGACCAATTATGGAATCTTGCCACCGGGGTGATGTGGTAGTGGTCAATACAAAAGGGCAGATATTGGCGTCAATTGGAGATCCGCATAAGGTTACATACATTAGATCCGCAGGAAAGCCTCTTCAAACCCTCAATGTTTTTCTCAGCGGAGCGGATTCGCGATTTGGGTTTTCTGACGAAGAAATTGCGATTATGTGTGCTTCTCACTATGGAGAGGATTTTCATAGGGACAATATAATTCGAATTTTAGAAAAATTGGAATTGCCTCTTGAAGCTCTACAATGTGGGAGCACCTTATCCATTAAACCTGAATATGCCAGAGAACAACTGATATCACATGTAGAGCTGAAACCTTTCAACAATGATTGTTCAGGAAAGCATTCGGGTATGCTGGCAGCTTGTTTGGTAAATGGGTACTCTATTTCAGATTACACACAGGAGGATCATCCTGTCCAAAAAGATATTCTGGCAGCAGTTTCAGAGATTTGTGAGCTGGTTCCAGAGGACGTTTACATTGGCATTGACGGATGTTCTGTCCCCGTCCATGGGTTTCCTCTTTATAATATGGCCCTTGGGTATGCTCGATTAGCAAACCCCGATGACCGTGAGCCGAAGGTAAAGGACGCTTGCAATCGAATATTTCAGGCAATGAACAACAGCCCGGAAATGGTAGCGGGAACCAATGGGTTTTGTTCAGAACTGATTAAGCACACTCATGGTAAGCTGGTAGGGAAGCTAGGTGCTGAAGGGGTCTACTGTATTGGAATCAAGGGGTTGAATATCGGTTTGGCCATAAAGATAGAAGATGGAAATTATAGCCGTGCATTAAATCCAGCGGTAATGCGGTGTTTAGAGGATTTGAACATTTTGACAGAAGAAGAAATTGAGGCGTTGAATCAATTTAGAGAACCTGAATATACCAATGGGGTCGGAATGACTGTAGGAAAGGTTAGTCCAGTGTTTCACTTATAAATAATAGTTACTTTGTTTGAAAAAGCCGTGTAAAAGGATGTTTGACCCTTTTACACGGCTTTTATTGTTTATTTGAATAAATTCTTAATGCGTTGCCAAAATGTTGTTTTTACTACTTCCTCAACCATAATAGGGGCTTTTTCTTTGGCTACGGCTTGAGTTCTAAAGAAAAATTGCACTGATGCAACGTCTTTGTTTTGATCTGAAGTAAAGGATCTGATTTCACCGGATTCTCCCATAAATGAACTCAACATATCATCTACTTTTGCTTCTAAAGTGACATCCATATTGGCGGTTTCATTTTTAAACGTTTCTGTTCCTTTTTTATAAGTGGTCATGCCAGCTTTCGTTTCTACCAAGGCTTGATTTAATTTAGAGGCACTTTCATACAACTGGTAACTGCTTTCAGCTAGAACAGCTGTGCTGTTGACGTAACTGTCAAAGCCCGTTGAGAGCTCATTTGCACCAGTGGATATCTGACCGACACCCATAATGTACTCATTGAGTCCTTGTGTAAGTGCCAAAGTTTGTTCAAGTTGAATGGCAATTGGTTTTAGGGCTTCATCTTGAGATAAAACCATTTTATAATTTTCACGATTTAATGCAGGAAGTGTTAAACTCATTGATTTTAATTGTTGGTCAA
>JAGXHV010000118.1 GCA_024636005.1 Bacillota bacterium
GACTACTTGGAATTATCGCACTACTTGGTCTGGTTTTCTACAACTGGACATCAGACCGTGCCAGGTCAAAAAAATGGCGCAAATACATCGAAAACATTTCAACAAGCATAGACAGTGCGGCACGATATGCAGTGTTCAATTTGCCTGTGCCACTGGTTGTAGTGGATATTGATGGCAAAATCAACTGGTACAACTCAAAATTCACCGATATGGTAGATGAAAAAAGTGTTATGGGCAAGAGTTTGGTGAATCTCGTCAGCAATCTCCAGATTGAGCAACTTAAAAATCAGGAGAATCAGACAGGTGTGAAGGTTGGAGACAAAATATTCAATGTTTATGCCAATATCGTATCACTTGACGATGACAATCCAACCGATCTGGTGATCATGCTTTACTGGTTTGACACTACAGAGTACTCCACACTAAAAACTAAATATGATGACGAAAAACCTATTGTCGCCATGATCAATGTCGACAATTACGAGGACGTCATGAACGAGACAAAAGAAGACAAGATTCCGTTTGTCACCTCGGAGATTGAAAAGAAGATCAATCTTTGGGCAACCCGTATGAACGGGATGATCAAGCGTTATCAAAACGATAAATATATGGTCATTTTCGAATCGAAATATCTGGAACATCTTGAAGCCAAGCGATTCTCCATAATCGATGAAGTGCGTGAAATTGACGCGGGCAACAAAATTCCCGTAACGCTCAGTATCGGAATAGGCATCAACGGCAACACACCTGCAGCCCTTGAGGAAGATGCTTATGCATCACTTGAACTGGCACTCGGAAGAGGCGGAGACCAGGCTGTCATCAGAAAGAAAAACACATTTGAGTTCTATGGTGGCAAGACAAAAGCGGTGGAAAAACGCAACCGTGTCAAAGCAAGAGTAATAGCTCATGGTTTCAGGGCACTGATTGACGAGAGCAGCAGAGTAATTGTCATGGGTCACCATTCGCCTGACATGGATTCTTTTGGTGCGGCAGTGGGGGTTTACAGAAGTGTCATCAACAGGGGCAAAGAAGCCCATATCGTGCTCAATGAGGTGACTGATGCCATTGTCAACGTCTTTGAGAATTTCAGTGACAAGCCACTCTATCAATTCGTGGATTCCAAAAGAGCGCTGGAACTACTCGATGAGAACACCTTGGTAGTCGTCGTCGATACCCATAAACCGAGTCTGACGGAATGCCCGGAATTGATTGAAAGAGCGGATAACATCGTTATGATCGATCATCACAGGCGCAGTACCGAATTTATAGAGAAAGCAGTACTCAAATATTTGGAACCATACGCATCGAGCACATCTGAACTCATTGCTGAACTGTTTCAATATATGGAAAACAAACCGAAGATTGAAAAAGAGGAAGCGGATGCTTTGCTCGCAGGCATCACGGTCGACACCAAAAACTTCACACTCAAGACAGGCGTCAGAACCTTCGATGCTGCGGCTTATCTGAGAAGACAAGGTGCGGACACCATAAGAGTCAGACAGCTCTTCCAAGACGATCTGGAGACCTTTATTGAGAAGGCCACCATCGTTGGAACAGCAATTCGTTATAAGGAATCTATCGCCATATCGACATCCGATGTCGAAAGTAACAGCATCCAGCTGATCGCGGCACAAGCAGCTGACGACTTACTCAACATCAGAGGCATCAACGCCTCCTTTGTCATAGCAAAGAAAAATGATGGCATAGTCATCATATCAGGTCGTTCCCTCGGGGATGTCAATGTACAGGTGATTCTGGAATCGCTTGGTGGCGGTGGTCACCTGGAGGTTGCTGGAGCACAATTTGTAGATACGGACATTGAACAGGTCAAAGCGAGACTTATAAAGTCCATTGATGAGTATTATATGGAAGGAGACATAAAATGAAAGTCATATTGTTAAAAGATGTAAAAGGTACAGGAAAAAAAGGCGACATATTAAACGCAAGTGATGGGCATGCAAGAAACTTCCTGATTCCAAGAGGACTTGCCAAGGAAGCTACAGACGGTAGTGTAAAGGAACTTGAGCATCAAGCAGCTTCCAAGCAGAAAAAGGAGCAAGAGAAATTTGATGAAGCCAAAGCTCTCGCTTCTGAAATCGACAAGATTGAAATCACATTCAAAACCAAAGCGGGTGAGGGGGGAAGACTCTTCGGATCGATCACCAACAAAGACGTGGCAGAAGAACTGAAGAAAAAACACGATCTCGACATCGATAAAAAGAAAATCTCACTGGATCAACCGATTAGAAACCTTGGAACAACTAAAGTTCAAATCAAGGTGTATCCAAAGATCTCATCAACAATCAGTGTACACGTCATAGAAGAATAGTACAAAAGCAGGCTGTAGTTAACGTTTTTCTACAGCCTGAGAGGCGCTTATGCGCCTTTTTATAACACTTAATTTGTCAGAAAAATCAGAATAAGGGGTAAATTATGCTAAATCAAATTAAAAGTGAAATCAAAAAAACTTTGGTCGGAAAAGAAAGTGCCATCGAGGGTATTATGATTGCTCTGCTCTCCGGGGGACACATACTGATCGAGGACTTACCTGGCCTGGGAAAGACGACACTGGCCAAAGCCTTTTCAAAAGCAATGAATTGCACGTTCAGTCGAATCCAGTTCACACCTGACCTCATGCCTTCCGATCTGATCGGGGTTTCAATCTACGACAAGTCTTCTCAAAAATTCGTATTCCAAAGAGGTCCACTTTTCACGAATATACTGCTTGCAGATGAAATCAACCGAACTTCTCCAAAGACTCAATCCAGTTTGCTTGAGGCCATGGAAGAGAACCAGATCACCATAGACGGCACAACATATGTCCTTGAAGCGCCATTTTTGGTCATCGCCACAGAGAATCCTATTGAACTTCAAGGCACATTTCCATTACCTGAGGCTCAACTGGACAGATTTATGATGCGCGTGACTTTAGGTTATCCAACTCTTGACGAGGAAATGTCCATTTTGACACTCAAAGAAACAAATGAGGAAGTTCAGACAGTCATCCCTCAGGAAGTCCTCATGGAAGCCAGAAGAAAAATGAATGATGTTTACGTAGATCCAGCCATTAAAGAATACATAGTAAAGCTCTGCAAGGCAACCCGAGAACATGCCAGCATCAAGCTTGGAGCGAGCCCAAGGGCGTCCGTACACCTTTTTAACGGAGCCAAGGCAAAGGCGCTTTTAAGCGATCGTGATTATGTGATCGCCGCAGATGTCTCCTCACTGTTTGAGCCTATTGTTGCGCATCGACTTATCCTTAAAGGTGAAGCCCAATTCAGAGGCATAGGTACGAAAGGAATCCTTCATGAGATCGTTCAGATGGTTGAAGTCCCAAAAGTCAAAAGATGAAGGAAGGTTCACAATGACTCTGAATTTTAAAAGGATGTTCAACATCCTTTTAGGGGTGATTCTTCTTGCAGCACTTTTGTCTGGCGGAATGACACTCTACTACTTTCTCATCGTGCTAATGACCGTGAGAATCGGTGCATTGTTGATGGTCAGACATCATCAAAAGAATATCTATGTCCTTTATTATGCCAGTGAAAACACTGTGCATACAGGGGATGCCATAGAAATTGAGTATAAGGTATCCAACACGAGCATTATGCCGATTACCCACGCCTTGATTGAATTCAAACTCGACAATAAGATGAACGCTTCTACAAAACTGAAAGAGATAGCATATTTTGGCAGTCAAGAGCGCATCAATTTCTCAAAAGAGATCATTTGTCGCTATCGAGGCTACTATAGCATCGGTCAAGTGACCGTGGATGTATTCGATCCGCTTTTGATTGAGAAACGTACAGTTTTTTTCGACAAAGAGATCGACATCACGGTTTATCCAAGACTTGTAAAGCTTGCAAATCTCAAATTTCATCCAAAAGATTTGTATGGCACCCTTAAATCCAATCAAAAGACACTTGAAGATAGAACCAATATAGTCAACATCCGTCGCTACGAGAGGGGGGATCAACTGAAGAACATCCACTGGAAACTCAGCGCCAAACGCGATGAGCTATTGACCAAGGAATTTGAGCAGACAGTCAGTTCGAAACTGCTTATTTTTGTCGATGGCTACAAAGAGCATTTTGAAAATGGTTATACACTTGACAGAGAAGAGTACTTGGTATCCTTTGTAGCTTCACTTGTGAAGATGGCTATGGACGAGAGTATGCAGATCAAGCTGATTATGAACGACGCTGAAGGGACTGTCATTGAAGCCAGTAATGCTTCTGACTTTGGTGGGTGTATGGATGCGCTCACTAAATTTGAATCCTCCAGTGAGATGCCTTTTGAGCACTTCATTAGAAATCACCTTCAGAGTGAGAACAGGGATGAAAGTTATGTGCTCATTACTCCGAAATTGACTCAGGCACTGCTTGATAGAGTGGATTATACAGGTTCAGGCGTTTCAGTGTTCACGTTTTCTGATTCGGCACTGAAACCCCGAAGACTAACAGGTCAATTTATTGATCAGATATTGGGGGTGTCCAGTGAACAAGCTTAAGATGTACAAATGGCTCCCAGGATGTTTGATATTCTTGTCTCTATTTTTGATGATCAGGCAGTTTGTGACCTACGAGGTCACACTTCCAAAATTCATACTGTTAGGAACTTTAAGTTATATGGCTGCAGTGGTGGTCATATATTTCCGTAAACTGTTTACAAAGATATTTGTTATACTTCTTTTGAGTATGGTGCTCATTTATTCTGTGGATTTTGTGCTTGAAACGGTTTCAAATATTGGAAACCAGGAAGTGATGATGGAAGACGGTGTGGACAGCGCCTCATCTGTTGAAGGTGTTGGCAGACGTCATGGAGTGGACTTTATTCACAACATACGCGACAGTGTGGACCTAAAAAAATCCATCCCTTACTTCAAATGGATTGTTAATGACAAAGTGACGGACCAATGGATCAATGGTCTTGAAATAGAAACGAATAAAGACTATGAAGACCTTTTTGCTGTGATGAACGCACTCCTGCTCACTTTGCTCATCCAACCGATATTTACAGCGAAATGGCTCAAACCATTGATGGTTGCTCCACTGATCTTTTTCGTCTGGATGTGGTATAGATATGTGGATTTCCAGTGGCCGATTTATCTTCTGTATTTTGCTGGAGTCTTCGCATTTTTGATCCTTGACAGGCATGAAGGGTTCAAGCAAAAACATGCTTTACACAATCAGGCAAATTACTCATCACGAGGTGTATTTTTCTGGGGCATTATTCTTAGTGCGGTCTTGATTGTTTTTACCAATCTCGCATTTGTGATCATTCCGTTCAAATCCATCAACACTTTGGTGGATGCGGTGATTCCGAATATATGGGGAGCCAGAACGGGGTATTCCACAGATAATCTGCGCATTTACTCATTACGGGAAACCCCTTATCAGAATGATCCTCAAATCCTTGGAGGTCCTGTAGGTCCGCTTAATAGTGAAGATGCTTTATTCTATGTGGACATCGATCAGGAAGTCAACGGGCCGATTTACCTTAAAACCAACATCAAAGATTATTATGACGGCAAGAGATGGTCAAATCCCACTCAACTTTTCAGCAATTCATTCAGGGATTACTTGAGCAACGAACGCAATTTGGAAATGCTCGATTCTGGTAATTTCCAAAAAATCAGCGGAGAAATAAGGTTGGAAGCTCTAAAGACAGTCACCTTATTTGCTCCGATGGGGTTTTACGATACGGATCTTGACTATGAGCGCGTTTATGTGTCTTCTGAGAATGAGGCTTTTTACAAATCGGGTATGTTTGTCAGATTCCTTAGAAACTACAAATTCTCGGCGACTCAAAAGGATTTCAACTATCCTGATGACGCAGACTATCTTCAGCTTTCAGACCAAATTGAAGAGCGTACCTATGATCTCGCACTTAGGCTTGGAGAACTTGGTGAGACGGACTATGAAAAAGTCGTCACTTTGACTAAGTTTCTCGTTCAAAACTATGATTACAATTTATCAGTTCCTACACTTAGGTACAATCAAGAATTCGTTTCCACATTTTTGTTTGAGACACAGTCCGGATATTGTACCTACTTCGCCTCATCACTCGCCGTTATGACCAGAATCAATGACATTCCTTCACGTTACGTGGAAGGGTTCAGGGTGGATGTCAAAGCTTTCGATACGAGAGACGGCGTTGCCAAAGTCACTGAAGCCGATGCCCATGCATGGACAGAAGTGTACTTTGAAGATCTGGGCTGGGTAATCTTTGAGAGCACACCACCTTATAGCGTGGCACTTGGTGATGAGTATACACCGACTGTAGAGGAAATTGTGGATGAAGACCCGGAAGAGGATGAATTATCCACCACCAATAACGTCACAGATCCAAACATCAATCTCGATGATTTTCTGCTGGAGCGCAACGGTGGCAGAGGAGAGTTCTTTGAAGATTTCACACCTGCAAGTGGTGAAGTTCAAAATGGCAGACTGAAAGTCATATGGATTATTGGGGTTATGGCTTTATTATTAGTCGTGATAATATTGCTCAGAAAACCATTTATGTTCCTCAAAAGGAGAAATACACACGCCTTTGCAGTAAGAATCATCTATGTGCTCGCTCTCATGATTGAGCAAACACATCCTCACGCTGAGACGGATCTAGGTGCACTTTTCATCGGTGCGGGATTGCCTCAACGTGAGATCGATGACTGGATGAGGATACTTTATGATCGCAAGGAGAATGTGACTGAAGCCTTGATCATCAGAAGCATCGAAGCCGCTGAAAAACATCTGAAACCAGAAATACAGTATTTCAAACAGCGCAAAGGTCGTATGAAATATTGGCATATGAGAACCATAAAGATTGTTCGCCTCATAGACTAAATTCGAGGATTTCATGTTATAATAATAGAAATTGCAGTAGGAAGGGAAAGTTTATGAACATAAAGACCATGCCCCATGACATCAATGCCGAACAGAACGTCCTCGGCTCATTACTACTCGACAGCGATTTGATCGGCGATGTCATGGACGTCATACATCATGAAGAAGAATTCTACAACGAAGCGCACCGTGAAATCTACAGGACCATCAAGCGTCTATTCGGAGATGGAAAAACAGTGGACTTGATCACGGTTTCAGATGACCTCACGAAAAACCAGTTGTTAGAGGCTGTTGGTGGATTTGAGTACCTCACGGAACTATCCGATGTAGGTACGCTGATTTCCAATGTTGGCAATCATGCCAAAATTATTCACGAGAAATACATGCTGAGAAGATTGATCAGAGCCTCCACGGAAATCGTGGAAAAAGGCTATGAATCCGTCGATGCCGAAGTGCTCATTGAAACGGCTGAATCCAGCATTTTTGAAATATCTCAGAACAGAAATAAAAAGGGATTTCAGGAAATTTCGGACGTCCTTCAGGTCACATACGACAGAATCGTCATGCTCCACGACGATCCTGCCGCGCTCACAGGCATATCCACCGGATTCGATGCACTCGATGAAAAGACCAATGGACTTCAAAGATCTGACCTTATACTCATCGCCGCACGTCCTTCCATGGGTAAGACAGCTTTCGCACTCAACCTTTGCCAATTTGCGGCAGTCAAGGAAAAACGAAGTGTTGCCATTTTCAGTCTCGAGATGGCCGCAGACCAGCTCGCACAAAGACTACTCGCTGCCCAATCTCTCGTCTCCATCGGTGACATCCGTACGGGTAACATCGAAGACGACGATTGGATCAAACTGGCCAGGAGCAGCGCACAACTCGCTGAATCAAAGATATTCATTGACGACACACCTGGTATAACAGTGGCGGAAATACGTTCCAAATGTAGACGTCTCAAAATGAATCACGGCCTTGACGTCATCATGATCGACTACTTGCAGCTGATGTCCGGTGGTGGAAAAACGGAAAACCGTCAACAGGAAATCTCCACGATTTCGAGATCCCTCAAAGAAATCGCAA
>JAGXHV010000018.1 GCA_024636005.1 Bacillota bacterium
AAACTAGTAGTCATCATAACTATGGGAGGTAATTCCACTAATGAATAATGATTTGGTTCTGTTGCAAAATGTATTGCAAGCGATCAGTTTTCCACTTGCACTGTTTATTTTCTCAAGAATTGTTCTAACAGACTATACGAAAAAAATCAATCTTAATCCTGTGTTGACCTATTTTGTTTTCGTTCTGGTGTTTTTGCCTATATTTTGGGTACCTTTTTCTATTAGAATATTTTTTTATTTTATGGGAATTTTTTTTACACTATTGATCAATTACAAACTCAATATTTATCAGTATTTTTGGATGACAACATTGTATCTGTTGATGGTTTCAATTAATGAAATTATCTTAATGGTTACAGTTTACCCCTTTATATCAAATTTTTTTAAAATTCAAGAAAATATATTATATGTAGTAAATCATGTTGTGATAGTGGCTGTGGTTAGCATCTCAAGTGAGTTATTGAAAAATAGATTTAATAGGTTCATGAAGACCAGTGAGATCGTCAAAAATTATCAGATCACTTATCCATTGATAGTCTTTTCAACGATGATGTTGGTCAGTTTGGTCATGACTCTTGTGTTGACAGAAGTTATTGATTTTAGAGTCAATACGTACGTCTCAATGTTCCTTGTGTTTCTAATAATTATATTTTCGGTGATTGCTGTTATCACCATAGATAAGTACCTGAAAAACAAGAATGAGATGGAAAGTCTGAAATTGAAATTGATCCAGTTTAAACAATCGGAAGAGGCGTTATCCAACAATGATTTTTTTGAAAAAAGTATCGAATTCGATTTGATGAACTCGGATATTGGTGTAAAAATATTTGAATCATTCACTCTGGATTCACTGCTTTATAAGAGTCGAAACAGCAGTATCTATTTGCTTGGTGATCAAGAGGATGAGACTCAGTTCACAATGAAAGTCATTGAAAAAAAAGAGGGAATCGGTTACGACTTTGAAGGATTGAAGAACATTGTTCATCCAGCAATTATCCCCATAAGTGAAATTGTTGAGGGAGAAAAGTACCATTATATCATTAAGCCATATGTCCAGGGGGTCGACCTCAACCAATATGTTTTAGAAAATGGTCCTATAAGCAATCCAATATTGAATAAAATTATCATGCAACTTGTAAGCGTACTTGACGATTTGCATTCTAGAATTGATCCAATCGTATATCGTGATTTAAAACCGAGCAATGTCATATTCAATTCTGAGAATGAAACTGTTCATTTGATCGATATCGAGTCCGTCCGAAAATTTGAGTCCAGTAAGACATCGGATACGTTCATCATAGGCAGCAGAGGGTATTCACCACCGGAACAATACGGATTCAGTCAGACTCTCCCTCAATCGGATGTTTATGCCATGGGCGCCACCATCTATTATTTGGCAACAGGGATAGAACCGGATTTTGTGCATATATCAAACGGGATCCATGAATCGGATTTATCGGAGTCATTAAAAGCTATCATCAAAAAATGTATGTCTTTCAATCCACAGGATCGTTATGGCAGTATCCGTGAAATTTTACCGTTGATTTAACTGTTAAATTTTCGATATATTGGGTATCATGATAATGAAGTATAAAAACATAAGGCAGTTTCAATTGAAGCAATTACAATTGGGCGCCAAGAATTTGGAGGCTATATGGACGCTTGCCTCCAAATGAGCGAATAGCGTAACCGACCCTTTTTTTGGGTCGGTATTTTTTTTGTCACCACGTGGGGTGCGTGGTCAGGGTATTTTAAACTTAGAAAGGCGAGGTGGGGTTCATGAAACGTGAAAACAGAAAACGAATTTCTTATGTATTGCTTGTTTGCTTATTGTTTTGGAGTTTTTCATTTCTATCAATCGCTACAAGTGCACAAGAAGAGCTGAAAGCGATTGAAATCATTATCAATGGTCAGGTGCTGGCTACAGAGATTCCTCCGATTATTGAGGATGGTCGAACTCTCGTGCCCTTACGGGCAATTTTTGAGAGTCTTGAGGCTGAAGTAGGATGGGATCCTACTCAGAGAAAAGTAACGGCAACCAAAGGACAGACAACTATTGTCCTTTATATTGGCAATAAGTTGGCATCAGTCAATGGTTTGTCAATTACGCTTGATGTTCCGCCTAGAATCATCAATGACAGAACACTGGTTCCTCTCCGATTTGTCAGTGAATCTTTAGGAGCTGAAGTGGGTTGGGATAACATCAACCGAATCGTAACTGTAGCATCAAATCAAACGGATTTAGACGAAGTTACTCCTGAGGTCGAACCTTCTGAAGTCGGTAGCCCAGAGTTTAATTTGCCAGGGATCAGTTTGGCTCAGATTCCAGAATGGGTTAATTTAGGATTGAACCTATCTACCACAGATAAGAGTTATGATTCTGCCAAGATTTACATGGACATGCTCACAATCAATACTGGTGTGGATCTTTCCATGATCAAACCTTCTGAAGATTACAACAGTCCATGGTTTGATATTCCTAAAGTCATCTTCTGGTCAACTGGATGCGACTATTCACCCTATATGACATTTCAAGGCAATCAGGATGGCGTAGGCGGGTGCATTGGTAGATCGATGGTGCATATCATGAATATACTCAAGGAACGTGAACATCCTTATACTCCAGATGTGTCATTCTGGTATCTGCATGGCAGACAAGAAGAGCTCGCTGATGGCGGACCGATAGACACTCAATTCGTACTCGAGAAAAATGGACTTTGTCCAGAAGCATCTTCACCTTCTGACTACGACAAAGCTGTCAAGAAAACAAATTCTGAGGGCAACATTTATTTCGATTATAGTGAAATGCTGCAACCCAATGGATGGACCAATACCTTGGCAATGTATTATAAGATGAAAGAAAGCGATGAATTTGCCCCAACGATAGAAAACATCAGATATTTTTTGAAAAATTTCGGACCTTTGATCGCAGCTGGAGAAATTTCACAAATTCAGGGTGCGAATCCGAATGAGCATCATGCAGTGACCATAGTCGGTTATGATGATGTCGCTAAAACCATCAAGTGTCTGAACAGTTGGGGAGATACTTGGGGACCGTCGGGCAACGGTTATTTCACTGTTGCTTATGATGACCTGGCAACGAACTTTGGATTTGTAAGATATTATGAAAATATTTCTGTTGAGCGTGCAGGCACAGATCAAGCGTTTTCAGCAAGAATCCATATCGAAACTGGAGATAAATCAAGGAACAAACTAAAAGTAACCATAGGAATAGATGGAAGAAGCCCATTTACTGTTTGGGATTCACCAAATGAAACCATGTTTGTAGACTATAGCAAGACGCTGAAGCTGGATGTGCCTCTTCCAATTTATGCGACTGATTACTGGCCACCACAAAAGAACACACATTGGTACGTAGAAGTGACCAATAATTCGACTTGGGATTCTGCTGAGTTAAAAGAAATCACATTTGCGCGCCTAACCAAAGGTCCCGATGGTTACAACACTGAGAAATTTGAATCAACAGATAAAGGGGCAATAATTGCTCCTGGAGAAACACGTAAGTTTTACGTCCCCAAAAAAGATACACTTATGATCATACCTATCAATCCAACCAATCCTACTTTACCAATCATTCCAATCAATCCTTGATATTAGAATTTATATGTTCACTGATTATCTAAGGGCCAACGGGGGTATGATAGGAAAGAATATCAATAATAACTACTAATATTTAGGAGGACATTATGGAGAAAAAGATTTTGATCACTTATTGCAATTCATGAGGGTATCGTGACAGAGCTGCTAGTTTAGCAGACAAAATCAAAAAAGAATTAGGAATTCAAGACGTAGAACTCTCAGATGGCAGACCAGGAATTTTCTTGGTTGAAGTGAATGGGAAAGAAGTATTCCATAATAAGAAAGAACTTGTCAAATATCCAGATGAGATGGATGTTATTGAACGCATCAAAAAAATGGATTAAGTTACAGATTAATGTATGAAACCTCTTGCTCACGATAATCAACAGCAAGAGGTTTTTTGTTTGTGCTATAATAATAAGTGGGTATCAATTGATTGAGGTGGATGATTTGCGTACATCAAAAATAATAGTGACAGGAAGAGTACAAGGTGTCGGTTTCAGATATTACATATATAAATTAGCCTTGAAACTTAATGTCAAAGGGACTGTAAGAAATCTTGATGACGGGAGTGTGGAAATTATATGCCTGACGAATCATCATGAACAGTTTTTAGAAGAAATTAAGAGCGGTAACGGTTTTTCAAGAGTGGAAAAAGTTCATATAGAACCGATCGATCCAATAATCATTGATGTAAAGCATCTCCAAAAATTTACAATCCTATAAAAATATGTTCCGGGAGGTACAAATGATTTTTCTGAGAATGGGTACTAGAATATTTTTTTTGAGATCCAATAATCCAAAAGTAACATGTGATCAATTGATTGAAAAATTGGGTTATAAGAGTGTTTCCTTAACTGAGGGTCAGAGCGATTCGGATGAGAACAGCACTTTGATATTCATAACGCCAGTCGGATTTGAGATTACAGATCCCGATGACGCTGAATTTATTTTACTCGCTGGTGAAACGGGGACAACTGTACTGGCGGATATCATTAACTTGAACTTAAGTTCGGAGATTGACAGGGTGGATATGGGACCGAGAATTGTAGTGTTTCGTGTTCCAAGTAATGAAAATGAATTTGCGGATATGCTCACCAAAAACTATGAAGGTAAGAGAGTCTCTTGGAAAGATGGCGTAAGACTTGGTGAAAAAGAGCAGACTATGATCAGCCTGACTACACAGCGATTGCATCAACCAATTAAAAGGCAGGATGTATTCTCCGATCATGTATTGGTGGATCAAAATCAACAGGAATGTTTTGCCAGACTTGGACGTGAGGCGCTTTTCTATTTAAACCACAATTTAAAAGACTCATCTTGGTATGAATACCGAATAAGTCTATACGATGCCTATGACAATTATGAAAAGCATTATCAAAGGCTTGTGCAAGTTTTTTCTGGGCTGGAGACTGGTCTAGTCATAGGTGAGGGATGGACGAAAGATTATGCACATATCGTGATGTCCATCATGGTTTATCAGATAAAATTGTTTAGTTTCTCGCCACCTGCGGAAATAAAAAAAATTCTAATCGGTCTAGAATATGATGATACAGGTCATCGTCTGGCTGATCTTGATCTTTACAATAAAAACCGTAAGGTTTCATGGACTGAAGTTCAAAAGGGTGAAACGGAGAAACGTAGCAAAAAGGATGAGGGTGTTTACCTCAGAAGTGAGCTCATGAAGAAAATGCCCGAGAAAGAAAAAGAGAGAATCTTAAAACTTGAAAATGAAATTCGTGAACTTAGAGATTAAAAAAAGAGCTAAAGCTCTTTTTTTAATCTAATAATTTCAGTATTGTTTCATATAGAATCGTTGGAACGACTTTGAATGAGTAGTCTTTTTCGATGCGCTCTGTAAATTGGTGGGCATCTTTTCCGAAAGGTCCGATGTTTGCAACTGGCAAACTCAACTTTTGCATGTCTTCAATCGGAAGATTATATCTCGAACCAAATGCGGGCATGTTGTTCTTGAGCGTAGCGATGCGCTCAGCTGATGGTGCTGACGCAAAGCTTAAATCTGATATATACGGATAGAACTTTCTTCCAACCATTGGAGTTTTACCTTTGTGTTTTGTAACAACTGTTTTGAGTGTGTCTATTAGTTTTTGTCCCTTTTCAGTTTCACCGCTCACATAGTTATGAGGATAATAAGGAGGAGAAAAGTAAACGATGACAATTGGATCTTTATCCGACCATAGATTATGAACGGCTTGTACGATGTATTGACTGAATAAACGTTCATCAATGGTCTGGTCTTTAAGCATTTCTTCCTTATAAGATTCTAGAATCTCAACAAGTTCTTCTCCGCGTTCTTCATAGACAGCGGCGTAAAGATCCTGATAGGACATGACCCTTGCTTTCCATGTCAGCGGCTTGGATTCAATATGACTTGCCTTGCAGAACACATCATAACGTTCATTGAGGACACTCACAACATCGTTGAATGCGTCAAATGATGCTTTGAGCATCTTTTGCATGACTTGATCGGGCGTGCTGTTGTGTGTCGCATAATTGAAATAGAGATTGACTGCACGTGCGATTTGTACTGAATACTCCGATTTGAGATCGCGATGTTGCAGTGTGATTGGAGGCAATGATACTTCACCTTCCACTACGTCTGAATATGCGATGTTCTTATTAATTTTCATGATGATCGCACCTGCAATTTGGGTGGGATCGAGCCCATTGAATGGTTGACCGACATGGGTTTCTTTGCCCAACACATAAAAAGACGGCATGAGCTTGCCCACAGTACCGATATAAATATATTTGTTGTCGTCTCCATCATATCTCGGAGACACATAATCTGTATCCAGAACCGCTTGATAATCATAGGATTCTGATTCTTGCAAACGTACAAGCTCTGGAACAAATGAAAGCATACCACCTGAGTTGCCCTCTTCATCACCAACAGCACAAAATACAATATTGCCTGACCATTCATCGAGCCTTTCAGATAAATCTTCCAAAACAGCAATGATTGCTGCAACGCCACATTTCATATCTAGGATGCCACGACCGAATATATAATCGTCAGATTCAAGATCTTTTTTGATGTCCTCCGACAAGTTAAGCTTTTGTAGTGCTTTTTTGAGCTCAGCTGGTTCTGTTGCGTATTTTTTGAGGTCGCCATAGTCGCTGATTCCCACTGTATCTGTATGACCGATTAATACTATGGTCTTTGAGTTATCTTTCAATTGGCCACTGATTCTGACCATGACACTGCTTCTTCCAAGGGAATCGTTTATGAATGGCAATTGCGTAAGTAAATGGGGATTTTTATCCCAGTAGGGCATCGCACTGAACATTTCAAATATTTTGTCACTGATGTCGTTTTCATCCTTTGTTCCAACAACACTTCTAACGTTGACAAGTTCTATAGTTAACTCTTCAATTCTCTTAGCCAATTTTCTTTTACGTTCCAATTTGACCTCCCTAATCATTCATTTGCATCTAAAAACCATTATAGCATCAACTGTCCAATAAGATAATGATTAATTAGAATGTTCTGGAAATTGTTGCAGAAATTTAGAATTTCAAGCTATGGAGTCACTAATCATTTGTGAACAAATTCCTCTTGATGTATAATGATATAAAATGACAGTTTGGAGAGAGAGCTCATGAAAAATAAAGTGTTGATGCTTTTTATAATAATATTTACTCTAAACATTGGAATCGGTCATGCAAGTCCATTTTCAGAACACTATAGCAAAATTGTTTTTGAGAACATAGGTCGTGAGCAAGGATTACAGGATTTATCCGTATCCAGTGTTGTTCAAGATAAGAATGGGTTTATTTGGTTTGGCACTCAAGGTGGGTTGTATCGATACAATGGGAAGGATACAACTGTTTATAGAAACAATCCCTTTGAGACCGACGGGTTGATCCACAATTTGATTCAAACGATGTATTACGACGATGAAAATCATAATATCTGGTTAGGCACATACCAAGGCGTTTCCATGCTCGACATTGAAACCAATCAATTTACAAACTATTCTGTGCAAGACAATGGTCTTTCAAACAATGTGGTAGTTGCAATAGGAAAAGATACCAAGGAGAATATCTGGTTTGGTACACTAGATGGTCTAAATCACTTGGATGTTGAGACTGGTCAATTTAAAACCTATGATGTCGAAGGAAAAGTAGTACGAAGTATTTTGCTTGATTCAAGTGGACGACTGTTGATTGGTACTTACAAAGGTTTATTTTATTATGATGAAACCGATGATGCTTTGATTAGAGTCAATTTGGAATACCCATCGCAATTGGTCATGGTCATAAAAGAATTTCAAAAGGGTAAATTACAGCTTGGGTTATGGGATGGTGGCGTTTTAGAGCTCGATTTGGACTTTAATATTTTGGATCATAAAACATTTGAAGACAATCGTGTCTATGCACTTCAAATGACCAAGGATCAAACGTTGTGGATAGGAACTTGGGGGGGCGGACTTTTTTGCCAAAAGGATGACGAATCTTTCAGTTTCAGCGATAGAGATTCGAAGGGCAATATCAATCATACGGTGATCTATTCGTTTTTGGAAGACCAGTCAGGGCTTCTATGGATTGGAACCAATGGCGGAGGTGCTTTCAAAACAAATCCTCAGAAGGCGAATTATCTTGAAATCTATACCAAGTCCGATGACCCGGATTCTCTTGATGAAGGAAAAATCAACACAATTTATCGAGACAGTAAAAACAGACTTTGGATTGCAGTTTACAACAA
>JAGXHV010000119.1 GCA_024636005.1 Bacillota bacterium
GGAAGCTGATTGAGACCAACTTGAATGATGGTACCTACAATAAGTCGTTCCATGTTCAGAAGAAAACCGTTTGCTGTCATGGTGAATATAATTTCATGATCGGTTTCTGTGATGTCCACAGATTTAATTTCTTTAATGGGATTTTTGACTTTTTTGTTGGTTGTAAACGGTGAAAAGTCAGCGACTCCAATCAATTCTTCAGCTGCTTGTTTCATTTTTGGGAAATTTAACTTTTGAGCCATGACATTGACTTGTTTTCTTTCAAAAAGGGGGCGGTTGGGTGCATCAAGTTTCCAAAGTCTGTACTCATAAGTGATGCTTTCAACCAAGTATTTGCTATGAAATCTTTCATCAACAGGCTCAATGGTCAAAACAATGATGTCATCTGGTAAATATTTTTCAAAATACTCAAATAGACCTTTTGCATCCAATTGATCATCAACTGCATTAAAATTAACAATTTGCGCTTTTGCATGAACACCGGCATCTGTATTGACTGCTCCAATGACGTCCACATGTTGTCCATAAAGCTTTTCTAAAATCATTTCTAGTTTGCCCTGAATACTTTTTTCGGGCTTGTCCTTTTTGGTGGAAAAGCCCATATAATTTCTACCATCATAGGCAATTTTCATCTTATAGTTTTGCATAAATACTCCTTTGCGACTTTAGTCGATGATAGAATTATATCACATTGTCGCATAATGTCGTTACTTGATTTTCTCTCCTAATTCATTGATGAGTACTTCAAGTTCATCAAGTGCTTCTTTGGTCAAATTGAATTTGGCTGAGATTTCTTCCAATAATTCTTCAATACTACCTGGCTCGGCGCTTGGGAGTGTATCGTCAAATTCTCCAAACATTCTTTTTAAACCAAGTTCAAGAGTCTGTTCCATGATAAAGGTATCGTTATAAACTAAAATGACACGTTTCATTTCGGGTAGTGAGTCCTCATTATCTGATATGATATAAATTGGTTCAATATAAAGGAGTGAATTCTCTATCGGAACCACAATCACATTACCTCTGAGTACTCGTGAACCTTCTTGTCCCCATAGTGTAAACTGTGGAGAAATCACTGAATCCTGATCAATTCTTGATTCAATCATAATTGGACCTTGTATTGTTTTATCCTTAGGGAATCGGTACAAGAATACTTTCCCATAGTTTGGCTCGTCATTTCTAGCAACAAGTAGAGAAGTCATATTAGGCTTGCCCTTTGGTGTATATGGAAGAATGAGTGCAAACTCGGCTTTTTCCTCAATTTTGAACATTACATAGTTGGACTGAATGGTCTGTACTTCTCCCATGTACTGTTCTGTGGCGATATCCCAAACATCTTCACCGTTGTAGAAAACTACGGGATTATTAACATGATATTCCTTGAACACCCTGGATTGAAGATCAAAATAATTTTGAGGATATCTTGTGTGAGCTACAAGTCCAGATGGAAAATCGGCTTTAGGTTCAAAAAGTTCCGGATATATATTTAAATAAGTTTTAATGAGTGGGTCGTCCTGATCGTAAACATAGAATTTCGTAGTGCCATTATAAACGTCAATGACGACTTTAACAGAATTTCGAATGTAGTTTAAAACCTGTCCATTGAAATTGAAAGTTTGAGAGTATGGATAAGCCATCGAAGTAGTATAGGCGTCTATAATCCAATAGAGTTTTCCGTCTTCTCGATTAAGAACGATATAAGGATCTGAATCGTATCTTAAGAATGGAGCAATTTCATTAACTCGATCCAGTATCCTTCTATTGATTATGATTTTACTCTCAGAGTTGATGTTATTGGAAACAAGTAATTTCATGCTTCTTTCTTTAATTGAGAACAACAATTTGTTCATTGCACCCAGCTTGATTCCAGCTTCACCTGAATACATGGTCTCTACATTATCAGAACCACTTGGATAATCAAACTCTTTTTCATCAGTGTTAACAATGATGTAGTTGTCGGTTTGTTCTCCAAAATAAATTTCAGGACGGTTGATCACCAAATCGGTAGTGGTTATTGGGGGGATGTTCTTGAATAAAAGCACTGGCTGCCCTTCATTTGTGACACGATTGACCGGGGACATGACAATTCCATAGCCATGAGTGTATTTAAGGAATTGATTGATCCATGTCATAGCCTTATTATCCAACTTGTATTGATCAAGTTCTCTGGCTGAAATAAAAACTTGAGTGTATTCTCCATCAATAACATATCTATCGATGTCAATATCAAAGAAATCATAATAGAGTCTAATGCTCTGTATCTGGTTGAAAGTTTGATTGAGAGGTCTTTCATCATTGATTCTGATATTACTGATAGTTTCTGTATTATTTTGTATTTTGGCATAATCCAAATTTTCCTCGTATGGATAATCGACTAAATCAACAGTGTCCAAATTGTATGCCTTTTGAGTAAACTCAATGTTATTGACAAGGTATTCCCTTTCTTTAGAAATCTCATCCGGTTCAACAATCAACTTTTGCACAAATGTTGCTGTCAAACTGAACACAATGATTAGTGCGAGGATTACTAGTGGCCCTGCAGCAAAATACACAATTTTTTTCTTTTTGAATGCAATAAATGTAGCCACTATTGAGAGAATTGCAACAAGCGCATAAACTCTATAAGCCCATAAAGTTACCTTGATGTCCGTATAGCCGGCACCAAATGTAATGCCTCTATCTGAATACAGCAAATCAAACGTTTTCAAGTAAAACTCCACACCCAATAGCAACAAAATAACCATAAGCAGATATTTCGTTTTACTTAATAACCGAATGAAAAATGTTTTATTGAGATTGCGGGACACAAATTCAGAAGGGGTTACTTTTGAAGATTCATCAACAATTTTAATTTGTTCGCTGAATAATAATTCCACAAATGTGGTACCAATAAATACAAATACTAGAAATGTCATAAGGATTTGTATGATTTCCATCAAAAATGGTAAAGTAAAGAAATAAAAACTGATATCCAAATTAAAGATGGGATCCACAAGATTAAAAGATTCCATATTGATCAGTTTCAAGTAATCAAACCATATCCCACTGCTCACTATGAGTGCTATAAAACCACCGATAACGACGCTAATAGGTGCGATGAATTTTTTATAATTCAATTCTGTTAGGTGAGCATATGATTTATTGAGATTTCGAAGGTATAGTGTTAAAAATCCTCCGAAAAAAATCCAAAGTGGTAGAAAAAGGTACAATTTCGTCAAAAGTTCAATCATAAAGACGCTTTTTAAATCAATAGAATCAAACCACAAGAAATCTGTGAAGAGACTGACCCCTTGGGTAAATAAAATGAATAGAATCAATAGTACTGCAACTAATATTTTTATCAGATGTTTCTTAATAGTTTTCATATGAACCTCCATTCAAATATAACTACACTTTTTATATACCCATTTTTTTGAATTCTATATACTCAAGTTAAGAAGGGCAGTGATGATATCATGACAAATTCACAAAAGATACACCGGTATACTTTCCTAAAGGATGTTTTCATATGTTCACTTGGCGCTTATGGTGGACCTGAAGCTCATTTTGGTGTTTTTATCGATCAAATGGTCACGAAGAAAAAATATCTAACAGAGGAAGAAATGGTGGAACTCATAGCTTTATGCAGTATTTTACCTGGACCTACAAGTACTCAAGCCATTGTCTCAATGGGATATAAGACTGGAGGACCAATGCTGGCTTTCCTGACAATGCTTGTATGGGCACTCCCAGTGTTGACCGCAATGACTATTCTATCTTTTTTATATCAATTTTTGGATATGATGGATGTTTCAAGCGATGGATTAAGGTTCATCGGACCGATGGCTGTGGGATTCATCATAGTCGCAACCTATAAAATTAGTAGAAAAGTCATAACTGATCGCATGACAATGATTTTAATGATTTTTGGTGGGGTGACAACTTATTTCATAAAAGCACCTTGGATTTTTCCAGTTGTGTTGATTATAGGTGGTGTAGTGAGTGTCATTTATTCTGCAGAAGAGAATTTGTGGAATAGAGTGAAACTTAATCCACCATGGAAATATCTGATCGCATTTTTGAGTTTGGCCTTAGGCGGTGTGATTTTGACGCTTTTATGGGACAATCGTTTGGTTCACATCTTTGAAAGTTTCTATAGATTCGGTTACTTGGTATTTGGTGGGGGACAAGTCGTTGTTCCAGTCATGTTCAGTGAACTTGTTCAGGTGCGGGAATACATGACTGCTCAAGAATTTTTGACCGGCTATGGATTGGTTCAAGGATTGCCAGGTCCTATGTTCAGTTTCAGTGCCTATGCCGGAGGAATGGCAACAAGAGGTGGAAGTGCACTCTATCAAGTCTTAGGTTCAATAGTAGGTGGCATTGGGATATTTCTTCCTGGACTATTATTGATTTATTTTGTATACCCCGTATGGGAAAAATTGAAGAAGATTCGAGGAATCAAGGTTTCACTCAGAGGAATCAATGCTGTCGCTGGAGGACTTATTGCAGTTGCAGCAGTTGTGTTGATGCAACGCAGCGGGTTCATCCTTGAAAATCTGATTGTGACACTTTCAACAATAATACTACTATTCAGCAAAAAGATACCTGTTCCAATCATTGTGGTTCTTGTACTTATTGCAGGATTCATCATTTAGTGACAATAAAAAAAGCTGTAAACACTACAGCTTTTTTTGTTGAAATATTTATGCCATGCCTTTACTGAGATAATCCACTGCTGCCCTAACGACTACAGGGCAAAACTGAGAGCCTGAATAGGCTAGTAGTTCTTCAATGGTCTGTTGCGTTGATATCATAGATTTATATGACCGATTGGAAGTCATGGCATCCAGAGCATCTGCAACGCCTATGATTCTCGCATATAATGTGATGTGGTCCAGATTAGGAGTCGGAGGATAACCGGTGAGATCGAATCTGAGATGGTGTTGTTTGACTGCAAACATGATATTATCTGAAAGACCTATTGGCTCAAGAATCCTTGCGCCAATCAACGGATGATTTTTGATGACTTCATACTCATCTTGAGTTAATAACCCCGGCTTGGTTAATATCGTATCACTAATTCCTATTTTCCCAACATCATGCAAAAGTCCTGCAATTTCGATTTCTTCGATTGCACCCTTATCCAGACCCATCTGTTGGGAAATTTTCACTGCATACTCTGAAACCCGCATAGAGTGCCCTTGGGTATAGGTATCCTTTGCTTCGATTGCCGCTACAAGAGTTGTGATGATTTTGACGTAAAACTGCTTTAGGTCTCGGTACACATATGATTTTTCAATAGCAAAAGCAATATTATTGGCGATGGAGGAGAGGGTCATGACATAATCTTGGTCATAACTCTCATCTGTGCAAATAATCAATACCCCAAGTGGTTTTTCATTTGCAATCAGTGGAATCGTGGTGACTGTTTCGATCTTATCTTCATTCAAAATTGAATTGAAGTGAAGATGATCGGTTGTGATGGCATCCAAATGAGTCACAACGGGTTCACCTGTCTTAAAGGCGATTTCTGACTCCCATCCGACGATAGGCATCGGGGATGTGTTGACCAGTTGTTTGATTTTTCCGCAATACGATTTTAATAAAAGGGCATCATCCTCTATAAGCCTTATGGTACAAAGTGGAACATGCATTACATTCACGATATTTTTGCAAATATCATTCAGCAAACCATCTAGGTCGTTGAGGGATAGATTTGTGGTGATCGCCATGCTGAGTTAATTGATGAAATCCATTTGTTTGTTGCGTTTGTTGATTTTTCTTTGAAATTGGATTCGATCAGTAATATCTCTCCCCACCCCTTGAATTTCAACGAGCTCTTCACCCCAGAATACTCGTTTGCTGTTAACTTCGAGTACTTTTCTGGTATTACCATCCTTATGTAGCATCCATAATTCCTCATGATCGAAATCTTGTTTGCTCATCAATGCCACAATACTTTGGCATGGACCGCTTTTATAATTATGGAGTGGACACATGAACGCATAAAGTGGTCGACCGATCATCTCATCACGATCGTATCCCAATAA
>JAGXHV010000120.1 GCA_024636005.1 Bacillota bacterium
AATAATCCCAAACCACCGATCAGACCAAATAAAATTGATATAAACACGTCTTAAAGTCCCCCAACTTGTGACATATCATTCCTTTTCTTCATTCAATACAATAGTCCTTCCAATGAAAGCGAATACAATCAACATAATACCTGTAAACCAGCCTCCAAGACTAAAAATTTGTGGCCCGTAAAGCGCGAAATAGACTCCACCTAGAATCAATAAAGCTGCCAGTAAAGCAAACATTCGCATACCGTAAAGTGTAATGAACGGCAAGTAATGTGTTCCAACTATAATCATTGCTGCAGGAAAAAACCATTCTGGTTTAAATAGAATAATTGCACCAACCAACAGAAAGTTAAGAGGTACTGTGAAAGCAATCTGGGATCCCAGAGCCCAAAGTCCATTTTCTTTATTTACTTTTGCACTTCTTCCAATTAGTTTGAGCGTCAATTGCGTCAATGGAAAGATACCCATACATCCAAAGAACAAAACTACCATCCCCAAATTTGGTGTGACCGCAACACTAATTCCAGCTGAAATCAACCATATTATACCTGAGACCAATTGGCCGGCAAATCCGCCTAAAAACGCTGATCTCATTTCTTTCTGATCAATAGACACTCTTGTAATGACCCCCGCTTTATCTATCATCTTCTAACTCCTTTCGCGCCCACCTCAACCTCTTTGTAGAACAATATATATTAGTTCCAGTATAACATAATTGTTTATCAGAAATTTCTGAAAATTGCAAAAATATTAACAAAAAAAGCACCCATTTTTAGTGGATGCTCAATACTTATACTTTTCCTATAAAATCGATATAAGCTTCAGAAATATGTTTAGCTGTGTTAACAGTATCTTTAATTTTGTCTTCTATTTCTTCATTGACAAATCTGATTGATGGACCTGATAATGACAAACATGCTATCAAATTATTTTTCCAATCAAGAATTGGTGCTGCAATACCAACAATCCCTTCTTCTTTTTCACCAATACTGACAGCATACCCTTTTGTCTTAATTGTTACTAATAATTCATCATTGATATTTGATCCCATAATCAAGGGTCTTCTTTTTTCAGGATCCATATAGCACAAAATGATTTTTCCTGCCGCACCTTTAATCAGTTCGTGTCGATCGCCAACTTTCATGATATGACGTAGACTTCTGGTAGATTCCAAGGACATGATACAAAGCTTATTTTGCCCCTCTTCAACAAATAGTCTGACATCTTCATTATATTTATCTAGTAATTCATTCATGTAAGGTTCACTTACATTTTTAAGAACTGATTCATTTGAGTGATTCGCTAATTTTGACAATTGGGATACTTTATAACCCAACATGTATGTTTTTGTCAACTCATCTTTCTCGATGAAACCTCTTGAAATCAGTGCTCCTAATATTCTCAGTACGGTAGTTGCAGCGAGTCCTGTATTCTGAGATAATTCAGATAAAGTATAACGTCCATCTCCATTTAAAAAACACTCAAGAATTTCAAGCGCTCTATCAATAGAACGCGTACTGGATTGTTGTTCTAACATAATAGCCATCCTATAATTTAAGTAATATGAGTTACATAAATATTATATCACAATTTTCTGCACATAAAACAAAATCCCCAATTAATGAGGATTTGTCTTCAATGATTCAATCATAAAACTCATGATTTAAAAAATAATTTTTGGCAGACTCGATGCAACGACGTGCATGTTCAGCATACCCTAGTTCCTTGACTCGTACTAGATGAGGAAGTTCAATTGAGTATATGTCTGTAGGAATGGCATCTAAAATCTCTGCGATATTAATCCCACCTTCACCAATGTACAACCTAGCGTCTCTGCCTGTGTAGATTAATTCTTCTTTGGTTGTTGGAATTTCCTTGGGGCCGTCACAAATGTGAACAAAATGGAACCACTCTCTAGGAATAGCATACAAATCATCTATAGAAACACGTGATCTGTTAAAATGCAAAGTATCGATCATTAATCCTGCATTTGATCTCTTTATACTATCCAGAACTTCTTTAGCTTCAGACAGGTTTGAAACGCTCGCCCATGTTACAAATTCGAGATCGACATTCATATCATATTTTTTTGCTAAATCGCATAATTCAGCGAACTTTTCAGTGTAATAAGTTTTATCCGGAGTCCAAATGCTACTAAGAACACTTTTCGCACCTAATTCAGCAGCAATTTCAATCGCTGGTTCATAACTACTTATGTCTACCCCTTCATAAATTCGTGCCAATTCTATATCATTGACACCAATTCCTGTCGAAGACAAAGCACGTTTTGTTTGCTTCAACATTTCTCTGTTTTCTGCAAGACAGTAATTAGGTTCGCCTGGAAGTCCCATCAAGATCGGTCTAATGCTGATATAATCGTAACCAGTCATCGCCGCAATATAAGCCATTTCCGACGGTGGACACCCTAGAACTGTCAAATGTGCCAATGAATATTTTCTTTCCATTATTAACCTCTATTCGTTAATTTGTCGTACAGGTTTTTCCTTGATTAAATCACTGGACTTTCCTGCTCTTAACATGTAACTTTCAGTTTCATGACCTATCATTTCACCGACCCTTCTGGCCAGTTCGATTGCCTTGTCAATATCTACACCTGTCTTAATTCCCATGTTCTCACACATATGGACTAAATCTTCTGAACATAGATTTCCTGTTGCTCCGGGAGCATACGGGCATCCTCCTATTCCGGAGAAAGCTGCATCAAAATTGACTATACCTGCGTTAATGGCTGCTAAAACATTTGCAAGTCCCATATCCCTTGTATTGTGAAAGTGCAGGTTCCATTTTATTTTGGGGTAATGATTAATCATGTAACTGCATTTTTCAAATACGTCACGTGGGTTTGCCATACCTGTTGTGTCAGAAAGTGAAATCTCTTTAATTCCTAATTCGATGAACTTCTTAATGATCCTTTCAATTCTAATTATCGAAATGGAACCTTCGAACGGACACCCAAAAGCTGTTGAAATAGCTGCTGAGACTTCAACATTGTTTTCTGATGCAAAACTTATACAATCTTTAAACTGATCAATCGTTTCCATGGTTGATCTATTAAAATTGCTCAGGTTGTGTGACTCACTTGCTGAAACAGTCAATTTTACTTTTTGTATACCTACACCTACGGCTCGTTCCACTCCTCTGAGGTTAGTTACAAGTACACGGTATTCTACGTCTTCATGCACTTTTAATCTTCTATAAACCTCTTCAGTATCAGCAAGTGATGGAATTGCTTTAGGATGCACTAATGATCCAATTTCAATTATCTTATATCCAGCATCCACAGCTCGTTCAATCAATTCGACTTTATCTTCAACGGACAAGATTGTTGCTTCATTTTGTAGTCCGTCTCTTGGTCCTACTTCACAAATATTGATAGATTCTGGGAATTTCAAATCTTGTTACCTCCAAGTTTAACTGGCTATTTTATGAGTTCAAGTTAGAAACAATTTCCATAACTGTTTTAGTCATTGATTCAATCGGTGCATCAATTCCAGTCCAGATTTCAAATGCTTTTGCACCTTGGTAAATCAGCATACCAATTCCATTATGAACAACACAACCCATCTCTTCAGCTTCATGTAATAACTTAGTCATGATTGGATTGTATGTGATATCACTGACAATCATACCCTTTTTTAGTAAATGTTTGTCCAGTGGTGTAACATCAATATTGGGCATCATACCTGCACCTGTTGCATTAATCAAAACGTCAGATGCTTGAATTGCTTCTTTAAGATGCTCCTCACTCATAAACACATATTCAGAACAATGTGAAATGCTGGAATTCACTTCACTAACTACCTTTTGGCCACATTCAACAACCTTATCAAAAATATAAATTTTTTCTGCTCCGTGATTAGCAAGAGTAAATGCTATTGCTCTGCCTGCACCTCCTGCACCTAATAACGTGAAAGTTTTTCCTTTCACATCATCAATTATAGTTTTAAGAGACGCGACATAACCTTCACCGTCAGTATTGTATCCAATCATCTTTCCATTTACAATTTTGACAGTGTTAACTGCACCTATTTTGCTAGCCAATTCATCGACTTCATCCAAGTATCTCATTACTCGAACTTTATTGGGTTTAGTTACATTGCAACCGATAAAGTTCATATGTCTAAGACCATTGAGCACTGCTTCTAAATCTTCTTTACCAACTTCAATGGGAAAATAGTAATGGTCAAGTTCCATTTTTTTGAATGTGGCATTATGCATTGTAGGTGAAAATGTGAATGTCAATGGATAACCCAATAAACCAACCAATTTTGTATTAACAGTTATCAAGATGTCCTCCTTAAGATTTAATTCTAAAATGTTGATTTAGCGCAATTGATATGCCCTTTACTGACCATTCAGTCAATTCTGAATTGATCAGATCATAACCATGTGGAACGCCGGGTATAACAACTAATTGTGTTTGAACTGAAAAAGATAATAATCGTCTTGCATATTCTATACTTTCATCTCTTAACGGATCATATTCACAGGCAATGACATAGGTTGGAGGCAATCCAGACAAATCTCTAGCCAGGCTAGGAACCGCATAATAAGAAGGGAGGGTGCCATCAAATCCACCTATGTACATTCTCCAGACAGAAGACATCTTGCGTCCATTTATTAAGGGATTGTCATCAAAGTACTGTAGTGAAGATCCGGTATTTGCCAAATAATCTAAAGTTGGGTAATTCAATACTTGAAATACTATTTTGGGACCATCATGATCTCTAGAGTAAAGACAAAGTGATGCGGCTAAACATCCACCCGCACTTGTCCCTAGAACTGCAATTCGTTTTTGATCTATACCAAATTCAATGTGATTATTGTAGATATGAGATAAAACAGCATAACAATCTTCAAGTGCGTCAGGGAAAATATTGACAGGTGAAAGTCTATAGTCAACTGAAATCACTTTGCATTTTACATACTTCATCAATCTTACAATTCTGTTGTCATCATTATTTAGTCCACCTGAGACAAAACCACCACCATGAATATTTATTATTGCCGGTAAGTTCTCTGAATTTCTTGGTTCATAAATTCTAATCCTAACATCTGGAGCATTCTTGATACCCGGAACATTGCGGTCTGTGACCGCAATGTTCTCAGGACAATCGAATGAAAACATTTTTTTAATTTCATTCAAAAATTCATCATTACTTTCACCATCCCCTTTTGGGTTTTGATCCATATGCAATTTCCATAATGGTTCATATCCAGGATATGGCTTAAATTTTTTGTGAATGGACATATTTATTTCGCTTCTTCTAATGCTTTCAAGAGCGCATCAACCAACTCTGCACCAATATCTTCTTTAATCATTTCATATACCGGTTTAGCGGCTTCTTGAATTTTTAAATACTCTTCTTCTGGTAAATCTATGATTTCTAGACCGGCATCTTTAAGTGCTTGTAGAGCCACACCAGATTGTCTGCTTCCTTCTGCAAAAGCGAACTCTGTAGCTTCAACAAAAGCTTCATCTATTACAGCCTTATGTTCTGCAGATAATCCATCATAGATTTCTTTATTCATGACTGTTGTGCTTAAGAACATTATATGATTTGTATTGACAATATACTTTTGTTGCTCATAAAGCTTTGTAGCTGTGATTGTTGCATATGGATTTTCTTGGGCTTTAACCAATCCTTGTTGAAGTGCAATATAAAGTTCTCCAAATGCAAGTGGAGTTGGATTTGCACCAAGATTATTCCAGAATGCCATGTGATATTTGTTCTCCATAGTTCGTATGTCAATACCACTGAAGTCTTCGAATTTCTTTACTTCAACATTTGAACTCATGACTCTAAAACTGTCTGGAACTATCATCATTAATTTGAATCCTGCATCTTCATATTTTTGTTTGATCAATTCACCAAACTCACCATGAACTACTTCATATGCAACATCTAGATCAGTTAATGCAACTGGCATATCGAAAACAGCCAGTTCTGGTATAAAACTTACCATTGGCGCAGTAGTCAAGGTTGTCATAGCCAGGCTTCCTGCTTGTGTAGACTCGATCAATTCACGGTCTCCACCCAACTGAGCATTCGGATAAACGTCTACTTTTATTGAACCACCTGATTTCGCTTCAATAAGTTCTTTGGCTTTAAAAGCAGTGACTGCACCCGGACTGGTTTCGCTTGCACTCATTGCAATTTGCAAAGTGACAGGTTCAACAGGTGCACTTGTTTCAGCTTGTGGTGTTTCTGTTTCAGAAACTTGAGGCGTTTCATTGTTGTTCTCTGGTTTGGTGCTACATGCAACCATGCTAAATGACAGTACAAATACAAGTAATAGGCTAAGCAATCTTTTCATAATAAATATCCCCCTTAGTTTTATTGTGATCTACAGTAAAATCAAGCTCACTGCAGGTACAAACGTGATAATAAACAACGCAATTGCAAAGAAAACTATAAATGGTATTGCTTTTTTCCCTAATTCCATAACAGGCGTATCAACCATAGGAGCTGCTACAAACAGATTTACTCCAAATGGTGGTGTAACCATTCCTATAGCCAAGTTCACCGTCATAATGATACCGAAATGAATTGGATTGATTCCAACTGCTGATACTGCTGGTAAAAGAATTGGTGCTAAAATAACAATTGCAGGTCCAACATCTAGGAACATCCCTAAAATGAAGAACACAACGTTAATTGCAAGTAATAAAGTTATTGCAGAAGAAAACGTACCTGTTAAAAATTCACCAATCATCATTGGTGCTCTTAATAAAGTCAAAACTCTTCCAAATACTGTAGCCAATGCTATGAGAAGAATTAGTGGTCCATAAGAATTAACCGTTTCTACTAGAATCTTAAAAATATCTTTATAAAAGATGGTCTTATATATGAACAAACATACAATTAACGCATAAAATACTGATACACAAGCTGCTTCTGTTGGTGTTACAATTCCACTATAAATCCCGCCTAATATAATAATTGGTGATAATAGTGCCCAGAAACTCTCTTTAAGAACTCTTAAGAAACCTTTTGATCTCAGCTCATTCAAATTTCGATCAATTTTTTCTCTGTCTTCACCATTGATTTTGCAATAGATATAAGCATATAGCATAAGAGCAAATGCGATTAGAATTCCTGGTAGTATACCCGCTGTAAAAAGTGCTCCAACAGATGTGCCTGTTGTCAATCCATACATGATGAAAGGAATGCTTGGTGGAATTATGACACCTAAACTACCTGCTGTTGCAACCATGGCAGCGCTAAAAACTTTATCATATCCCAATGAAATCAAAATCGGTATAGTCATACCACCAACAGCTGCTGTTGTCGCAATACCAGAACCTGAAATTGCACCATAAAATAAACTAGTAATAATAACTGCTATTGGAATACCGGCTGTTCTCTTTCCTACAAGATATGCAAAAACATCAAACAATCTTTTTGAAATACCACCTTTTGCCATAAGAGCTCCTGACAAAATAAATAGTGGTATCGCTAATATTGGGGTACTATCCGAGCCAGTAACTATACCTCTTATGACATATTGAATATCAGCAGCAAAACTTGGATCTACAATTGAAGGTAAAATGGACACCAAGCCCAATACAATTGCGATTGGTATTCCTAATATCAATCCCGCCAAGAATATGAGCATAATTGGACCGATCATTCGGACACCTCCGTAAGATTAGACTTATCTTTAAATAGTTTCATGATTGATATAATAATGGACTGGATACTACGAAAAACTCCAAGAGAAAATCCGACAATGGTAGCGGCATAGACATAATACATTGGCATCTCCATCGCAGGACTTGTCTGTCCACTTTGTATCAACCTTACTATAACTTCTTTGGAATTAAACAATAATATTGCTAAAAAAGCGAATACCACTATTTCGATTAATATGTTTATTAACTTTTGTATCATTTTAGGCATTAAAGAAGTGACAGCATCAATTTTCAACATAGAACCTTTTTTAATCGAATAGCTGATACTCAAAAAAACTGACCAAACAAAACAATATCTTGTAAATTCTTCTGCCCATGATAGCGACGCTTTAAAAACATATCTCATGATAATTTGGAGCATCATCACACAAGCTATCATTACTAACAAGTACACCAGAAGGTATTCTTCGAGATGTTTATCAATCCATTTTAGAAATTTCATTCGTTCCCCCGATTGATCAAATTTAGATGGATTCAAAAAATCAACCTAAATCGATATTCTAATTATTTCGTACTGACATGTTTGGACTTTTGAACTTCACCGTCTTTCAATACGCCTTCACTAACGTTTTCTTTTGGCGTATAGATGTCATTGATATTCCAAATTCCATCTGTAGGTACTGGGATATTTTCCATTGGGACATCAATCAAATAGGGTTCGTTTGATTCTAATGCTTCTTTGAAAACTTCTGCAAATTCCTCAGCTGAAGTCACTTTTTTGCTTTTAATGCCATATCCTTGTGCTATTATCGACCACTCTGGGTTATACGATGAACCATCTGGTTTCTTAAATAAAGTACCGAATGCATGATCATAATGTGCAGCTTCTAGTCCTGCAATCGTTCCAAATGCGCCATTGTTCATAACCACCCAAATTACTGGAATATTCTGTTCTACAGCTGTTGCAATAACTGATGGATTGGTTCCAAAACCACCATCACCTACTAAAGTTATAACCTTCTTATCAGGTGCGGCGAGTTTTGCGCCTAAAATCGCTGCTGGTCCAAATCCCATAGTTGCAAGTCCACCAGGATGAAGAATAGTATTAGGTTGAGTGATTTCAAATTGTTGACCAACTCCATTTTTATTCCAACCTACATCAGTAACAATGATTCCATCTTCAGGATAAAGAGCTCTCACATCTCGAAGAATTCTCTGTGGGGTCATTGGGAATCTATTATCATTTGAAATTTCAACGTTACTAGCTTTAAATGCATTTTTTTGGCTCTTTATTGTCGCCTTCAAAGCGTCACGATTGATCCCCTCTGGACAAATCTCTTTAACTGCTTTTAGAATTGCTTTTAATGCTTTTTTGGGATTAGCTACTGCACCGATGACTACAGGATAATTCCTTCCGATTTCGCTAGGTTCCAAATCAATTTGTATGAACTTAGATTTGTCAGCATTAAAGGTTACTCCTTTATACCAAGAGCTACTGTCTGCTTCTGCAAACCTTGTTCCTATACCAAATACCAGATCAGCATTTGAAGAAATTTGATTTACATACTCCAGTCCCCAAAATCCAGTCATTCCAACAAGTAAAGGATGATTATCAGGTAATGCTCCTTGTCCCATCAATGTTCTCGTAACAGGAATATCAAGATATTCCACTAGATCAATGAGTTCTTGTGAAGCTTCAGTATATATGATTTGACCACCAACATGGATTACTGGATTCTCTGCTTTGATTAGCATTTTTGCAATTTCCATCGCTGTTTCCTCATCCAATGAAGGGCTAATTGTATGATGAGCATCAATAAAAGTTCTATTGAAATGTGTTTCATCAATTTCTCTAGAGAACATGTCCATAGGAACAGAAATCAATACAGCTCCAGGTCTTCCTGACTCTGCAAGTCTAAATGCCTTATCCAATATTTCTGGAAACAATTCTGGTTTGTCTACTCTATATGCTCGTTTTACAATTGGCTTATAAATTTCATACTGAGATCCATCACTATGAAGATTTACTTCTTGGTGTGGATGCTTTCCATAATAGTAACTTGGAACATCACCTGCAATAACAACCATAGGTACTGAATCCAACGCTGCATTGGCAACTCCAGTCAATGCATTGGTCAATCCTGGTCCCAAGTGACAAAGTACTACACTTGCTTTTTTGGTTATTCTAGCATAGCCATCCGCGGCGTGTGAAGCAATTTGTTCATGCCGAACAGATACATAATGCAATTTTGAATCTCTCAGTGCATCGAGCATAGCAATTACAGTGTGACCGCATAACCCAAAAACATGTTTAACACCTCTTCGCTCTAAATAGTCCACCAGTTGACTTGAAACTAACTTTTTCATTTTTCCTCCATATGTCATTTGACTTATAAACTATACTTCCAACTCAGGATTATAAAACTCACCAAACAATTCTTCTAGTGAAGGTCTGTCTTCTGGAATAGGTTTTGAAACCCAAGTCACATTCATATAATGCTTTAAGTTTACGTTTTCTGAGATAATATTACCACCCCAAGTTCCACAACCCAAACTAGAAGTCATTGGCATACCATTTGTGAAAGACCCAGCATTCGCTTTTGATTGTGGTTGTCTAACCATTATCCTACTGACAGGTGCTGCCAAGGCCAACTGATGTATATGATCATCATTAAAGGAATAAATACCACATGAATGACCTTTTCCCATAGTGTCAAATATTCCTCTCATCATATTGAGAGCTTGATCAAAACCTTTATACTTGTATATCGCAAATAATGTTGTTAACTTTTCGTAAGAGAAGAAATGCCCTTTTCCTATATGATCATTTTTTACAAAAATAAATTTTCGATCCTTTGGGATATTAAATCCAGCGGTTTTAGCAAGCTGCTGAGGTGAAATAGCAACAGTATCTGGAAGTCGATGACCTTCTTCATCCCAAATCACTTTCTTAAGCATTTCTTTTTCTTCATCATTTGCGAGATAACCCCCTATAGAGATGAACTCTTCAACTAAATCATCATAAATTTTCTCATCAACAATGAGATTTCCATCTGCAGAACATCCTGAACCAAAGTCTGAAGTCTTACTGAGCATTGTATTCATAGCTGCTTCTTTGATGTCAGCTGTTTCATCGATAATCATCGTTGAATTACCTACTCCAACACCATATGCTGGTGTACCTGAGCTATAAGCTGCTTTTACAAGTGCTTGTCCTCCGGTTGCGAGTACCAAATCTGCCTCTTTCATCAAAGTTTGAGTCATTGCAAGGTTAACATTTTGCAAGCATTGTAAAATATCTTCTGGTGCTCCTTCTTTTCTCAAAGCTTCTCTCATAATTTCAACTGTTTTAAATGTAGTATTTTTAGCTCTTGGATGTGGTGAGAATATGATGACGTCTCGAGCTTTGATTGCATAAATTGCAGATCCAGGTGGTGTAAGTTCTGGGTTTGTCGTAGGTACTACAGAAGCTATTATACCTACTGGTTTAGCATATTTTATAATCCCTTTTTTTGTATCTTCTTCAATGATTCCTACGCTCTTTTGTCGCAAAATGTCTCTTAGAATTCCATGTACTTTAAACCTTTTGGCAGATCTACCATTTCTATCACCAAGTCCGCTTTCCTCAACACCCATTACTGCAAGTTCAGTAAATACTTTTTTATTAGATACTGCTGCTGCCACTGCTCTACATAGGTGATCAACTCTGTCTTGGTCATATGATTCAATGATTTCAAGTGCTTTTTTTGCACGTTCCAGCGCTTGATCTAATTCTTCTCGTTGTACTTGAGATAATTCTTTTGACATTTTCCCCTCCATGTTCCACTCTGCGGAATATATTGCGCTCTGTGGTTACTTCTATTTTAGATTATCACCATTAAGAGTACTCGTCAATTATTTTTTTGTATTATTTAAAATTTTCTGATAACTCCGCACAAATTTCCATACAGTGAAAGACTATTAATAACCATTTGACAATTATACATGTTTCATCTATGCTTTGAAATATGAATAATTAAAAATATGGAGGATCACATGATAAAGGTTATAGCAATGAGTATTGTTCATTCTGAACACTTGGAAGAAGCGATCAAACTATCGAAATTACTTGTAGAATCATCACGTTTGGAAATTGGTTGTATTGATTATGGTTTATACCAAGATATCTCTAACCCAAATATCTTGACAATGATTGAAACATGGGCTAATGAGACAACTCTAAATGATCATAAGTCCAGTGAACACGTTAAAACTATCGTCCCAAAGCTCAATGAAATTAGAATTGAAAAACCAATTGTTCAAATATACAATCCGATTTGATAGAAAAAATTTATTTCTTAGATATTTTATTTTCCATTGTGTGGAATTAACAAAAAAAGCAACCTACTCAGAGGCTACTTAAAAACTTAGAAATTTTTAGTGGCTTCCGAATAGGTTGCTTTTTTCAATTTATAACCACTGTCAAATACGCCAATAATGTGATGATCATATTAGTGTATCCATGAAGAAGTACTGGCACAATTAGATTTTTTGTCTTCACATAAGAATATGCAAACAACCCCCCCGTAAACATAGTCAAGCACAGTTGAATTATATCATACCCAATGACAGCAAATGGGAACAACTCTACTTGGATATGAGCCAGTGAAAAAATTGGAACAGATAATACAACAGCATGGCTTTTTTTCCAATATATTGATAGCAAACTTATAACCAAAGCGCGATTCAGAACTTCTTCAGCTAATGCATCAAGCAAGAGAACATCACGACCTAACCTAGCAAAAAACCAATCTACTTCCACCGGATAAAGATTAGAAAGATACTCATTAAAGCCTTCTATGTAAGTCGTAGCCAATAGAAAAAAAGCTAAAGTCAATATTGGCCAAATGATAAAAACCCATCTAAAAAGCTTCAATTTGCTTATTATGTCCTCAAAATTGAAGCCCATCTTGACATTTTTTCCTTTGAATATGAAGACAAATACTCCAACAGCAATAGCGAACTGAATAAACCTATGACTCAGTGCACTCAAGAAATAGTATACTGCACCAGATCCTACAAAATCCTCCATTATAAAATTTGAAATAACTTTTGCAAAACCATATGGAATTGCAAATGCAATTATAATCGCTAAGACTAATACCAATATTTTCTTCATTTTTCAACCACCATTTCAAGATTGTTGACGTATTCCATTTCATTAATATTGATCATCATCTTTTCAAGTGCCCTTCTAAAATTATGAAGCTCCGGTTACCTTTTCGCATGTTTTCACCGCTTTTCAGGTCTATTTAGATAATATATTATCCATTTATAGAATTCTTGTCAACAAACTATTGAACAATCAAAATATTTCACTTATGTTACAAACCTATATTACCTATTGCAAGATAAAGAATTTAGGTTTAGAATTGACTTATAATAAAAAAGGAGGTCATGAACATGCTAAATAGAAATCTTTCAAAAACAAACTCTATCGTAGTCAATATGTTTATGACCCAAGGATTCCGCTTTTAAAACCAAGATGTAATTGGTCTTATTTTTGCGCTCTAGCCATGGTCATAAACGATCATGGTTTTTTTGTGCTCAAAATAAGGAGAAAATTACATTTATGGATTATAATAAGAAAAAATTAAGTGTTGGTATAGTAGCCCACGTTGATGCAGGTAAAACGACAATCACAGAGCAATTTCTTTTCAAAGCAGGGATCATCAAAAGCATTGGACGTGTTGATACCGGTAACACAGTAACAGATGCTATGGCACTTGAAAAAGAACGAGGCATCACTATCAAAACATCAACCGTTTCACTAAACTGGAATGGCACAACAATCAATCTTCTGGACACCCCTGGTCATATGGACTTCATCGCCGAAGTCGAACGTTCACTTTCCGTACTCGATGGAGTCGTACTTGCCATTTCAGCCCGCGAAGGTGTTCAGCCACAGACGAAAGTCCTGTTTAATGCACTAAAACGCATGAATATTCCAGTCATCCTATTCATCAACAAAGTAGACCGAATGGGCGTCAATCTATCAAAAGTCTATTCGGACATAGAGAAATATCTGACCAAGGATTTCTTTCCACTTGAAATACTTGAAGATACCGGAACTCGAGAGGTCATTATAAAAAACTTTATCACGGATGAGGCATTGACCAGGTATAATTATGAAAAACTGTCCATGCATTCCGATGCCTTCATGGAAAAATATCTTGAAGAACAACCGAAGAATCTGCGTGAAGACTTTGATGAACACTTTCTTGACTTAGTACGAAATGCTGGAGCTTACCCGATTCTCCATGGTGTCGCACTTCACGGAATCGGAATGGATCCCCTACTCGATGCGATTTCTTCATGGTTTGAGATGACACGCAGCAATGAATTATATGCACGCGTCTATAAGGTAGATCGAGATGAAAAAGGATACAGACGTTGCTTCACAAGAGTGTTTGGTGGCGAAATCAAACTTAGGGAAACCTATCCATTAAGTGGAACCGAAAAACATATAAAGATCTTAAACCTTTCTCTGTTAAAAGGGGCAAAGCCTATTCAGGTCGAAGTCGTCAGTGAAGGCGATATCGCCATAATTTACAGTGATCAGCTCAACATCGAAGACATAATCGGTTCACCATCTATTCTCAAAGACGACTTTAACATTTCCACCCCCACTTTGAAAGCTACTGTTGAAGCACCGGATCTTGCAATCAGAAAAGAAATCCTAGGCGCATTGACTATACTTACCGATGAAGACCCATTCCTCGAATTTTCAATTCATCCCGAAACTGAGGAAATCATTGTCACTTTGTTTGGCCTCGTCCAAAAAGAGATACTGGAAGCCACATTAAGGTATCGATTTGACATTGATACGGTCATCAAAAAACCGGACATCATCTATCTTGAAACGCCGTCCAGAGCATCGGAGGCTGTACTTAGGATGTACAAAGACCATTACTTGCCTGCCTCAGTTGGATTAAAAATAAAGCCGTTACCAATTGGTAGTGGCGTCAGATACATCACAAATGTATCTTTTGGAGACCTTAAAAAGCCATTTCAAAATGCTGTGGAAGAAGGTGTCTTATTCGGTCTTAAATCTGGCCCTCAAGGAAACGTGGTCACAGATCTTGAAGTAAATTTTGACTTCTCAGAATTTAACAGCGTGGACAGCACACCTTCCGATTACAGAAAGACATCTCAACTGGTTGTGCTGAACGCATTAAAATCAGCTGAAACCTTTTTACTCGAACCTATTCTCGACTATGAAGTGAGTGTTCCAATTTATGCTACCGGAAGAGTCATCGCAGATATGATCAAGATGGATGGAAGTGTCAGTACTCCAGAAATTGAAGGCGAGTTCAGTTATCTTTATGGAGAAGTACCGGCGAGAACAAGTAATCTCTACGCTACAGAACTTGCCGATTATACAGAGGGCAAAGGTGAAATCAGTATGAGGTTCAATGGAAAACGAAGACTTCTATCACCATTGTAATGGCTATAAAAATGACCTATAATTTAATTGACAGTATTTACTGATGATAAATTGGAGATGCGTATGAAAATTGGACAATTTGCAACAAAACACAACACCAGTATTGATACCATCAGGCATTATATGTCTCTGGGACTACTGATTCCAGAAAAAGACAATGCTCAGTATGACTTCGACGAAAATTGCTCCCATGATTTTCATGAAATCACTGAGTTTAAAAAAATTGGCTTTACTTTAAATGAAATACAGCAACTCATATTGTATCGTAGAATCGGGAAATTGACAGAATATGATCAACGCATAACCTATACTTCCTTTTTCGAGAAAAAGAATGAGCAAATTGATCATGAAATCGACAAATTAAATGAAATGAAACTCAATTTAAATAAAGCATTGCGTGAAATGAAACTCAAACTAGATCATGATAAAACTGTCAAAATCGAAACCATCGGTGTACACTTAAGTTCACTTGATTTATTCGCCTGTCCAGTATGTCATGAACCTTTTGAAATCACCGAAGGTAGCATTCAAAAAGGCATCTTGATCAACGCGACCTTAACATGTCCCTGTGAATACAAACTTCGAATAAAGGATGGCATAGTCTACACACCTGAACAGGTCACAGGTGAGAATCATAATAGTGAAACAACCGATCTAGGTCAATACAGCGAACACTATATCGATGAATATATCAATACCACACACATGGATTATCTCAAAAAACTTCACGCTGGATTGAGTTGGTCTTTAAGGCATGTTTCATCCGAATCCTTGGATAATACAACTGCACTAGAACTGGGTAGTGGGCATGGTTACTATATGAGACATATGCTTGATCGCTTTCCAGAAACCAGTACCTACATTGCAGTGGACCACGATCCTATAAAGACCATGTGGCTAAAAAGAATCGTTGAACGAAGCCAACCAAAATGTAAATTCATCTTTTTATGTTCAGATTTTACCAGTATGCCTTTGAAGACTTCTTCTATTGACGTATTACTGGATATCTCCGGCAGTAGCAATTATTCATTTGATCATCCTGAGTTCTTGCTGGATCTCGTTGATCCATTATTAAAGAGGAATGTCCTTTTGCATGGCTACTATATTTTGTTTGATAACTTTGTTTCAAAATCAAAAATACCACTCCCTCTTAGAGATGGATTCAAAATCAAACAGATCAAATCACATTTAAAAGCGTTAGATTATGTATGTATAGACGACTTTATCTCCGAACCTGTTGAAAAAAGCGGGCCACTAGAAGACTACTTCGTGGAGGGAGAACGGGTAAGGACATATCTTTATAGCGGAATAAAAACTATAAAACCATTGGGTTGACCCAATGGTTTTTATTTTTTTGACTAAAATAATTTGAAATTTAATGAAAATAACTCTTGAACTTGCCTTGACCCAACGCTGTAAACTTATATTAGATCAAGGAGGCAAGCCATGAAAAAGGAAATTAGAAACATAAATCTATTTACATCAGGAAAAGCTGTATCCATATTGGGATCATCCATCTATTCTTTTGCAA
>JAGXHV010000121.1 GCA_024636005.1 Bacillota bacterium
CGTACTTTATTAAAATCCATATAGGACCTCCGAAAATCGCATGATTTCAACAGTTGTATATTAGTTTTATCACGAGCGGAGTTATAAGTCAACCCGAATAAACAAGGGGTACGGTCCTAGTTAATATGACTCTCAATATATGTTATAATATAATGAATATGAATCAAGGGGGGCAGCAAATGAATCTGAAAGAGCCTTTAAACCTACTAGCATTCAAGAAAGCAAATATCGGGGAACCGCCGGGCACTCTGAGTTATCAAGGGCCCTATATGGACATTGGCATACAAATCGATGTTATAGAATACAATCAAGAAACACATATCAGAAGAAAAATTTCCAATTTAGATGAGCTTATAATTGAAGATAAAAAATATTGGATCAACGTTACCGGACTTCATGATATGGATTTGATTCGACAGATTGGTGAAAAATTTGAAATCCACCATATGGATCTAGAGGACGTAGTGCATGTATCACAACGCAGCAAGATAGAAATTAAGGAGGACTATCTGTTTTCCATTTTCAAGATGATCTATCTTTCGGATGATATGGTCAAACATGAACACGTTTCCATATTTCTGAAGGACAATGTTCTGCTCTCTTTTCAAGAGATACCAGGTGATGTATTCGAAGGTGTTAGGAAAAGGCTGGAAGAGGGAAATGGAAGGACGAGAAAACTTGGAATCGATTATCTTTACTATGCGCTCATAGATGTGCTTGTGGACCATTATTTTCCGGTGATCAACAAATCGTACTCGACTTTCAGTGATGTGGAACTTAAAGCGCTTGAAGAAAGTGATCCTAAAATGAGTGAAATCTACAAACTCAGAAAAGAACTGCTCTATATGATGAATGCAGTGACACCAATTAAGGATGCCATTTATAGTTTCACTAAAATGGATAGCCCTTATTTCAAAAAAGAGAGCATACCCTATTATGCAGATCTGATGGACCATTTGAGTCAAATCAGTGATTCGTTAAAAACCTATAGGGAGATGATTGATAGCCTCTATGAAATGCAAATGGCAAAAGTGAACAATGATCTCAACAAAACCATGATGACATTGACCACATTTTCTGTTATTTTTATTCCGTTGACTTTTCTGGCGGGTATATTCGGCATGAACTTTACGCATTTTCCAGGTATGACGGATCCGTATGCCATCTATTTTTTCGCAGCAGCCTGTGTGATGATCGCTTTTGGGATGCTTGGGTATTTCAAACTAAAAAAATGGTGATGACAAAGGGGATTTAAATGAAACTGAATTTTGAAAAAAGCATTGAATTTGATCTCTTTCAGTGTGACTATGGCAAATTGCTCATGGAAAGATATCAGATGCTCGACCTTTTATATGAATCGGAGAGAAGCGCTGTGTATAAGATGGTCAGGTATAGTGATCAGAAGAGTTTTACACTCAAAGCACTGAAAAACGAGCAAGGGATCGTTTATGATATCTCCAGAATCGCACATTTGTCACATGAAGGCATGGCCAAAATCGTTGAGTTCGGAGAATCTGGAAATTTTAAATACGTTGTTAAACCTTACGTGGAAGGGTTGACACTGCTCGAATATGTAACTCAAAATGGTCCACTGAGTGAAAAGGAAGTCAAAAACATCGCCAGACAAATCATTGATGTTTTTGAATATTTTCATTCCCAAAGTGAACCGATTATTTATAGAGATCTCAAACCTGCCAATATCATAATGGGGAGTGATGGTAAAATCGTCCTCATTGATGTGGAAACCATGCGAATGGTGGGACGAAACCGTGGATCGGACACATTTTATGTGGGTACCCATGGGTATGCTTCTCCTGAGCAATATGGATTTAGACAATCTGACATCCGTTCGGATATTTATTCACTTGGGGCGACACTCTATTTCTTATTGACCGGGTCAGAACCGGTGGTGGAATCCGTCAAATACAGACAGATCACAGATATCAATCCCAAAATTTCAAGCCAAATGGCTTATATCGTATCAAAATGTATGCAATTTAACCCCGACGAACGATTTAAGAACGTGCTTGGTATCAAGCGTGCATTGACTTCGAGAGTGACACTAGGGAAGTTCAGAAGTAGAAAAATGAAATTGGGATTGACGATGTTTGCAGTTATGCTATTGCTTGTGATCTCAGTAAATTACTTGGTTCAGGCAATCACAGCCAATATTATGAGTGCGCTTACAGCAGAGCAGGAGATAATGATGGTTCAGGAACCAAGTCCTGAACCAAGTCCTGAACCGGAAATTGAATCTGAGCCTATCTCAGATATTGAGCCGGAACCAGAACCTGAACCACTTCCACTTCCGGAAACTGAGCCAGAAGTGACACCAACCCCTGAGAAAACACCTGCTCCTGGGAATCGGGGTTATTATACCATAGCGGAAGTGAATCTGAGTCAAATATCAACGCTTTCATCTGGAATAACAATTAAAGCGGATGGCGGACATCCAACATATAATATCAAGGTCAATAGGCCTTGGTTGACTGCCAGCATCAGAGATTTCAAGTACATCACCGTCTTTAGTGTCGAGGGTGAGATTACAGAACGCCGCATACGGGAAATGATATTTACTGGAGAGGAATTTGGTTATGGCCTTCAATACTATTCGGATGACCGAGGGTTTCTCAGTAATTTCAGCGGAGATGGTTATCTGGTGATTCTTTACGATGCCGACTATTTTTGCGCCGGATATCAATATTTCGAAAGGTCAGAATTCGTTATGAACTAGTGAGGGGAAATATGTATAAAATATTATTGGTGGAAGACGATCCAAATATATCGAGAAGTATCAAATCAAATCTTGAGATGTGGGGTTACAATGTTTCAGCAGTCACGGATTTCAGAGACATCCTCAGTCAGTTCGTGAGTTTCGACCCGGAACTCGTCATACTTGACATAGGACTTCCCTTTTTTAACGGCTATCATTGGTGCTCAGAGATCAGGAAAGTATCGACAGTACCAATCATCTTTGTTTCCTCTGCTGGAGACAATCTGAACATTGTTATGGCCATGAACATGGGTGGAGACGATTTCATCGCAAAACCTTTTGACCTCAGTGTATTGGTGGCAAAGGTTCAGGCGCTTATAAGACGCACTTATGCGTTTCATGGTCAATCCCATCTTCTGAGCCACAAGGAAGTGATTCTCAACATTGGAGAAGGCACCATCACCTATAAGAGCGAGAAGATCGATCTCACCAAAAACGATCTCAAAATCATGCAGACATTGTTCGAGCATCCTGGAGAAGTCGTTTCAAGGAGTGAGATCATGCACCATCTTTGGGACAGCGACAGTTTCATTGATGACAATACACTGACTGTCAATGTGACGAGACTTAGAAAAAAACTCGATGACATTGGCCTCGAAGGTTTTATCCAAACCAAAAAAGGCATAGGTTACATGATTTGATGGAGGCGAGAGTGGATCATTTTAAGACAGCCATCTGGCAATACTGGAGTTCAAATAAAATTCTGTGGATCGGACAAGCGATATCGATCTGTATTTTTGCAGTCATTATCTCGCTATATGATATTCCAGCTGATGCTTGGCAATATGCGGCGCTTTTGATTTTTGTCACTTCAATGGCGCTGAGTACATATGATTTTTTAAGATTTTATAGGAAACATCAGAAACTTATCGAAACATCCAGGCAGATCTTATTTAAACCGAATGCACTGGAAGAACCGAAAAACGGCATAGAAAAGGACTACATGAGAATCATCAGAATCCAAGCGGATGAGATTCAAAGAATTGTCACTGAATCGGATCTGTCCAGAACCGATATGCTGGACTATTACAGCATGTGGGTCCATCAAATCAAAACACCTATTTCCGCCATGCACCTCATGCTTCAGACGAACAAGACTTCCGAAAGTATTGCACTTAGACTCGAACTCTTCAAAATCGAACAGTATGTGGAGATGGCACTGAACTATTTGAGGCTGGGGAGTGATTCAACGGATTTTGTCATCAAACCGTACAAGCTTTCTGATATTATCAAAGGCGCAATAAAAAAATACAAAGGCATTTTCATAGAAAAAAATATCGCTCTCAAATTTGAGGAAATGGACTATGTAATCATCACTGACGAAAAGTGGCTTGCTTTTGCAATTGAGCAAATTCTGTCAAACGCACTCAAATATACAACTTCGGGATCAATCTCCATCCATATGGAAGGAGATACTCTTGTCATTGAAGACACTGGTTGTGGCATCATAAAAGAAGATCTCCCACGCGTTTTTGAAAAAGGATTCACTGGTTACAACGGCAGAATGGACAAGAAGTCCACGGGAATCGGTCTATATTTGTCAAAGCGGATTCTGAACAAACTGTCGCACGACATAGCCATCGCTTCTGAACCTGGAGTGGGTACGGTTTTGAGAATTCGATTTGAACCTTACAAGGATGTAAGGTTAGACCGGGAAATGTAAGCCGAAATTATGGCGAAACATTTCCTTTTTCTTTAAACTGTTTTTAGAGGCAGGAAATGCCATATTCATTCAGGAGGTAATTCAGGTGGTAATATTAGAAGTCAATAATTTAAAGAAAGTATATACGACGCGTTTTGGAGGCAATCAGGTCAAAGCGCTCAGTAATGTGACCTTTTCAGTGGAAAAGGGCGAGTATGTAGCTATAATGGGTGAATCGGGATCAGGTAAGACGACTCTTCTCAACATTCTTGCGGCACTGGATCAACCCACGAGTGGAGAAGTGTTGCTAGACGGAAGAAACATGAAAAATATCAAATCCTCAGAAATGTCGGCATTCAGAAGAGATCACCTAGGATTTGTATTTCAGGATTTCAATCTCCTCGACAATTTTTCAATTGAGGACAATATTTTTTTACCGCTGGTCCTTGCAAAGAATGACCATAAAACGATTTCGGAAAAGTTATCTCCAATTGCAAAGAAGCTGGGCATCGAAGCGATTTTACCCAAGTTCCCCTATGAGGTATCTGGAGGAGAGAAGCAAAGGGCTGCTGTTGCAAGAGCACTCATCACTTCACCACTGCTCGTTTTGGCGGATGAACCAACCGGTGCACTGGATTCCAGAGCGACCGATCATTTGCTTGAACTGTTCACCAAAATCAATCATGAGGGTCAAACAGTACTCATGGTGACGCACAGCACAAAAGCGGCGAGCCATGCGGGCAGAGTACTTTTCATTAAGGACGGAGAAGTCTTCCATCAAATCTACAGAGGTGACATGACAACAGAGTCGATGTATCAAAAAATATCGGACACTTTGACACTCATCACTACAGGGGGGCTTCAAAATGCATAAGTGGTTCTATACCAAAATGGCGCTTGGGAATCTTGGCAAGAACAGAAAAATCATTTTACCTTACTTGATCATGAGCATTGGAATCATCACCATGTTCTATATCATGCATGCCATAGCGATCAATGAGGGACTCGCTTCATTGCCGGGTGCTGACTCTATCATTACGATTCTATTTTTTGGTACGGTGGTCATCGGAATCTTTTCAGCGATTTTCATGTTTTACACCAACAGTTTTTTGATCAAACAACGGAAGAAGGAAATTGGACTTTATAACATTTTGGGACTTGAGAAGAAACACATTGCCAAAATGCTGTCTATAGAGACCTTTTTCATAGCACTAGTAGCAATGACCTTCGGCCTTTTAGGAGGAATGGTCCTGAGCAAACTCATGTTTATGATATTGCTAAGGCTTCTTGGGTTTGATGTCACTTTAAAATTTGCCGTATCAGGTGTCAGCATACTGATTTCAGTGCTTCTGTTTGGTGGGATATTCCTATCGACCCTTCTTTTCAATGTCGGACACATCCATCTCTCGAGACCGATTGAACTGCTAAAAGGTGGCAATCTGGGGGAGCGGGAGCCAAAGAGCAAATGGATCATGGCACTCACAGGTGCAATGGCACTGGGTGCGGGTTATTATATTGCCTTAACCGTTGAGTCACCTCTAGAAGCGATCTTCATCTTCTTTATTGCAGTGGTACTTGTGATGATCGGTACTTATTTACTGTTCACCACTGGAAGCATAGTGGTGCTCAAAATGTTGAGGCGCAATAAAAACTTCTATTATAAAACAAAGAACTTCACGTCTGTTTCAGGCATGATTTATCGTATGAAACAGAATGCGGTGGGACTTGCCAACATTTGCATACTAAGTACTGCGGTACTCGTCTCACTATCCACAACAGTATCGCTTTATATGGGGATGGAAGATGTTCTTGAGACACGTTATCCACATGAGATTGGAATAATGATGCCAGGTGGCATACCAGAAGACCACGAAAAAGTGAATGAGATGGTCAATCAGCTGGTAGCTGAGAAAAACGTGGAACTTGAGCACTTCAACACGGTCAGAACAAAAGGGTTTCCAGTGGTTGTATCGGATAATGAGTTCATAGTGGATCTGGATAAGGGTTTTGATTTTAAAATGAATTTTGTACAGCTTGTCCCTCTCGAGGATTTCAATATACTTGAGAACTCAAATGTTGAATTGAATGAAGATGAGATATTGATCTATACGAATCTTGAGGCATTGGGACTTGAGAGTATAGTGTTAGGTGGAAGCGAGTTTCAGGTGAAAGAGGAACTGGCCGATTCATTGCTCGAGCCAAAAAGTGAAACAGCTCTGATGATGAATATCTATGTGGTTGTTGAGGATGCAGAAACCCTACATGGTATTTACAATACCATTTTTGGTGGAGATGATCAGACGCTGGATTACATCACCAGTATAGATGTGATCGGAACGGATGAAGCGGAACTCGCTTTCAATAATGGCATCTATGGTGGGGTTTCAGGTTTTGATTTCGACATCAGGGCGGACAGTAAGATGTTGTCAAAAGATTCTTTTTTGAGCGCTTATGGCGGTTTTCTTTTCTTGGGTATTTTTTTAGGCACGCTGTTCCTAATGGCCACTGTGCTGATTATCTATTATAAACAGATTTCAGAAGGCTATGATGACAAGGTACGGTTCGATATCATGCAAAAGGTAGGTATGGGCGAATCCGAAGTCAAATCCACAATCAAACGGCAAATTGTCATGGTTTTCTTCATACCGCTCATCGCGGCGATTGTGCACATCAGTTTTGCTTTCAATGTCATCGTCAAGATGCTTGCTCTTTTCAGTTTTTCGAATATTTCGCTTTTCATGGTTTGCACTGCTGTAACTGTGTTGATCTTTGCGATCATATATTTCATCGTGTATGCACTGACTGCTAGAGCGTATTATAGAATTGTACAATAATCAATTATGCCCCCCTTAAGGGGCATTTTGTTAATCAGCAGTGACAAGACACTTGTATGTTCTGATTGCTTGGTTGCGGTATAATAAAAAAGTGGTTACATTATAACTTTCGGGTATAATGCAAACTAGGATATGCATTTTACTGAACTGAACATGGAGGCATGGTATGAGATCCAAAATATTGATTGTAGACGATTCAATGACCGATCGGATGATTATCAACAATATCTTAAGTGATTATCAGACCCTAATGGCAAGTAATGGTCTTGAGGCCATTGAACAGATTGAAAAGGATCCGGATATCGATTTGATCATCCTTGATTTGAACATGCCCAAGATGAACGGCTTTGAGTTCCTCAAGTGGCTGAAGAATGAATCTGATTACAGTAAAATAGTGACTCTGATTCTGACCAATTATGACGAGATGGAAAATGAGATTTTAGGTCTTGAGCTGGGTGCGGTCGACTACATAAGAAAACCACTGAACATTGAATCCTTGAAGAAAAGGATCGAAGTACATTTGAAACTTAAAATGGCACAAAAAAAAATTGAGCGATATAACAGCATACTCGAAGAAACAGTGGATACTCGGACACATGAACTTGTGGTGACACGTGACGTGACCATTCATGCACTCATAGGACTTCTCGAGGTCAGAAACATAGAATCCAGCAATCACACCGTAAGAACCCAGTGGATGATGAAGCGATTATGTGAACACCTCAGCACCAAAGAAAAGTACAGCGAGCTATTGACGAAAGACTACATCAACGAGCTATTCAAGACTGCACCACTTCACGACATAGGAAAAGTAGGGATACCAGACAGTATATTGCTTAAGCCTGGCAGATTGACCATAGAAGAATTCGAAATCATGAAAAAACATACCACCTATGGCGTGGAAGCGCTCAGTCATGAAAGCGATAGTACCGAGATTGTCCCCAGTTTTATTAAAACAGCCATTGAGATTGCAGGCACCCATCATGAACGGTTTGATGGCAGCGGTTACCCAAAAGGACTTTCTGGAATGGTCATCCCATTACCTGGTCGTTTGATGGCCATAATTGATGTCTATGACGCCCTAATGAGCAAACGAGTTTATAAACCTGCATACGAATTCAAAGATACAATAGATATGCTTATGAAAGAGCGAGGAAAGCATTTTGATCCCGAGCTTCTGGACGCATTTATAGAAATCAAAGATCAAATTCATGATATTTCCGTAATCTACATACAAGAGAATGATTAGGGGTGATCCCATGCGTCGCAAGTATGCTGTAATACTGATGGTCGTAATTTTGATTGGAGTAGTTGTCACTAGTGGCACATACGCTGATGAAATTAACTTTAGTGAAGAGGAAAAGGCGTTCATCAAAGCGCATCCTGTGATCACGCTTGGAATTGATCCGAGGTTTGTACCTTTTGAGTTTATAAATTCAAATGGAGACTATGTCGGAATCACATCCGAATACCTGGACTTGATCAGTGAGAAGACAGGACTAGAGTTTAGGATAACAGAAAAATTGGATTGGGTAGAAGCCTATGATATGGCTGTGAAAGGTGAGCTCGATATCTTGCCTGCGGTTTCAAAAACAACCGAAAGAGAGAAACAATTTTTGTTTTCAGACCCTTATTACTATTTCCAAAGGGTCATTGTCATAAAGGACACTGTAGTCACCATCAAAAACATTGAAGACCTTGATGGTCTGACTGTGGCGGTGCAGAAAAACAGTTCTCATCACAGCTATTTGTTGAATTATACTAACATCAATCTGAGTCTCTACCAATCAGCGGAAGGGGCACTTGCAGCAGTGGCAAGGGGAGACGCACGCGCTTATGTGGGCAATCTGGCTACCACCAATTACATAATTCGCTCTAGTGGAATTACAGGGCTGAGGTTTGTAAATTTTGAAACCGAGGAACGGTTAGCACTTCATATTGCTGTCCGAAAAGAATGGCCGGAGCTCGTGAGCATACTCAACAAAGGTCTTGCGACAATTACTGAAGAGCAAAAAATTGCCATCAATAATGAATGGATTGGGCTGGACACATCGGTTGATTATGGACCAATAATCAGAGTTATTGTGATCACTGTTACTGTGCTACTTATCATTTTTGTTATATCAGGTTATTGGATCATAAGGCTCAGAAAAGAAATCGAGAAAAGAAAAACAATTGAAATGGAACTCAAACGTGCAGAGCAGGAAGCAAACGCTGCCAATCAGATCAAGTCCAGTTTTCTAGCGAGAATGTCACATGAAATCCGTACACCACTGGGTGCCATCACAGGCATGGCTTATTTGATGAAGAAGACCGATATTTCAAACACTCAGCGTGTATATATCGATAAAATCACTCAAGCCTCTTCCAATATGCTCAGCATCATAAACGATATATTGGATTTCTCAAAAATCGAAGCTGGGAAAATCGATGTCGAGCGCATCACTTTCAGTCTTGACCATTTATTCCAGGAAGTCCTGAATATAGTATCCTATAAAATCGAAGAACAGGGTATTGGGCTCAGCTTGGTGAAAGATCCAAGAATTCCGGATCATTTTATTGGTGATCCGATAAGAATTGAGCAGATTTTGCTCAATTTGGTGAATAATGCGGTGAAATTCACTAACAATGGAGAAGTTCACCTGGATGTGAGATTGATTGCAAAGGAAGGATCTACCTATCATATCGCGTTCACCATAAGGGATACCGGTATTGGTATGTCCGAGGAGCAGATCAAGTCTTTATTCGAGCCATTTACCCAAGCGGACTCCAGTATCAATAGACGATTCGGGGGTACGGGTCTAGGCCTTTCTATTGTTAAGAGCCTGGTGGATAAGATGTCTGGTGAGATTGTTGTGTATAGTAAGTTAGGTGAAGGATCCACGTTTGTCATACAGCTCCCCATGGAGGTCGATCTGGAAAAAGAGGATGCCTACAACCGCAGAAAAGATTCGATTTCGTTTAAAGGCATCCGTACGATTGTCCTTGAGAAAACGGGCTCGAATATGAATTTGATTGACAGTTACCTGAGCGCTTTCGGAATGGACTGTGAACTTACCACATCACCGAAACATGCATTAAAATTGATGAGTTCGTCAACTGAACTGTTTACAAAACCATTTGATCTGTTTATTTTGGATTATGATACTCCAGACGAGAAGGGTCTTGAATTCGTGAGTAAGCTTTATAAAAACAAGGCCATATCCAAAATGCCAAAAATCATCCTGATGATTCCGCTTATGAGGGAAGAACTGTTCGATAAACTGGACGAGTACGGAATTGAAGCAGGTGTTGGAAAACCTATCATTCCTTCAGTACTTTACGATGCTATACTTGAGATTTTTAAAATTAGAGCGGTTGTCTCAGATCGACCGGTTAAAAATGAAAATGTCGTTCTGGAAGGTTTAGATAGGCATCGCTATAAAATATTGGTGATAGAGGATAATAAAACGAATCAGTTCATAGCCAAATCTATTTTGGAGTCTGAAGGTTTCGAAGTTATTTTTGCAGATAATGGCGAAATTGGTGTGAATGTATATCGTGAATTTTCAGACAGCTTGGACTTGATTCTGATGGATCTACACATGCCAGTGATGAATGGCTATGAAGCAGCGGATTTAATCAGAGCTATGGATGATGAGATCCCGATTGTCGCTATGACAGCGGACGCTATTTCCGGTGTGGAGGAACAGTGCAAAGTACATGGCATACGAAATTATATTTCAAAGCCTTTTGATCCTGAGGAACTCGTAAAACTTATTAGGAACACAATTGTCGATGCTCCAAAGAATAAAAAAGAGGAACCCGTTTTGAACAGGTCAGAAGGTCTGAGGTACCTAGGACAAAATGAAGCGCTTTATGAAATGGTGCTCAAGGAGTATCGAGATGAAAATAAAGATGTCATAATGATCCTGGATAGCGCCCTGGACGAAGGCGATTATGAGGAAGCAAAACAGATTGTCCATAAGGTCAAGGGAACTTCCGGAACGATTGGCGCTAAAAGCGTTTATCAAGTCTCAATGAAACTTCAGGAAGCGATTGAAGAGCGTAATGTGAACGAAATGGAAAGACTTCATGCGAAGTTCACGATGCTGATGACTAGGTTGATGGATGAAATTGGCTAACAAACTACAATAAAATGAAAAGACCTACTTTCATATTTAAAAATGAAAATAGGTCTTCTCTATTTTAAGTTAAGATTAGAGGCTGTTTTTTATGTAGTCGACACATGATTCACAGATCAATTCTTCTTTGAAGGTTATGGAGCCATAATTGGTTCTGCAGATTTTGCACTGTGGATCGCAATATTTTTTTGAATTTTCTTGTTTCTTGACTCTAGCAGTTTTTTTACCTTCCGTAATTGAATTCACAACTTTCCTCTTTTCATGGTTTATTTTTGGAAATTTATAACAATTTCACTAAAAATATTATAACAGTTATTTAACAAATATTACAATAAACATTATTAAAATATAACAAAATGAGACTTTAGTCCTAGTTAAGCTTTTGTCAAATGTGTTTTGGGCTTTTTTATAGTGTTTTGTTTCACCCTGATGTTATAATGAATAAAAGACGCAAAGGAGGATGGCAGATGTATCCGAGATTAAATGTTTATAAGGACCGTACCTACAATAATGCAAAGGCTGTTGTGGAACTTTGTGAAAAGCAGGGCATAGATGTAACAGGTGTAGTAAAGGGATGTAGCGGCAACATAGCAGCGAGCAGGGCAATTTTAAAGGCTGGCGCCAAGCACGTGGGAAGCTCCAGAATGTCTCAGATCGAGGCCATCAAAAAAGAGATTCCTGAGGCTAAAACCCTGTTGCTCAGAATCCCAATGATCAGTGAAATCGATAGATTGGTGACATCATGCAATTACAGCCTCCAGTCTGAATATGAAATCATTGAGCGAATAGAGCATGAATGCCATAATCAAGGGAAAACACACGACGTCATTCTGATGATGGATCTCGGAGACCTTAGAGAAGGATATATGAATGAAGAAGAAATCATAGGTGTCGCTGAGAAAATAGAAAACGAAATGAAATATGTCAAACTTGCGGGCATAGGCACAAACGTTGGATGTTATGGATCAGTTAAGGCAACTCCTGAAAATCTCGGAAAATTGGTGCAGATTGCGTACAAGATAGGAGCACTCATCGGCAGAAAACTTGAAATTGTATCGGGTGGTGCAACATCTAGCCTTCCGCTTGTGGTGCAAGGGGAGATGCCACCTGGAATCAACCATCTGAGAATCGGCGAGGGGCTCTTGACCTGCAGAGAAGTCGGGGAATTTTATCACAGTCCGATTGAAGGTCAGTCCACAGATGCTTTTATTCTCGAAGCGGAAATCGTGGAAATCAAGACGAAACCTACCTATCCTATTGGTGAACTCGCTTATGATGCGTTCGGTAATACACCGTCTTTTATAGATCGAGGCATCAAGAAACGTATGCTTCTGGCTGTGGGAAGACAGGATTTTGGTCAGCATGAGAAGTTGGTACCACTGGATCAGACCATCGAGATAATAGGCAGCAGCAGTGACCATTTGATCGTCGAAGTCTCAGAGCAGAGCAAAGTTTACAAATTAGGTGATACGCTCAGTTTTGAAATTATGTATCCCGCCATGCTTTATCTCACGGAGAGTCCTGATGTGGTCAAGGTGATCCTTTAAGCCATATCAGGTACCCCTTATCCGGCTAGGTACCTATCAAATGAGCTTTATGCTATAATGTAAGTTGGATTGAACTAAACCATATGGAGGATTCTTATGAAAGTCAGAAAGGCAGTTATACCCGCAGCAGGACTTGGAACGAGATTTTTGCCTGCCACCAAAGCCATGCCGAAAGAAATGTTGCCAATCGTGGACAAACCCACCATCCAGTACATCGTGGAAGAAGCCATCGCATCGGGCATTGAAGAGATATTGATCATCACAGGAAAAAGTAAAAGAGCCATTGAAGATCATTTTGACCGTTCAGTTGAACTTGAAATAGAACTTGAAAAGAAACATAAAACAGAGTTGCTTGAGCTTGTCAGAGGGATCTCCGACATGGTGGACATCCATTACATCAGGCAGAAGAATCCAAGTGGACTTGGACACGCCATTTATTGCGCACGCACATTTGTTGGAGATGAACCTTTTGCGGTGCTCCTTGGAGATGATGTCGTACACAATCCTGAAAAGCCTTGTCTTAAGCAGATGATTGAAGCTTATGAGACTTATGGAACTTCAATTTTAGGCGTTCAGGATGTTCCTGAACAAGATGTGTGCAAATACGGCATTGTAGATGGGGAAAAGATTGCAGATCGCATTTATACAGTCAAGGGATTGGTTGAGAAACCTGCCCTTAGTGAAGCGCCATCCAATATTGCCATTCTCGGCAGATACATCATCAATCCTGGAATCTTCGATATCCTAAAAGATACGAAACCTGGCAAAGGCGGAGAAATTCAACTCACGGATGCGCTACTTGAACTTGCAAAAAAGGAAAAAATGTATGCCTTTAATTTTGAAGGCAAACGCTATGACGTAGGGAATAAGCAAGGCTTTTTAGAGGCGACGGTGGAAACCGCGCTTAGAAGAGATGACCTGAAGGACGAATTTCTGGAATATCTCGTCGGAATCGTAAAAACTCATACAAAAGGACAGTAGGAATGGAAAATATAATTCAAACGTTGCTCGATTTTTTGAGTATCGAGCTTACAGTGTTACTGACAGCGGCAATCCCTTTGATTGAACTGAGGGGTGCCATACCGGTGGGAATCGCACTTGGACTCTCACCGATTCATGCGACAGTGATTTCACTGATCGGCAGCATGATTCCCGTACCTTTCATATTGTTCACCATCAGACCAATTTTCAATTATCTGAGGGAAACTAAAACATTCAACAAACTCATACACAGGTTGACACACAAATCCATGTCAAGAAGCGGAAATATTCAGAAATACGGGATTTGGGGCCTTATTCTTTTTGTGGCCATTCCACTTCCGGGTACAGGTGTTTGGAGCGGAAGTTTGGCGGCATCACTTCTGGATATGCGTTTTAAATGGGCATTTCCAGCTATTTTAGTAGGTAACATCATTGCTGCTATTTTGATCATGACTCTGAGCAATGGTGTCATCGGGTTATTCAGTTAAGAGGTTTTTATGAAATCCATTAGAACTCAAATGTTCATATATCTCATCATAGCGACAGTAATCGTATTTGGAGGACTGGGGCTGTTGATGGATCATGCACTTGAGGCATTGCCAGAATATACAGAGATGCAATTCCAGGCAATTGCTGATGCGCGCGCTGACGAAGTTGGCAAAGAACTCGGGGGTTTCTTGGATCTTGTAAAAATGACAGCTCAAACTCCACTGGTACGTTCCATGGAAATTGAGAGCATCAAGCCATTTTTATCCTCTCTGGTCATCGATGGGAAAATCAGAAATATGACCATATCTGATGTTTATGGCAACGCATGGACCACCTATGACCAGAATATTGATATTTCAGGTCAGGAGCAATATCATAAGATCATCATTGAAGGTGAGGATTTTATCATATCAAAACCTTTTTACAGTCCATATATCACTGAAGATATCCCAATCATCACAGTATCGTACGCCATAAGAGATGGGGAAGAGACATTAGGCCTTGTCAATGCGGTCGTTTCAGCGCAATTTCTCGATCAGGTTGTCAGTCAGATCGAGTTCAAGGAAAAAGGCGTGGCGTGGATCATAGACGATGAAGGTAAAATAGTTGCTCATCCTGAAGAAGATATAAGTATCGAATATTCACTGGATGATTTTATCAGTGAGAACGAATCAAAGAATGTTGTATTAAGTCAAGATAATGGCAGTGTATATTTTAAGGACTCCTCAGGACTTGAAAGAATTGGCATATTTTCAACTATTGAAAATTCAAAGGGCTGGAAACTGATCATATCCGTAGCCTCGGATGAGGCGTTTGCTGAGATCAACGAAATCAACAGAGATCTTAAAAATGGGTTCGTTTCGGCGATAATCATTATCGGTGTCTTTTCATATGTATACTCTGGCAGTATCTCAAGGCCCATCATGAATCTCAAGAAAGTATTTGAACAGGCGGCTCATGGCGACCTTCGCGCTAAAGCGGATGAAATGGTCAACAATGAAGTGGGTTTAGCAGGTAAAAGTTTTAATATCATGATCAATCAAATCAAGAATTTGACTTATAGGGATCCTATCACACAAATCTACAATTACAACCGCTTCATGTTCGAGATGCCAGGAAAATTCACGCAACATCTAAAATCAGATCTGATTTCTTATGTTGTGGTGCTCTCAGTAAATGACTTCAAGAAAATAAACAGTATAGGTGGTTACAATTCTGGAAATTTGGTTCTGAAGGAACTTTCTGGGAAACTCAGAAAATTCATTCGATCCAATGAACTAGTTGCAAGTTCCTATGGAGATGAACTCATATTGTTCCTGAGTGATTTAAATGAGCAAGATGTAAACGAAAGAATCAATGCTTTGATGGAACTTTGCAGTTTCAGGACGAACATCAGTGGTATCGAATACCATCTGGGTGTAAGCATGGGAATCAGCATTGTTAAAGCGAATGAGCTCGATCCTGACGAACTTGTCAAACGTGCCAAAATTGCCAAACTGATGACCAAAAAGTCCGGTGGTGACAAATATGTCATGTATAACACCTCATTACATGAGTCAGTTGAGCGTGAACGAAGGATTGAAGAGGCGATTCATCATGGACTAGAAAATGATGAGTTTCATTTGCTATATCAACCGATTGTGGACATTTATACTAAAAAAATCATTGCATGTGAAGCTTTGCTCAGGTGGTCGAATACGGATTATGGGCAAATTGCGATTCCTTATGTGATTGAACTCGCCGAAAAAAACGGCGATATCATTGAGATCGGAAAATATGTACTTGAGACCGCATGTATTCAAAACAACAAATGGCATGCCGAGGGGCTTAAAGAACATGTGATTTCTGTAAATGTTTCACCGCTTCAATTTGAGGATTCGAGATTTTTGGATATCGTATTTGAAGTGCTTGAACGGACCAAGATGGATCCGAAATATTTGGAAATTGAAATCACAGAAACCAATGCGATGCTTAAAGTGGAAGAAAAAATCGAAAAAATGAGACGGTTAAAGGAGATGGGTATAAAAATTGCCATCGATGACTTCGGAACAGGTTATTCTTCACTTTCATATTTCACCAAGTTTCCAATAGACACACTAAAAATCGATAAAAGTTTTATTGGTGGCATGCTCGATGAAGACAATGCGAAATCCATCGTTATCATGATCGTCAACATGGCAAGAGCCATGGGCATCAGCACTACCGCTGAAGGCGTTGAAACCATAGAACAATTTGAAATGCTGAGAAGCATTGGCGCAGAGAAAATACAGGGTTACCTCATCAGCAGACCGGTTACCGCCGAATTCGTACCAGGTACCCAAATGGCGGTTGAGCCTCAAGGAGAATAGAATGCAAAAGATCTTCATGATATTGTTTGTACTGACAATGAACATCACAAAAGTAGTCGATGTAATGGAAAAAGCGAAGTTCAATATCGCTTTTTCTGACGTTCTCATGCCAGTAATGGGCATCATGCTCTTGCTTGGTCTTAGAAAATACACTTTCAAAACCATATTCAAGCACTATCCGATTTATTTGGCGTTGATCCTTTGGATCACAGGAGTGGGATATCTTGCCATGCAAAGCACTGAACTGGTCAATGCTGGCTGGATGGGCATTTTTGAAGAACTCGTCAAGACACTGATTGTCATTGCGTATTTTTGGGTGGGATATTATACGCTTAAGATTCTGTCCATTAAAGAGTGGCAATGGAGTTGGGTGTTCTCAGCCTTATTGTTTGTGTTTGGTGGATTTGTCATTTACATTTATGCTAAGAACGGTACTTTCTTGCTTGGAGAAGAAGGCAAGTACTTGAGCTATTATATGGGTACCGATACGGACCCAAACCATGCGGCGAGTTTTTTGACACTGACATTTTTCGGTATGGGAGCACTCGCACTGATCAACAAATCCAAAACTATGAAAATGGCACTCTATGCGACCATGGCCATTGCCTTAGTTGGTCTGTTTCTCACAGGTTCGCGCGGGGGCATGATCGGAATGGCAATCGGTCTTGCGTTTTTGGTTTTCAGCATGTTTTTCATCAACTGGCGCGTTTCCACTGCGATAGTTTTGACAGTGATTATTCTTTTTAGTGCATCGATTTTTATTGACGCGACCTGGTTCGAATCGGTTTTTGCGCAAAGGATCCTGAATAAGATTGTCAACATCGAGGCGGGATTTGACATACGGTTTAATCTCGGTAAAGTGGCGTGGCTCATGGGCGTGGATCATCCGATATTTGGTGTCGGCAGGGGAAATTATCCGCTGAATGCTTTGCCATATTTTGAAATGCTCGAAGCCCCATTCATAGACAATATTCCTCACAATACTTATTTCGGTCTGTTTGCAGAAGTGGGTATCACCGGCACACTGCTGTTTTTCACACCATTATTCGCCATTTTTTATGCGGCGTGGAAGCGGTTTAGAATCGATCCGAAGTGGTTCATGGCACATAAGGCGCTTTTCATTTGGGTGCTCTCTGGAATTTTTGCGCTTGGCATACAAGCTTCCGTTCTCAATGTGGAGAACAGAAGATTTCTTTGGTACCTTGCCGGTGTGCTGATCTATTTCATAGAAACCTATAAGGGAGAAGATACCTTGCAGGAGTCCGGTCAAAGCAAACGTTGGCTCGGATGGATCAATCTGGTCCTACTCGTTTTGGTTTTGATGGTTTCCAGTTATACATTTAAGAATGCATTTGTGAAAGCGCCTAGAATCACAATGGAAGCTTCAACAGTACTGGAACTGCCAAAAGTGGCAAGTGAACCGGGAGATGAACTGGAATTCAGATACCATCTCATTTTGCCACAAAACGAAGCGAAGACAGAAAGACTCATGGTTTCTATCTATGAAGTCAGCGATGCAGGCAACAAAGTGATGATCGACAACTTCAGATATATTGGAGCAAGTGGTCCGATCATAAGGACTTTCACACCTAGATATTCAAACTCAGAGTTTCATGTGGCCTTTTATGTGCTGGATGAGACG
>JAGXHV010000122.1 GCA_024636005.1 Bacillota bacterium
AGAAGTCTTATTATCAAGAGAAGCAATTGAGCAGCGTGTGGTTTCACTCGGAAAAACGATTACAGAAGCCTATAAAGATAAAAACCTACTTGTGATTTCACTGCTCAAGGGCAGTTTTATATTTACAGCAGATTTGGTCAGGAAAATTGATTTGCCAGTTCGTATAGAATTTATGACCACTTCAAGTTATGGTCATGACGAACATACCACTGGTACAGTCAAAGTGGTTCAGGACATCAATGTGGATCTTACGGAATTTGATGTGCTCATAGTGGATGATATTACAGATTCAGCACTTACAATGACTGGCGTGATTGAAATCTTGTCAAAGAGAAACCCAAAGAGCATCAAAGCATGTGTGCTACTCGATAAGCCTTCCAGAAGGAAAGTCATGTATGAACCTGATTATGTAGGTTTTGAGATCCCTGACAAGTTTATTGTCGGATATGGCCTCAATTATGGAGATTATTTCAGAAACATCGACCACGTATTCGCTTTTGTGGATTAATAGGCAAACACCCTGGCTTCGATAACAGAAGACGGGGTGTTTTTTTAGCGCTATTGAATACTGGATAGTAATATTATAAAATAGAGTGATATGTAATTCATAGGAAAGGATGTCACAGATGAACAGACTGCTTAAAACAATAGAAGAGGATGTTTTTGAAACGAGAAGATGTCTACACCAAATTCCCGAACCAGGACTCGAGGAATATAAAACATCCAAGTGGCTGCAAGACAAGCTGGCATCACTGGGAGTTCCTTATGAAATTGTGGACAATACTGGAATTATTGCTTTGATCAAAGGAAAAAAACCTCGCAAGACTATTGCTTTCAGGGCTGATATCGATGCGCTTTCCGTGTCTGAAGAAAGCAATTTTGAAGCACATTCGACCCATGATGGGTTCATGCATGCTTGTGGCCACGATGGACACATGTCCATGCTTATCGGACTTGCGAATTTATTGACTATGGATACAGCCGAAGTCAACGATGATATTGTTATGATTTTCCAACCAGCCGAAGAGGGACCAGGTGGGGCTGAAAATATTGTTAAATCAGGAATTTTAAAAAAATACGGAGTGGATGAGATTTATGGAATTCATATATTCCCTGGGATAGAGCAGGGAAAAATAGGTTTGTGCCCAGGACCAATGATGGCAATGACGGGTGAATTCGACATTGATATAGTTGCAAAATCAGCACATGGAGCCATGCCACATACCGGGATAGATGGTCTGGTGATAGCAAGTGAATGTTTGCTTGGTCTTCAGACCATAGCCTCTCGCAATGTGGAACCAACAGATCCGGTCGTTTTGACCATTGGTAAAGTTGTCGGTGGGGAAAGACGCAATATAATTGCCGGAAATGTAAGGATGGAAGGAACTTTAAGAACTTTCAGTCAAGAAGTTTATGACAAAATGGTCTACAGAATGAAAACCTATTTAAACGGTATCGCATCCGCATATGAAATAGAAATAAAACTTGTAGTCAGGGATATGTATCCTCCAGTAGTCAATGATGTGAACCTATTTGACGAGTTTTGGGAAATCGGTGGTGATAAATGTGAACTGATCAAACCACAAATGATCAGTGAGGACTTTTCATATTATCAGGAAGCTGTTCCTGGACTGTTTTACTTCATTGGGTCATATAACGAGACCAAAGGTCATGTTTATCCACTTCATAGTTCCAAGTTTAATTTTGACAATAACGTGTTAATGGATGGTATCGAAAGCTATATCGGACTTTTGAGTGCGAAAGGAAGTATTTCGCTATCTGAATCAATAGAATAAGGGAGGCATCATGAGAGAAAACCATTTTAAAATCAATGAAGCCAATGCTATTTTTATTATACTCGCAGTTGTATTTCTCACCTTTGGTGCATATGTCCAGAGCCTTGATGTCATCAAAGGATTGTTGATCACAGAATATGGTATATTGCTTTTGCCTATATTGATTTATGCATTTGCTACAAAAAAAGACATTAAAAGTGTGTTTAGACTAAACAAGTTGCCATTCAAAGTGACCATAAAGATCATTTTGTTAGCTGTTTTTCTAGTGCCGACTATCGCCCTTGTGAACCTTATCGCGGTTTTCATCATTGAACTGTTCAGTTCTTCTATCATGGCCCCCATTCCAACCGCAGAAAGCGGACTGGAATTTATGCTTCTCTTCTTTGTAATCGCCATAACTGCTGGTATTTGTGAAGAGTTTTTTTTCAGGGGTATGATATTGAACGCCTATGAAAATGAGATGAGTTTAAAGGCAGCTGCCATTTTCAGTGCCGTTTTGTTTGGAATTTTTCATTTCAATCCACAAAATCTATTTGGACCTATAGTGCTTGGCCTCGTATTTGCATATTTAGTACAGATTACCAATTCCATTTTCGCCGCTATTATAGCCCACATTGCCAATAATGGTATTGCTGTTACAATGGGATTCTTGGTCAGTTTGGGTAACAATAGGGCAAGCTCTGATTTTGTTGAGGTGGCGCAGGGAGATGTGCTCTTTCAATCATCCAGTGTGTTACTAGGTGTGATTTTCTTTTATTTTATTCTTTCCATTGCATCAGTTGTAGGGGTTAAAACGCTTCTTAAAAGAATCAAAAGAGCTTATCCAAGGTATGAACCGGGTGATACTTTGACGGTTCAGCTTAAACAATATAAAATCGTTGAAAATACCGGTGAGGAAATCCATATCGTGCCAATCATCCAAGATGTTGAAAACGATAAGATATTGATTACGAATATCGAAAAAATTAAAGAGATTAAAGGCATTTCACAGTATAGATTGTGGAATGGAGAGAACAGCTCATTCAAATTTTCTACGTTGGTTACAATAACGATCTCTATGGTGTTCTATGGCTATGTAATTTACTATGCGTATATAAAGGTGGGATAAATTTGAACAATCCTTACAGTAAATTTGCAAACGTTTATGATATCATGCAATATGATGTCGATTATGATTTCTGGCATGAACAAATACTTAAACTTATTGCCGTTTCAAGACCGGAATCGAAAAGAGTTTTGGAACTGGCTTGTGGAACAGGGACGATGGCCATATCACTCAGCAAATCGGGATTCATAACAGAAGGTCTTGATCTATCTGAGGATATGCTTGCAATTGCATCGAGTAAAGCAAGTCTGGAGAAACAAAAAATTAAATTTTACAATCAGAACATGATTGACTTTGAAACACGTAAACAGTATGATGTTATTTTATGTCTATGTGATGGCATGAACTATCTGAATGATGAAGAGCAATTTCTTAGTACTGTTAATCAAGTGAAAAAACATTTGTTGCCAGGTGGGCTTTTTATTTTCGATCTCAGTACAAACTATAAGCTGAGTCAAGTGATTGGCAATTCGACTTTTGCGGAAACTTTTGAGCATTCAGCCTACATTTGGGAAAATGAATATGATGAGGAATCCAATCAACTCAATTTTCTGTTGACACTTTTTGTCGAAGACGGTTCAACGTATAAGAGACTTGAGGAATATCATCAACAACGTGCCTATCGGGTTGAAGAGGTTAAAAAAATTATTGAGGCTGACTTTGACCTATTAGAGCTTGTTGATGGAGACAGTTTTGAGGCTTTAGAGGAATTTTCACAGAGAATGTGTTTTGTTCTAAAGCATATAGGATGACGGAGGAAATATGTTAGGAAAACTAATAACAGGAATGACACATAACAGAGAAGTGCGAATATATGTCGCAGAGACCACTAACATGGTGGAAGCGGCAAGAGCAACACATGATTTATCACCGATTTCCACAGCGGCTCTTGGAAGAACCTTGACTGCAGCTGTGATGATGGGAATGATGAGCAAAATCGATAAAGAGAAAGTGACTCTACAAATAAAAGGTTCAAATGATATCAAATTGATGATTGCTATTGCAGATACTCATGGTCATGTCAAAGCTTATACATCCAATCCACATGCTGAGACTAGAATAAGTGCACTTGGAAAATTGGCTGTCGGAGAATCTGTTGGTACTGATGGAAAAGTGATTGTGATCAGGGATTATGGAATGAAAGAGCCTTTCATTGGACAATCTGACCTTGTCTCGGGAGAAATCGCAGAAGATTTGGCACATTATTTTGGTCAATCTGAACAACAACCTACCGCTGTTGGATTAGGAGTGTTCCTAAATCCAGATGCTAAGGTCAAATCGGCTGGAGGGTTTATCGTACAGATTTTACCCGAAACTCAAGGAGAAACAATCGATCAACTGGAAGCCAATCTAAGTGGAATGAAGTCCATCACTCAACTTTTCGAGGATGGTCTGACAATTGAACAAATTGCTGGCCAGGTGCTTGCTGGACTTGGACTTGACGAACTGGAAACCTATCCACTTGAGTATGTGTGTGATTGCAGTAGAGAAAAAATGAAGACTGGAATGATGAGTATAGGGAAAACAGCGGTTCAGGAGATTTTGGATGAAGACGGCGAGGCTGAACTCATCTGTCATTTTTGCAACAGTAAATATCTATTTAAAGAAAATGAATTGATTGATCTTTTAAATCAAATGGGGAAATAGAAAATGGAAAGATTATTATTACTTGCCGTAGTTGGAGCGCTTATAGGATGGAGTACAAATGTTGTTGCCATCAAGTTGATGTTCAGGCCTCTTGAACCTATAAGGATACCAGGAACCCGCTTTTCTATTCAGGGGTTGATTCCTAAAAGGAAAACTGAAATTGCAAAATCGATTGGTGATGTCATTTCAGAAGAGCTCTTATCGATTGAGCAAATCATGGACAAATTCCTGCTGGATATGGACAAGAAACAAATCATTGAACAAATCAAGGAAAAAGTCAACCAAATAGCGAGTGAGAAAATGCCAGCAGTCATCCCATCTATGTTTAAAGGGATCATCATTCAAAACATAGACAAAATGATCGATGAGAGTGGTGACGAGTTGGTGGTGGAAATGGGCGAAAAGCTTACCCATAAAGCTATTGAAAGCATTGACATCAGCAAAATGGTTGAAGATAAAATCAATGGGTATAATTTCGAGAAGATTGAAGAGATGACCCTTAGGATAGCAAAAAACGAATTGAAGCACATTGAATGGCTCGGGGGAGTGATCGGTTTCTTGATTGGTCTCATCCAAGGTGTGATTATTTTATATGTGTTTTAATACCGGTTCAAATGAAATGTTGACAAATGCTCATTATTGAGCTATCATGATTTTAAATTAAAAATTAGCAATGATAAAGAAAAGTAGCACAGAGAGGCATTTAGAGAGTTCTTCACTTGGCTGAAATGAAGAATATGAACCGATTGTGTGAAAACTCCCTTTTAGCTCTGTATGAGTAATCTTCTTGAAAATACAGCGTCGGCCGCGTTAAGGCTTTCGAGTGGTCTTACCAAAGACTATTAGGGTGGAACCGCGAGCAACTCTCGTCCCTAGCATACGCTAGTGATGGGAGTTTTTTTATTTGAATTATTATTAATTAGGAGGTAATCAGATGGATATGGTAAAAGTAACTTTAAAAGATGGATCGGTAAAGGAATTTCCAAAAGGTACAACTGTCTACGACGTAGCGCATTCCATTTCGGGAAGGCTTGCAAAAGAAGCGATTGTCGGTTCGGTGGATGGCAAGACCGTTGATTTGTCCTACGTTATTCAGAACGATTGTGAACTCAGTCTCTTCAAATTTGATGACGATGAGGGCAATCATTCTTACAGACATACGAGCTCACATATATTGGCACAGGCTGTAAAACGTTTATTTCCGGACACCAAGCTGGCAATTGGACCAGCAATTGATAACGGATTTTATTATGATTTTGATACAGAACACAAATTTGTACCTGAAGATTTGGAAAAAATCGAAAAAGAGATGCAAAAAATCATCAAGGAAGATTTGTCTCTAGAGCGCTTTGAACTTCCAAGAGACGAAGCCATCAAATACATGGCGGACAAGAACGAGGATTACAAAGTTGAACTGATTAGAGATCTTCCTGAAGATGCCATCATTTCATTCTACAAGCAAGGTGAGTTTGTCGATCTTTGTGCAGGATGTCATGTCCAGTCCACAAAAGACATCAAAAGTTTCAAATTGCTGAGTTTAGCCGGTGCATACTGGAGAGGTGATGAAAAAAACAAAATGCTTCAAAGGATCTATGGTACTTCGTTTCCTAAGGCATCATTACTTGAAGCTTATCTTACAATGCTTGAAGAAGCAAAGAAAAGAGATCATCGTAAACTTGGCAAAGAACTCAAACTGTTTGCATTGATGGAAGAAGGTCCCGGATTCCCATTTATGCTACCAAATGGAATGGTCCTTAAAAATGAATTGCTTAAATACTGGAGAGAAGTCCATGAAGCTGCAGATTATGTAGAAATTGAAACACCTATCATCCTGAATAGAAAATTATGGGAAACATCAGGGCACTGGTTCCATTACAAAGAGAATATGTATACGCTCTCAATCGACGAAGAGGATTATGCAATCAAGCCTATGAATTGCCCAGGTGGTATGCTTGTTTATAAGTCTGATTTAAGATCATATAAGGATTTACCGATGAGAGTGGGTGAGGTTGGCAGAGTACATCGTCATGAACTGTCTGGAGCACTTCATGGCTTGATGAGGGTTCGTGCTTTTACACAAGATGACGCCCATATATTCATGTTACCTGAGCAAATCAAAGATGAGATCATAGGAGTAGTTAACCTTATTGATGAAGTCTATAAGAAATTCGGGTTCTCTTACCATATTGAACTTTCTACTAGACCTGAAAAATCCATGGGATCCGATGAAGAATGGAAACACGCTGAAGATTCGTTGCAAGGAGCGCTTGAGGAACTGGGTGTCGAGTACAAACTTAACCCTGGTGATGGTGCGTTTTATGGCCCTAAAATTGATTTCCATTTAAGAGATAGCCTAGGTAGAACATGGCAATGTGGAACCATTCAACTCGATATGCAATTGCCACAGCGATTTGAGCTGAACTATATAGGCAGAGATGGAGAAAAGCATCAACCGATTGTCATACACCGTGTGGCATTTGGTAGTATTGAACGTTTCATGGGCATTTTGATCGAAGAGTTCGCTGGAAAATTCCCGACATGGTTGTCTCCAGTTCAAGTTAAAATACTCACAATCGCGGATCGCCACACAGAATATGCTGATGAAGTCGCGAAAAAACTTAAAAAGAGCGGATTTAGAGTGGAAGTGGACCACAGAGCAGAAAAAATCGGTTTCAAAATCAGAGAAGCTCAACTTGAGAAAAATCCTTACATGCTGATCCTTGGTGATAACGAAGTTGAAGAAGGCAAAGTCGCTGTACGATCGAGAGATATCGGTGAAATTGGTCGCTTGCAACTTGATGAGTTTTCTGATAAGATTGGTAATGAAATCAACTCAAGAGCACTTTCTTCAGTCTTCAAAAAAGATGAAGAATGATGGTTGACAAGTAAATAGAGACATGATATTATTATTAAGGTCAATATGACAGATAAGAAGAAGTCCGCTTCTCACCATATAACGTTTGAGTTCATATGGTTACCAAGTTCTTAACCTTACATTTGATGTATACGGTAAAGTTGCTTACGGCGGATAGAATATTCTATCTGCCGTTTTATTTTTTAAAAAACATAGGGGGTGTATCTTATCAAAACAGCTGAAATTAATGAAGAAATTCGCGACCTGGAAGTTAGAGTAATTGGTGATGAAGGTGAACAACTTGGCGTTATGTCAGGAAAAGAAGCCTTTCAAATTGCACTGGAAAAGAAACTCGATCTGGTGAAAATTGCACCAAATGCCAAACCGCCTGTATGTAAAATTATGGATTTCGGAAAGTTCAGATACGAGCAACAGAAACGTGACAAGGAAGCTCGCAAAAAGCAAAAAAGCGCTTCTGTCAAAGAAGTTCGCTTAGGTCTCAACATCGAGCAAAATGATTTGGATACAAAGGCAAAAAATGCTGCGAAGTTCTTAATCGCCGGGGATAAAGTGAAAGTTTCATTAAGATTCAAAGGTCGAGAGATGGGCTATACTCAGCAAGGATTTGAAGTTATAAAGAAATTTGGTGAAACGCTGGAAGAAGTAGGGACGATCGAAGGGCCGACCAAACTTGAAGGTAGAAGCTTAGTTGCAATATTTGCACCTAAAAAATAATAGCGAACATCGGAAGGAGGAACACAATATGCCAAAAATGAAAACACATCGCGGCGCTGCTAAAAGAGTCAAGAAAACTGCTGGTGGAAAACTTAAGAGAAGCAAGGCGTATACAAGCCATATCTTAACCAAAAAATCTTCTAAGAGAAAAAGAGGCTTAAGACAGTCTACATTTGTAAGCACATCTGACATGAAACGCATAAAAACATTGTTACCTTATTTATAAGAAGACGAAAGAAGGAGGTTTGAGAAATGGCTAGAGTTAAAGGCGCCGTAAACGCCAAGAAAAAACATAAAAAAATACTTAAATTGGCTAAAGGTTTCTATGGTCAAAAAAGTTTGGTATTTAGAGCAGCAAACCCAGCTGTAATGAGATCTTTAAGATCATCATACATTGGTAGAAAACTTAGAAAAAGAGATTTCAGAAAATTATGGATCGCTAGAATCAATGCAGCTACAAGAATCAATGGTCTTAGCTATTCAAAATTCATGAATGGTCTTAAAAAAGCAAATGTTGAAATCAACAGAAAAGTGCTTTCTGAAATGGCAATTCACCATCCTGAAGATTTCGCTAAATTAGTTGAACTGGCTAAAACTCATATTTAAATTAAAACAGGTCGACGGTCATAAGCCGTCGGCTTTTTCTTTCATAGTCTTTACATAAGTTTATAGCAATGGTAAACTAATGGTGTTTTTAGCTTTTGGAAATGGAGGATTACAAATGTATATTGTTATTGTAGGGGCAGGGAAATTAGGTGCTCAGCTTTCAGAACTCTTGTCATCAAAAGACAACAACGTCGCACTTGTGGATATCAATAATAATGCATTGCTGAAAGCTAGCTCTAACATGGATCTTCTAACTGTCAATGCGAGCGGATTGAGCTTGAGTGTATTGCAAGAGCTTAATGTTCATAAGGCTGATGTTTTGATTGCCGTAACAAGTAGTGACGAACTAAATATGCTGATTGCGACTCTTGCAAAAAAAACGGGATGCAAGAGAGTTATTGCAAGAATAAGAAATCCAGAGCACACGGAACAACTTGATTTTTTAAAACTCAATTTAAATATAGATTATGTTTCGAATCCGGAACTTGAGATTTCAAAAGAAATTTATAAAAGTCTCTTCAAAAATGAAGGTGTGAATACAGAAGATTTTGCAAAAGGCAAAGTGATTATGTCGGAATTGAAAGTCACAGATAAATCATTACTCGTTGATCGTTCCATCAAAGATATGAACTTGCCAAAGAAAATGTTGATTGTAGCTATTCATAGAGATAGTAATATCATTATACCTCACGGGGAATCAATTGTGAGAAGGGGTGATCTACTCTATTTAATTGGAGTCAAGGATGAAGTCAATGACTTCACTAAGAATAATGGTGTTACTGTTCAGCCAAAAGCTGTGAAACGAGTCATGATTATTGGTGGAGGAAAAGCTGCGTTTTATTTGACAAAAACGTTGCTACGTAATGAAGTGGCGGTTAAAGTCATCGAACGAGATAAAGAGAGGTGCAAGTATCTTGCTCAAGAGTTCAAGAAAGCTCTTATTATTCATGGAGATGCGACCGACATCAATTTGTTAATGGAAGAAAATATTTCTGATATGGATTCTGTTGTCTTATTGACTGGTTTTGATGAAGAAAACATACTTTTATCGATGGTGGCCAAGAAGCAAAATGTTTCAAAAATTATTACAAAAGTAAGTCGCTCCAATTACGTCAATATAATTGAGCAGCTCGGAATCGAACTTGCGATCAATCCGATTTTGATTACTGCTTCTGGAATCATGAGGTATATCTACGGAGGTAAGATTTTGTCTATCACTATGTTATTGGGTGGGCAAGCTGAAGTACTTGAAATTATCGCTGAAGAGAATTCCAAAATTATCAATAAACCGTTGTACCAGACGGGTCTACCAGCAGGAATTATGGTAGGTGCTGTAGTAAAAAACGGGAAAATATTAATTCCAGATGGTAACATGATTATTGAATCTGGCAATCGCGTTATAGTATTTTGTCTAAAGGAAGAAACTGGTAGAATTGATGAGTTTTTCTATAAAAATAAGAGAGGTTTCTTAAATGAACTTTGGAGTGGTAGTAAAAGTAATAGGTAATCTTTTAATGTTTGAAGCGGTTGCCTTATTGCCTTCACTTGGCATCGCATTTTATTATCAAGAGCCTGATTTCTTTGCATTTTTACAAACAATCTTTTTGATTCTGATCTTTGGGTACTCAATGTCCAAATCGCCAATAAAATCAAATCGTTTGAGAACAAAGGAGGCCATCACCATAGTGACTGTGGGATGGGTGATTGTCTCGATTTTTGGCGCCTTACCTTTTGTTATTTCCGGTAGTTTGCCAAGTTTTGTCGATGCATTTTTTGAGACGGTGTCTGGTCTAACGACCACTGGGGCAACAGTGATCGACAATATAGAGGTTTTACCTCGTGGTATCTTGTTTTGGCGATCGTTAATGCACTGGATCGGTGGGATGGGTATATTGGTTCTTGCACTTGCAATCATGCCAACAATAGGCGTTGGTGCATTTCAGATTTTCAAAGCGGAAAGTCCAGGACCAATATCCGATAAGTTGGTTCCTAAAATGAAGGATACTGCTAAGATATTGTATACTGCATATTTGGGAATAACTGTGATTGAAACCATTTTACTTCTATTCGGTGGTATGAATCTTTATGAAGCTTTGATTCATACTTTTGGTACTGTAGGAACCGGTGGCTTTTCTACTCGAAATGCAAGTATCGGTGCTTTTAACAGTAGATATATAACCACAGTGATTACTATATTCATGGTAGCCTCAGGGGTCAATTTTTCACTTTATTATGAGCTTTACAGAGGAAGAATAAAAAATATTACTAAGAATATCGAATTTAAAGTGTATATAGCATTATTTCTTGTCATATCAACGGTTGTCACTATCAATTTGATTGGATATTACGATTCACCTCTGGATTCTATTCAACATGGATTTTTCCAAGTGGCATCCATTATGACCACAACTGGCTATTCAACAGTTGACTTTGATCTTTGGCCAAGCTTCAGTAAGGCAATATTGTTTTTTGTTATGTTTATTGGAGGGAGTGCTGGTTCAACGGGGGGATCCATTAAAGTCATCCGATTGATCATCCTATTTAAGTTGGTAAAAAGAGAATTGGTCAAGCTTTTACACCCGAGAGCGATGATTCCTATTGAATTGAATGGAAAGATGTTGTCTACAGATGTCATTGCAAATGTTACAGGTTTTTTCTTTCTCTACTTGTTACTTTTTATTGCAGGAACGCTATTTGTATCGCTTGAAGGTATTGGATTTTTAAGTGCAGCGAGTTCTGTAGCCGCATCTATTGGAAATATCGGACCTGGGTTTGATTTGGTAGGTCCTACACAGACGTACTCCTTTTTTTCTACCCCTAGTAAAATAGTGCTCTCGATGTTAATGTTATTTGGGCGAATGGAACTTTTTACCATCTTTTTACTTTTCACTCCAAGCCATTGGAAAAAAGAATAATAACAAAAACGCTTTATGTATCTTGTATACATAAGGCGTTTGTCATATAATGGGGGTATAAATAAATTTTAAGGAGTGTATGAGATGGCTTTTTTAGACAAAGTGATAGAAATTGCTCAAAAGGATATCCAAACTATAGTTTTACCAGAAGCATTTGATCCAAGAACGATCGAAGCGACTCACAAAATTTTAGAGCAAGGCATTGCCAATATAATTTTAGTGGGCAAAAAAGAAGAAATTCTTTCAAAAGCAGGTGGCTGGAAAATCGAAGGGGCAACTTTTATTGATCCAACCACATTTGAAGAAATGGACAAATACGCAGAAGCTCTCGCAGAAATGAGAAAGAGCAAAGGTATGACTGTCGAGGAAGCAAAAGATTTGATGGTTGAAAGCGAACTATATTTTGGTGTGATGTTAGTAAAAATGGGCAAGGCGGGAGGTATGGTTGCTGGTGCTGCAAACTCAACTGCAAATGTGCTCAGACCAGCGCTTCAAATTCTGAAGACTGCCCCAGGCACCAAACTTGTATCAGCAGTTTTCTTAATGGAAGTACCTAACTGTGAACTTGGTGAAGAAGGGATTTTCATTTTTGGAGATTGCGCACTCAATCCGAACCCTTCCTCTGAGGAGCTGGCACATATAGCGATTAGTTCCGCGAAAACCTTTGAGTCTCTCGTTCATAAAGAAGCTAAAGTTGCAATGTTATCATTTTCTTCTAAAGGTTCAGCAAATCATGCAGATGTGGATAAAGTCATTGAAGCTGGAAAAATCGCAAAAGAATTGGCACCGGAGATGAGTATTGATGCTGAACTTCAACTGGATGCCGCAATCGTTCCAAAAATTGGTAAGAGTAAAGCTCCCGATTCTAAAGTTGCTGGCCAGGCAAATGTTCTGATCTTCCCTGATCTCGACTCTGGAAACATTGGATACAAATTGGTTCAAAGACTTGCTAATGCCAATGCTTATGGACCTGTATGCCAAGGGCTTGCAATGCCAGTTAATGATTTGTCCAGAGGATGTTATGCGGATGACATTGTAGGCACAGTTGCATTGACTGCACTTCAAGCTCAAATGCAAAACAAATAATAATGCTTGGATTTAATCGACGAGAAATCGTCGATTTTCTTTTTTGACTTTGCTTTTATGGTTTAATTTGATACAATATTGCTTATGATAATTGCGCTATAGGGGGAAGCATGAATTTAACAATGAATATAAAAAAGGGGTTAAAGCCAGCTCAAATATTGGTACTTAGTTTCTTAAGTGTGATCCTGATCGGAACTTTTATTTTGATGCTACCAATCAGTACGGTTTCTGGAGATTCCACTTCATTTATAAATGCTTTGTTCACCTCGACATCTGCAGTTTGTGTTACAGGCCTTGTTGTTGTTGACACCGGAACATATTGGAGTGTTTTTGGAAAGACAATTATTTTGATGCTTATCCAAATCGGTGGACTTGGGTTCATGACCATGACGACAACAGCAGCAATTCTTCTAGGTAAAAAAATCGGTTTAAGAAATAGAATTATAATGCAAGAAGCTCTTAATCAGTTTTCAATTTCTGGGGTCATCCGTTTGACCAAGTATGTTTTCATCTCAACAATGATCATCGAAGGACTCGGTGCACTTTTTTTAAGCTTCAGGTTCATTCCTGAAATGGGATTTACAACAGGTCTTTATTATTCAGTATTTCACTCGATTTCTGCGTTTTGTAATGCTGGATTCGATATAATGGGAAATGGCCAGAGTTTAATGGCGTATGGACAAGATCCGTTTGTGAGCATAGTAGTTATGATGTTGATCGTCATTGGTGGATTAGGATTTGCGGTTATTGTGGATTTGTTTAGGACGCAGAAATTTTCTAAACTTACTTTGCATTCCAAATTGGTTTTGATAATGACAGGAATTCTGATCAGTTCAGCTTTCTTAATGGTTTTTATTTTTGAATTCAATAATCAAGGCACAATCGGAACGTTCAATTTTGGAGAAAAGATTGTTGCATCGTTGTTTCAGGCAATCACACCTAGAACAGCAGGATTTAATACAATACCCACTGATATGCTGACCATGCCGACTAAACTTCTTACAATTATGTTGATGTTCATTGGTGGATCACCAGGGTCGACTGCTGGAGGTATTAAAACGACAACATTTGGTATGATGTTCCTAACAATTGTTGCAGTAGCAAGAGGAAGAGAAGATATCCAGTTTTCAAACAGAAGAATTTCTAAAGACATTATCAACAGAGCTCTTGCTGTTATATTTGTTTCAACGTTTGTCATTGCAATTCTGATGATGGTGCTTGTTGTCGTTGAACCGTCACATACTTTCGAAAATTTGGTGTTTGAAACTTTCAGTGCGTTTGGAACCGTAGGCTTATCACTGGGAATCACTCCATATTTGACTACGGCAGGAAAAGTGGTCATTACCATTCTAATGTTTTTTGGTAGATTGGGACCACTCACCATTGTACTTGCACTAAGCCGATCTGGTTATAACAAAAAGCAGTTGATCCGTTATCCGGAAGGGAAAATAATAGTAGGTTAAAAATATTTGGAGGAATAAGATGAGCAAACAATTCGTTGTAATAGGATGTGGTCGATTTGGACAAAGTGTTGCGATCAAACTGGCTGAAATGGGTAGTGAAGTCATGGTGGTCGATGAAAATGAAGAAATCATTCAAAGTATTTCAGATAAAGTAACATACGCTGTTCAAGCAGACGCAACTGATGAAAATGCAATCAAGGCGCTTGGAATAAGAAATTTTGATGTCGCCATAGTGACCATAGGTTCAGATATTCAGTCTTCTATTCTTGTAACTTTATTAGTGAAAGAAATGGGGATTAAGCACATCATTGCGAAAGCTCAAAATGCGGCTCATGCAAAAGTTCTTTACAAGATTGGTGCCAATAGAGTTGTTTTTCCAGAGAAGGAAATGGGCATAAAAGTCGCCAAAGGTTTATTATCAAGCAATGTTCTAGAGCTGATTGACCTGGCACCAGAGTATAGTATACTTGAAATCAAAATGAGTGAAGAATGGATCGGGAAGAGTTTAGTTGAAATCAATATGCGTCGTCAATACTCCATTTCTGTTATTGCAATAAGAAGAGGCGATGATGTAGATATCAATGTCGAACCGGATCGCGTTCTCCTCAAAGATGATATCCTTGTGGTCGTTGGCCATAACAAAGATCTTCAAAAGCTTGAAAAGAGGTAAATTTTGGTCGAAATCACATCAACTCAGAATAAGTGGATCAAACTTGCAAAGTCTCTTTCAACTAGAAAATATAGGGAAAAAGAGCAAAAGTTTCTTCTAGAAGGTCTTAGAACCGTTTCATTGGCTGTTGAGACCGGTCAGACGTGTCATGCGATTCTGATATCCGCTGACACTTTGACTCAAAACGAAAAAACTTTTGAATTTGAAGAAGTTGCACCGGTATTTTCTGTAGAAACCGTTTTGTTTAAAGAAATCGCACACACGGAGAACACTCAAGGGGTCATCGGCATCATGTCCATACCCGAGAAATTGAGCGATGAAGAATTTCTGGAAAAACTGAAAAAGGAAGAAATAAATTCCTTAATTATGTTGGATCGATTGCAAGACCCAGGTAATATGGGCACCGTCATCAGAACTGCTGACGCTGCAGGCTTTCCATATATTATATTAAACAAGGGCTGTGTGGATGTCTATAATGACAAGGTTGTTAGAAGTACTGTCGGGTCAATTCTCAACGTTCAGTTTGTGGAGGCTGAGAATCCCGGGCAATTGATCATTGGACTTAAATCACTGGGTTATAATATTGTAGTGACTGCTCTAAGAGACTCAAAGGATTATAAAGCAGATGACAATTATTCATTGAAAAATTGTCTGGTGATCGGTAACGAAGCAAATGGTGTGTCTGGGGAATTGATTGAATCGGCTGATGTATGTGTCAAAATACCTATTTTTGGCAAGGCAGAGTCATTGAACGCAGCTGTTGCCGCTGGAATCATGATGTATAGGATGACAGACAGAAGTTCATTAAGATAAAAACTTGTTTGATGATTTGTTTTGTGGTATCATAGCTGTATTGGAAAAAACGAACATCTGTGAAAGAGAGAGTAGGCGTAGGATTTTTTTTAGAGAGGAAAGCAACTGGTGCAAGCTTTCTATTTTGATAACGCTGAAGTTCACTCTGGAGATGCACTTTTGAACTCGAGTAGGAAGTGCCGTATGCCGCGTTAAGGTTCTGAGAGGATTGCTATTGCAGTCAAATTGGGTGGTACCGCGGAATATACTCCGTCCCTTTATGGGATGGAGTTTTTTTATTTTTTGAATATTGATGTGGGAGGATGAAGATGAAAGAAATTTTGGAAAAATTACTGCTAATGGCCACTGATGAAGTGAAAGCCGCTAAGAGTCTTAAAGAACTTGAAGATCTTAGAGTCAAATATTTAGGCAAAAAAGGTGAAGTGACTTCAGTTCTTAAAAACATGAAAGATTTGAGCAATGAAGAGCGCCCTATTATCGGAAAGATGGCCAATGATGTGCGTGAAGCCATTGAAAATTTACTGGATTCCGTCAAGGAAGATAAAAAGAGAATTGAAATGGACATTCAACTTCAAACGGAAGGTATTGATGTCACTATGCCTTCAAAGAAAAGTCTGAGAGGCCATAAGCATCCCCTTAATGTTACTTTGGATGAAATAAAGGAAATATTCCTAGGCATGGGGTTCAAAATTGCTGAGGGACCTGAGATAGATACGGTTTATCATAATTTTGACGCCCTTAATGCGCCGATTGACCATCCTTCGAGAAGTTTGTCGGATACATTCTATATCAATGAAGAACTCATCCTTAGAACACAAACATCGCCGATTCAGGTTAGAACCATGAAGTCTGAGAAGCCACCGATTCGTATCATAGCACCTGGAAGATGTTTTAGAAATGATGAGATTGATGCGACCCATTCACCGATGTTTCATCAAATTGAAGGACTCGTTGTGGATAAGAATATCACCATGGCAGATCTAAAAGGCACACTAGATATGTTTGCCAAGAGATTGTTCGGTAGCCAAACACGCACCAAATTCAGACCACATTATTTTCCGTTTACTGAACCGAGTGGGGAAGTGGATGTTTCTTGTTTCAAATGTGGTGGAGAAGGCTGCAGGTTCTGTAAAGGAAGCGGCTGGATTGAAATATTGGGTTGTGGTATGGTCCATCCTAATGTACTTAGTGAATGTGGTATAGATCCTGAGGTTTACACCGGATTTGCATTTGGAATGGGACTCGATCGAATTACTATGCTTAAATATGAAATTGACGATATTCGAATTCTGTTCGAAAATGACATTCGCTTGATCAAACAATTTTAAGATAAGACAAGGAGGCAAAAATGAGAGTACCTATAGAATGGCTGAAATCCTATGTTGATATAGAAAATTTAGATGATAAGACTCTGATGGACAAGCTTGTCCTTACTGGATCGAACAACGAGGGTTCTTTTAAGATTTCTGAAGGCATCGAAAATGTGGTGGTTGGTAAAATTCTAAACATCACTCAGCATCCCAATGCAGATAAATTAGTAGTTTGTACAGTTGATGTCGGAACTGAAGAAATTCAAATTGTCACTGGTGCAACAAATATCAGTATCGGTGACTATATTCCTGTAGCATTGAATGGATCAATTATTGCTGGAGGCGTCAAAATCAAAAAAGGTAAACTTAGAGGCGAGGTGTCGAATGGTATGTTATGCTCACTCGAAGAGCTCGGTTTTGAGGGGGCATCCATTCCGAAGGAATTTGACGATGGCATTTTGATTCTCGATCAACCCTATCCAATTGGAGAGGATATTCTAAAAATTCTTAAACTTGACGAAGCAGTCATCGAATTTGAAATCACACCTAACCGTCCAGACTGCTTGAGTATGCTGGGTATGGCTAGAGAGGTTTCAGCGAGTTTTAATGTACCTGTCAAACTTCCAGAACTCTATGATGAAACAGCAGCATCTGAAGCGGATAATTTTGCATCTGTAAGAATTGATGCTCCTGATCTATGTCTACGTTACGCTGCTAAGATTATCAAAAATATAAAAATTGAAACATCTCCACTTTGGATGCAACTCAGATTGATGCAATCCGGTATGCGTCCAATCAATAATATAGTGGATATAACAAATTTCGTAATGCTCGAATATGGTCAACCTATTCACGCATTTGATTTGCATTCTGTTTCTGGTGGTGAAATCATCGTCAGAAGAGCAAAGGCTGAAGAAGTAATCACGACCCTTGACGATAAAGATAGAGTTTTGACTGACGAGATGCTCGTTATTGCTGATAAGGACAAACCGATTGCCATAGCAGGTGTTATGGGTGGTGCCAATACAGAAATCAACAGTGAAACTAAAGCAGTTTTACTGGAAGTAGCTTCATTTGACAAGACTAGTATCAGAAAAACATCTAAAGATTTGGGACTCCGTTCTGAAGCATCATCACGTTATGAAAAAGGGGTCAGTGTTGAACTACCCGCAATGGTAGTGGATCGAGTGTGTCATCTCATTGAACTCTTAGGGGCAGGGGAAGTTGTTCCTGGTCTAATAGACGTTTATCCGAATAAAGCTCCAAGACTGGAAATTCCATTCCGAGTTGAGCGAATCAACCAGATGATCGATAGCGAACTCACAGCACAAGAAATGATTGAGATTCTTAAAAAACTAGAGATTGAAGTCATTGATATTGATGGACTGAAAGCAATCCCACCATATTATCGATTAGATCTTCTCAAAGAGATTGATCTGGTGGAGGAAATAGCGAGACTATACGGTTATGATCAAATTAAAATGACTTTACCTAAAACTTCAACTTGGGGAGCGAGAACAAATGCCCAGTTGATCGAGGAAAAAGCAAAGACTGAGCTTTTATCATCCGGAGTAGATGAGATTTTAACTTATTCTTTTGTCTCAAGAAAAGATTTGGATCGTATCAATCTCCCTGAAAACAGTTTGTTGCGTAATCAAGTGGAACTGATCAATCCACTCGGTGAAGAGTTCAGCGTCATGAGATCTTCACTTGTTCCGAATGTTCTTGAAGTGTTGTCAAGAAATTACAATCGTAAGAATTTGAAGGCAAAAGTATTTGAGATGGGCAGTGTGTTCTTGCCAAAGGAATTACCTGTAAAACAATTGCCGATAGAGAAAAAAGTGTTGACCATTGGACTTTATGGAGAACATGAGGACTTTTTCACTTTAAAGGGAATTGTTGAGAATATGCTTAATGGAGTTGGCGTGGAAGGTTATTATTTTGAGAAAGAGACAAATGCACCAACATATCATACCGGTAGATGTGCAAATATTATCTGGGGAGATCACATCCTTGGTTCAATGGGAGAAATTCATCCATTGGTACAAGAGGAATACAGTCTTGGAACCAGAACTTATGTCGCTGATCTCGATTTCAATTTAATTATGCAATTGTCACGCGAATCAAGACTGTTCAAAGCCATCCCAAGATACCCTGCAATCGAAAGAGATATAGCTGTTTTAGTAAAAGATGAGACTACATCTTTTCAGATTGAGCAACTTGTAAAATCATCAGCAGGAGATCTTTTAGAATCGGTGGTCATGTTTGACATGTACAAAGGTCGTCAGATTCCTGAGGGTTACAAGTCGGTAGCATATGCTTTGGTATTCAGATCAGAGGAGCGCACGCTTGAGGATGAGGTCGTCAATAAAATATTCTCAAAAATTCTCAAAGCTCTTGAAGATGAACTTAATGCGCAGTTGAGATAAGACTTTCGAAACGAGGTGCTTTACCTGTAGGGTAAAGCACTTTTTTTTGCTTTAATTTCACATAATTATAAGGGTTAAAATGGTTGATTTTTTTACCAGAAGCGTTATGATGTAATTTAGATTAAATAAAAGTGAAGAGAGAAATATTTTGAGAATAGATGAAAATACGAATCCAATTAAGTTGGCGTGGCCAATATTTATAGAAATAATGTTGTTCATGATCATGGGCAATGTAGACACTGTCATGTTGAGTCGATATTCTGACCTTGCAGTTGCTGCTGTGGGCAATGCCAATCAAATACTCAATACCTTGCTCATTCTTTTTAACATTACCTCAGCGGCTACCGGAATCATGGTCACGCAGTTCATAGGAGCATCACATAAAAAAGATTTGAACCAAGTGTACACATTAGCTTTTGGCGCTAATATATTGTTGTCTGGGTTGATCGCAATACTGCTATATACCTTCCAGTTACAATTTTTTGGTTTGATCAATATGCCATTAGAGCTTTACCCGGATACAACCTCATATCTAGGTACAATGCTGGGATTTTTGTTTGTACCGGCATTATTCACTGTTTCATCCGTTATTTTAAAAAGTCATGGGCAAACAAAACTGTCAATGTATTTGGCGA
>JAGXHV010000123.1 GCA_024636005.1 Bacillota bacterium
GGTGATGTTTTTTTTGTCTATTGGGCTTATGATATTGTTACCTAAATTTTGAAAGGAGAAAAATATGAAACGTTGGATCTCTATTTTTATGGTTTGTTTAATGCTTATAGGCTTGAGTGTAACCGGTTCAACTCCGGTAGCAGCCGCTGAGGAATACGGATGGGTGTTGGTGGACACACATGTTTTCCCAGTCAGCAAATATTTTACTGCAGGAACGTTTTGGATTTATGAAGGCAAATCTGATGAAAAAATGGTTGAAGCTAGAATTACCTCAATAGATAGCAATCCACCAGATTTACATGCCAGATATACTTGGACAGATTTACCTACGGTCATTCATGCAAAAGAAAAAGTGACGATTAGGATGAGTCAAGATGTAATCAGTTACAATGTAGGCAAATATTCTCTTGCTCTCAAACCTACGTTTTATGCGGATGTTCCAGATTTGGAATTGGGATATGGAACAGCTGGTGGCAAAAGTTTCACAGGTGTTTATGAGGACGGAAAAATAGTAGAAACACTTAGTTTGTCACCTGGATACATCACAACTGGTGGAGTGCAAGTTTACAACGGTGATGAATCATTTCAAAAATCAACTTGGGCGGATTTGACGATTGAATTCTACGATAAACCTGCAACTGTTGGCACAAAAAAATCCCTTTATGTCGCTTTATACGCTGGAGGACCTGGGAATCTAGGATCTCGATATACCTATGAGTGGAAAGTGATTCCTGCACAAAGCCAAAGTGTGGAAACTTTTAAATCTGGACTCAGAATATCTTGGCAACCAGCTGCTGCTTTGGGATATAGGGTGTACAGATCTAAAGAAAAAGCTTCACTAGGCATTTCAGTGACAGATTTTTATATTACCAGTACAGCTTTTGTGGATGCGAATGCTGAAGACAACACTTTTTATTATTACACCGTGAAGCCTGTAATTGCAGAAGCTAAACCTCTAGAAGGAGTCGCTGAAAAACTGGGTAATCCTATCGCGACATTTGAGGTCAAAACACTAGGCACCACCTATAAACCTGGACAATTCAAGAACTTCATCATACTACAACTTGACAGCCCAAATATGAGTGTGAATGGTATGAATCAAGAGGTTGATCCTGGTCGAGGTACAGCACCAATGATTATTTCAGGAAGAACAATGGTACCTATAAGAGCTGTAGTGGAAGCCATGGATGGCAATATAAATTGGGATGGAGCGACCAGAAAGATTACACTGAATGCACGAGGCAATACTGTAGAAATGTGGTTGGATAAATTGGATATCATAGTCAATGGCGTTGCTGGTAAGATGGATGTTGCACCAATTTCAAAAAACGATAGGACATATGTGCCTATTAGGTTTGCAGCAGAGAATCTCAATTGTAAAGTCGAATGGATCAATAGCACAAAAGAAGCAATAGTCATTTATGAGGAATAGCTTTAGCCCAAGGACGTGAACCGATGGAGGAGATCAAAAGAAAAGTCTTCTTTTTCATATTGATGAGTTGTTTGATGCTTGTGTTCTCAATCATGACCAGTGCTATAAGCAGAGGAATAGGCAGTTTGCTTGTCTTGTTTTTTATAATGCTTTCGATTTCAGAGTACAAAAGATTTCGTTTGGCAAAGTTGATCATAGACAATAATATTGCCTTCATTGAAAATGTTTGCATCAGACACACTCATAAAAATGAAAGGGAGACTGAAAAAATTGGCGTGTACATTTCTTGCTTTGGAGTTATGGATGGATCAAAAATAATCAAATATAATATGGACGGAATCATTCTAAAAAGCATTGTCATAGACAGCAGTTCCATTTGTCTCACCAGAAAAAAAGACGATAATGAGACCATACTCAATGTACCTTACGGAAATATGGAGAAAACTGAACTGATTGACTTCGCTAAGCGGTTTGAATATGAGACAGGAGTCACTGCGGATTTGAGATTATAATCCAATAAATGAAAATTGTTGAGGAATCACTTATTGGGTGGATTACATCTTCAGTCAAAGCTGCGAGACAATCGTTTCCCCAAATGGCAAAAGTGATAGGCATTCAACTGGCAATTGAAGCTGTGTTTCAAATGATGATGCTCTCATACAATCTGTTTCTGTTATTAAGTTTGATTACCTTGACGTATCTGAATACAGACAGCAAATAAAAACATTTCACTTGAAACAATAAAAAGAGTGGTTTATTCATCGAACTTATAATTGTGATTCTGCTGTGACAAATGGGTACAGTATTAGAAATTGTGTAAAGAAAGGAGCATGAAAAATGTTGAAATGTACAAGTAACTACTTGAATTCCTCGTAAGATAAACGTAATAGCGAATTTAGATGCATTTTTAAAATTGGCGTGGAATTCAGGTGTTATGTAGAAGAGGTCATCGTTTATGATATACTGAAAAAAAGGAGAAAATATAATGAAGAAAATTGCTGTTATGCTGATTACCACCATGTTAATGAATATAGGTATTCAAACGATTTCAGCGCCAATCTATTCGGATACAGTTGAAGTTTCTGCATGGGTTCTATATGAAGTGATTGATTATGATCTTTCAAAAATTGATGTTTTTAACAAAAATAATACACAATATGCTCTTGAAGGTACTTATTCACAAAATGATTTTACAATTAAACACTCTTATATTGGAAAAACGGACAAAAATACAACACCCAATAAAATCAATGGGGAATCCAATACAACACATGCCGCTTGGAGTCAACCGCCATCAATCATCAGATCCGGTGAGGCGATTAATATAACCCTATCGTTATCAACATCTAGCAACTCTCTTTCATTTTTTTCGTTTGCAGGGAGTGCGCGCGCATTTTTAGACAATGGTAATTTTTCGAATGCAGCGGGTGAACATTTATTCTCATCAGAAAAAAAGAACAACTACATGGCTGTTAATGAAACCGTCAGTGCGACAGCCGGGAGTGGTCGTGAAGGTGATGAAATGCGACTGCGTTTTACGTTATATGATGCTGTTCAACTGGAAACCATTTATGTGTATAAGTGGCAAAAAACCGATGAAGTGATAGATGCGTCTGAACCCGAAAAGACTGCTGAAGTTATACCATTCATTGATGAGGTATTTGTTGTTGCTAAAACAGAAGCGGGTGAATACAAAGAATCTGGTGCGCGGGTGAGTGATATAACGGGGGAAGTGTTGATACGACATGGGGATGACCGTCTAGGATGGGATTATTTAGATGTTGACATGGTGATTAATGAAGGGGATGTGATATGGACCAAATCAGATGCTTATGTCAAACTGTCCCTGCATGATATGACAACTTTTGAAATGCGACCGAATTCACAGATCATTATGAATACAGGTTCTGAAAGAGAAAGTAAACTTGCATTGTTATTTGGAAAAGTATTGGCAAATGTTAAAAAGATGGTTGTAGACGGCACCATGCAAGTTGAAATGTCACAGGGAATTTGCGGTATTAAAGGTACCACTTTTATTGTTGAGGATGATGGTTTAAAATCTACATTAAAAGTAATAGAAGGCACTGTATCATTTGCAGCCTATGGGCAAGAAGAAGTTTATGTGACAGATGGGCAAATGGCTTTTATCGAAAATGGCACACTGAGTCATATTGAGATGTTTTCTTTACAGGATGAACTAAACACATGGGATTTAAAAACACAGAAAGCTGTTACACTTACATTTACAATTGGTTCGCCAAATGTTAATGTAAGCGGAATGAATGAAGTGCTGGATGTGGCCCCCTTTATTGTCAATGGAAGAACCCAAGTACCTCTTCGATTAATTGGGGAGAAATTGGGCGCAACGATTGGTTGGAATAACGCTGAGAGAATGGTCACCTACACTACAAATGATGTTGTCATAAAGCTTTGGATTGATAAGACCATAGCAACAGTAAATGGTGTTTCTGTAACACTTGATGCAGCGCCATTTATTGTAAATGGTAGAACGGTTGTACCTATTCGATTTGTCAGTGAAAATCTAGGGGCTTCGGTTGAATGGATCAGTGAAACTAAAGAAATTATAATAACGAAATAGAGAAAAAACTCTCAAAAAAGTGTATTCTACTTACTTGAGAGTTTCGGTGTTGTTGTTATTGATACAACAGCAACGCTGGTAGCAACTGGAGCTGCAAGCGCAATGATTAGTGTAGCAAAGAATGCTGTTTTTGGTGATGCTGAAAAGATCGCGAAAGAAGTGAACTTGAAGCTAAAATGCAAAAGTTGAACAAGAAAATGAAAGACAAAATTCCAATTCCTAAGGGTTCTTCTGTAGATGTTCATGACTACTCACTTGGAAAAATCTATAACAACAATCCATTGACCAAAGGTTTGACTAAGACGATTATTCGTGAAGGTTCAGGCGATAAAGTGAAAGATAAAATAAGAAGCACATTCGTTGACAGTTATGGAAAAGCAACTGGATATGTGGATGCCACCAAGGACGGGTTTATATTCAAATATCCCCCGCTTGATGAAGAAACTGGAAATATTCTTTCTGAGTTCACTGGAACAAGCCGATTTGTCAATGTGAATTTCAAAGTCAAACTGAACAGAACTTTTTCTTATCAACGATGACGCCATCCCAAGTTTTGCAGTATGTTGTTTGATTTTTGGATAGAAAAAAACGCTCAATCTTGAGCGTTTTTTTAGTGATGAGAGAAGTTAAAACTTAATTGTAATTTTAATTTTCCATGGTGGTCCAGAAATCTCGATTTCTATACCAAATTTTCTAGCAAGAGCTTGATCTTCTTCGCTATCACCAATTGATGTGATTGAAGCGCTTTTGACTGCTCCAGATGCTTCATCAATGTCCAATTCAATAGACTTCATGTTCCAGTTTTCTGCTAACATCATAAGTTCATCAATACTGCCTTCAATTTCTTTTCCGTCAACCATGATCATAGCATCCTGAGCCATGTCAAACGAGTATTCTTGTTCCATTGGAATTGCAATGGGTTCAAAATCAGGATTGATTCTGAATGTTGCTTTTCCAGCGCCACCTCCACCTGTTGGTGCTGCAAGAGATTGCATTAAGAGTGGCGTAGATTTGTCGATATAATCCATAGTTGAGTAATCTAAGATGACAGTTCTGGAATCCGCATCGAACCCTACCGTTACACCTTTGTCTTCAAGCAGTGAACGCACAGGGACATATGTTCTGTCATTATAAATAATTGGAGTGAGAGGGGAGCCATCTACTTCTTTCGGAGACCAACTTGACCCATCTACATTAAAATTCAAATCATTAACCAGATAAGCTTCAATTTTGGTGACATGATCTGCGGCATAAACGACTGCGGATAATGTCAACACGGCAATTAGTGTCATAACAAATAATTTTTTCTTCATGAGTAACCTCCTTGTTTATACAAATATCATTGATAATGGTTATCATTAACCTTTTACCCGATATAATTTGATATACACAATTGAGGCGAAAAAAATCTAAATGAGCGAGACTTCTTCTGATATAATAATAACGAGAGAGAGAGTAGATTTTGTAGCATGCAGTGTGTGCGTACTGAGTAAGATATTACTTGATCAATAGGATGGTGATGATATGGGCATAACAATATACGATGCGACCAAACTGAATACCTTTAGAAATTTCAGATTGATCTCGGGAATGAGCGGTCTAGGCAATCCAATTGAAAAAGTGGGTATTTTAGATTGGGAATTTTTCATAAAGGAGGAAGGTCAATTCATTAAGGGGGAGTTTGTCCTTTCAAGTCTGATGTTTGCAAAGGATAATCCTGATTATATACTCGAATCGGTTATGGATCTCGTGGAATGTGGTGTTAGTGGCTTAGCGGTCAAGAATGTCTATTATAACGAACTTCCTCAGGAAGTTGTGAGGTTCTCAAATGAAAATGACTTCCCGATTTTTATATTCGACAACAGTGCTTATTTTGAAGACATTATAACAGAAGTGATGGATAAGATTCGCTTTGCTGGAAATTATGAACTACTGGAAACCAAAGTGGATATTTTGATTAAAAAGCAACTGGATAAAGTAACCGTTAAAGAA
>JAGXHV010000124.1 GCA_024636005.1 Bacillota bacterium
GGAGGCGCAACTTGAGACTGAAGAGTATAGAAAATCTTAAAGCAGGAGATATACTGGCAAAGCCGGTGTACGATGACAAATGCCAATTGTTGTTGTCTAAAGAAGCCGTTTTGACTGAATCCTATATAAGAAGACTTGAACATTCGAATATTCAGTGTGTTTACGTGGACGATGAGCTCACGAGAGGCATCGCTTTTGATACGGTGGTTTCTGATGAATTGAAAGTACGTTCCGTCAATACAGTGAAGCAGGTATTCAAAGCTCTATCCGATAGGAAGAGCAGTATGTATACCGTCAAAGACTTGGATGCCATCAAAGATGTGGTGGACGCGCTCATGGATGAAATCTACAATCACCACAATACACTGTATTGTATGACAGAGTTGATGGGGACGGATATGTATACATATCATCATAGTGCTGAAGTGGCCATTTTATCTATGCTCGTCGCAAGAAGCATGGGTCTCAACAACGCTTTTATCCATAAAATCGGTGTAGGGGCGCTTTTACATGACATTGGCAAGATGAAGATTCCAGGGGATGTCCTCAACAAAATTGAAGCTCTTACTGAAGAGGAAACTGAACTATTAAGGACGCATTCCCAGCTCGGATACAACATGCTTAAGGAATCGGCTAACATATCACCGATTTCAAGACAAATCGTGCTTTTGCATCACGAAAAACTCAATGGTGCGGGATATCCTCTTGGACTCAAAAATCAAGACATTCCTGTACATGTAAGGGTAGTCACTATGTGTGACATCTTCAACGCTACAACTTCAAACCGTTCCTACAAGAGCAGGATGAATGTAGATATGGCGCTTGAAATTCTTCGTGTGGAGACTGTCTATGAACTGGATCGGGAAATATACCACCATCTACTGAAAGTGGCGAACATATACCCAGCGGGAACACTTGTGGAACTTTCGGACGGGCGGCTCGCAATTGTCGTCAAAGAAAATCGCGAAGCCCAAACTAGGCCAGTTTTACAGATTGTTAAGAACAACAGGCGTGAAGAATCCATTAATCTAATGGATTATTTGACTCTTTTCATCACAAGAACGATAGATTTTTAGGGAGATATTATGACTCAAGTCGTTTTTTTTGTTGAACTTTTTCTTATACTGTTTCTGATTGTCAATTTAATACTAAAAACCATAAACAATCGCAGTGAAAAGAATACCCTTCTTTTTGTGCTGCTTTTTTTTATGCTCTTATCCCACCTCAAAAGTATTGTGGATGGTGATTTGCCAAAAGAGTTTTTACCTCAGTTAACAAGCATTGCGCTATTGTCATACCTACTGTATCTGATTTATCAGGCAAAAGGGTCGTTTTCTCCCATCATATCCAAATTTATGGACTTCAAGAGTTTGTTCAGTTCTGAAATCATTGAGAATTTTAATGAAGCGGTGGTACTCATCAACAATAAAACTCTAGAAGTAGTGGCATCTAACAACAAATATAAGAAACTGTCTATCGAGAATCCCAAATATTTGAGTGTCGATGCTCTCGTTGAAGAAGTGCTCAAAGGGGACTCCATTATTGAATTCACTGATTTTGATAATAAGAAGCAAGTGTATGAAATCAGACTTAACAATTTTGGTGCAAAATTCGCACTTATATACATTCAAAACATCACGATCCGCTCCGAACTCGAATCGCACCTCAAAGAGGAACAGGCTTACTTCACACAACTTTGGGATACGGCTCCAAACCTCATTATGATTCGCAAAATCTCAGGTGAAGTGGTTTACGTCAATCCATCCATGGCGACTTTCTTAAGAAGGCCTCTTCGGAATCTGCTGAATAAACATTTTGTCAACATCTACAATTTCAAAGTTGAGGCAGCTAAGCACGAATCCATTCATGAGAAATTGATTGCAAGTCCGGAAACCGTTCAAACGCATTTTCTGAAACTGACTCACGTCATGGGCAATTCCAGTTACTTCGAAGCTACGGAGACCATGATCTTATATGAAAACGAGAAGCACATCATCACCAATGCGGTCGACCGCAGCGTGGAAGTCCTCGCCGATCTTTTGATGAAAAGTTATGATAGAATTCATAAATCCACCTCTGAAGCTGGTACTTTGCCATATCTGGTGATCGATTTTATGACTGGCGATATCATGTTCAAAGAACGCCTCGCACCATACGTCAATCTTCCGATCACATCATACAATATGTTTTATCAAGGGCTGGACAGTGGCAGTAGGGAACGTCTGAATGATATGCTAAGTAAAGGCGAGGTCGCGGATTCAAGACCAATCGTCTATAAAGGAAAGCACTTCTTCATGGTGGAGGACGTATTTCACGAAAGTCATGGCAACATCATTGGTGTTCTCATCAAGTATGTGACGCCTACAGAGAGCAAATACAGCATGTCCACAATTGGTGGCATGGTACTCGGACACATTAAAGAAGGATTATTGATCATCGATTTTGATGGAAAAATCGAGTTTGCCAATGAGATGATCCTCAGAATTTTGGATCACACCATGGATGAACTCGTCGGCCTCAATATACTGACCATCAGCAAGGGACTTACAATTGAGATGGTGCATCGCAACTGGATGCTGTGCAAACAACATGATTCACTGCATTTTGAAAGGGTGTACATCACCAAGGAAGGCCAGGAAGTACCCGTGGAGATTGTAGCGATGCTCCTCAAACATGATGACACTGAGAAACTGGTGTTGCTGGTCCGGGACCTCATGGAGAAGTTTATATACAAGAAGAAAATGGTCGATTCCCAAACCAGGTATTCTCAGATCTTGGAATCGCTTCAAGATGGCGTGTTTGAAATCAAACTGCCTGAGAAGACGGTCACCTTTTACCATGAATTCGATACCGAAAAGGGACTGGTTGGACTTGAACTCAATTTTCTCCAGTGGCTCAACAACATTCACGACCATGACCGATCTGTTGCCTACGAGGCGATTGATATGATCACATCCGAGAAAAAGGAAAACGAACAATTCGAATACCGCTACTTCCAAAAAGGCATCTGGAAATGGGTCCGTTCAACCGGCAAGTACGTCGATACAATCGAGGGCGCCTCCATTGTCGTAACCAATCAGGACATCAGTGAGATCAAGGAGATTTCGGTGCAACTTGACGAGTCCAAGCACATCTTGACGGAATCCGAGCGGATTTCACAAATGGCACACTGGAAGTATGAGGTGGGCAAAAACATGTTCCATGTATCGGATACCTTTGGCATGATTGTCCCAATCAGTGAGACGTCGCGAGATATCCATTTCGAGCAGCTCCATTCGTATATCCATGCTTCAGATAAAGAATACTTTGAAAAGAAATTCTACAGTTTCATTTGGGAAAACGAGTCTCTCAACATCATCATCAGAACCATTCAAAAAGGCGAGATTCACTTCATTCAGTTTGTCGGAGAACTCTATATAGACGATGACAAGGTACCGATTTATGCGATCGGAACGATTCTGGACATCACCGATAAGGTTCGGGCACAGCAGAAACTCGAGGAATCCAAAGCGCTTCTCGAAAACGTAGTCGAACAAACCCCGATGGGCATCATCGTCATCAAGCGCAATGGCTACGTCGAAAAAATCAACCGCGAAGCCATGCATCTCCTTGAACTCGACGAAGAATACCCACGTGACTTCGAAGCAATGAAATCCCACATCTACGACCGTTACAACATCATCGATGGACTAGAGATCACAGATCTGATCAAAAATGCATTTGATTCAGGACGCTATACTGTGCTTAGGTATAAAAACTTTGAGGTAACCAGAGAACTGAGACTCTATGTGACTCAGATGCATGATGAGGAGAATCGATTTTTTGGGAACATTCTTAACATCGTTGAAATGCCAATTGGGGACAGGTGAAAATTGGTACATGGGGAGAGCAGGGAGAGCGGGGAGAGCAGGAAGAGCAGGAAAAGATTAAGGTCAAGTGTCGGTGCTATGCACCGGGGAAGGTCAAGGTCAAAGGCGAGGTCAAAGGCGAGGTCAAAGTCAAAGGCGAGGTCAAAGTCAAAGGCGAAAGAAAAGACCAAGGTCAAGACCTTGGTCGCAAGTATCATACCTGAATTCTCTTCATGATCTTTCTACGAAAATAGAATGATACACTACCCAATAACCTCATGAAGCCCACTATGACTAGTGCGGTTTTCAATGAGGTTTTTTCCATTATGGCGACGCCGATGAGTGGCGCGATGGTAGCGGAAATGGAGATGAGGGTGTTGTATATGGAAATGATTGTCGTCCGATTTTTGGAAGGAGTGACTTCGAGGAGCATATTGAACAGCACCAAAATGGTTCCCGTAACGGAGACCCCGATGATGACATTGAACAGCACCAGCATGTAAAGCGATTCGCTGAAGACATAAAGGATAGGCGTGATGCTCATTCCGAATGTTGCGATTACGATTGCAATGGTATTGCCGTATTTATCTGCGAACTTTGCCCAAAGAGTGGCGGTGAGTATGGCTGAAAGACCGGCGGCAATGGAAACGGCACTCAGCCAAGCTTCATTTGCACCAAGTACTTTAAGCATATATATGTTGAAAAGTGGCCAGCCCATTTGCCATCCAAAATGAAACAATAGGGAGCACGCAAAGAATAATTTGAACTCTTTGCTGCCAGCTACAAAATTCATACCGTCTTTCAAAACAGCGTAGAACTTTCCTTTAATCATGGGAGTGACTGCGCTGTTTTCAATTTTAAAGCGCTTGAAACTCAAAAATTCCAATATACCAAATGCAAACGCGATGACAAAGAAAATTTGATAAAGCCAAATGACCTCCTGATCAGTACTTGGAAGCCTCGTCAACATTTGACCCGAAATCAAAGTGATGATCAGCCTGAATACATCGGAGTACTTGTTGCGGAGACTCATAGCCTTGCCGCGTTCCCGTGGTTCAAAAATATCGCCGACACTGGACTGATAACCCATCGTATAAATGGAACCAGGAAAATTCATGATGCCAACCAGACCGATAAACAACCATGGCTTTGAAACATAATCAATCACTGGAACAATCGCCAGCGCCAAGAAGAAAAATTTATGAATAAACATGATCCATTGAGTACTTCTCTGTTTGTTTCCCAGTGCCTCAATCAAAAGCGCTCCGGGAATCAATGCAAATATGCTCACAAAAGCTGGCCATGAGTTCAAATATGCGAGTTGATAATCTGTTGCCCCAAGACGCATTGCGAACTTTGCGAAATATGGATTGACCAGGTTCGTTGCAACAGCTAGTGCGATACCATTATAGATGTTGATTTGCAAGTTGTCATTCAGGTTGAGTTGTGGTCTCATTCCAGCTAGCGATTTTCTACGCATACAGCCTCCATAAAATTTCGATATTCGAAACACATTATCATTATAAACCATGCATTGCAAAATACAAGATACCAATTTGCACCTGTCCCCAATTGTTTTTTGACCTTTACCTTGACCTCTCCGGTGCTCGCACCGACACTTGACCTTAATCTTTTGATCTTAATCTTTTCCTGCCCTCCCTGCCCTCCCTGCACTTCCCAACCTGCCAAAGAAAAAATATCCAAAAATTTACATTTACCATTTGACTTATTGGAAAATTATGGTAACATTTACTTATACCCAATTCCCAAATATTAGGAGGTTATCATGAATCAAGTCAGTTTGGTAGGAAGACTCACCCTTAGTCCGGAATTAAGAACATTCCAGGATGGCAACTGTGTCACAAAGTTTAACATCGCCATTGATCGTTATCTGGCAACTGCACAAAAGGAAGAGAAAAAAAGTGAAGGCAAAGCGACAGCAGATTTTCCCAGGGTCATCGTTTGGGGCAAGCAAGCCGAAAATTGTTGTAAGTATCTCAAAAAAGGAGCGATGGTGAGCATAGTCGGAAGGGTAGCCACATCAACTTTTGAAAATGCGGATGGAGACAATGTGTATCTCACAGAAATAGTCGCAGATCGCGTTCAATTCTTGGAACCATCAGGCTCAGAGCGCAGAAAGTCACAAGATAAAGAAATGACATTTAGTTAACAAATCGAAATAATTTGAGACTTTTGACCTATCTTGAGTAATTTGACTGGTGTTTTTGTTGATTACGTAATATAATAAAATTTAATGAATAATAGAGATTAGGTGAATTGATGACGAAATTAGAAGTGTCAAAGCTTAAAACCGGTATGATTCTCGTAGAGGACGTTTATGACGAAGATGGCGTTTTACTGATTGGCTCAAACACGACACTCCATGGAATGCATATTGATTTCTTGACTCGTAAGTTGGTAGATTACGTATATATCAAAGACTCAGTTAACGAAGACGCAGCAGTTTATGAATCGCGTCCCGCACAAATAGAAGCAGCAGCTCAACTTGCAGTAGAGGAAAAGTATAAAAAGACAGTAGAAAAATTCAAAGAGATCTATAAAAGTTATAAACTTGGTCGTGTGCCGGTATTTGAAGTGTTGTATGACACTGTGGAACCAATTTTTGAATCTGTCATGAACGACGACAGCTTTGCAAGACGCATATGGCAAATCCATGCTTATGATGATTATACCTTTGACCATTCGGTTCGTGTCTCCATGATTTCTGGACTGCTTTCTAAATGGTGCGGTCTAGACATCGCTATGATCAAAGACGCCACTATGGCTGGACTCATGCACGATGTCGGCAAATGCAACATACCAGATGAGATACTCAACAAACCAGGTGATTTGACCGAA